>JBEKCW010000247.1:0-8033 GCA_050014675.1 Occallatibacter sp. | reverse complement strand
CTGCCGACTTGCACGAGCCCGCCGTCCTTGCGGCTCCCTGGCTGATCCACGCCGGGGATGACCCTGCGTATGCAAGCGCCAACTTTGACGACTCCCACTGGCTGCCGTTTAACGCGGCCGAATCGCTGCACTCAATACTTCCGGGCCCCCGGCCGGAGGTGGTCTGGTACCGAATTCACGTGACGATCACCCCATCGCAGACCGGGATGGCTTTGGCCGCGACGAACATCTCCAGCGCCTATGAGATCTACGTCAACGGGGAACGGCTCATCGAGTCGGGTCGCGTTGCGCCCTTCGCCCCGTTCACCAGCACAGGCCATTTGCTGCGCCCCATTTCCGATGCGCAGCTTGCGTCGGGGACCCTGGTCATCGCTGTCCGTGCGCACATGGCGCCCATCGAATGGGAAGGCTCGCTCCCCGGTCTTGGTGCGTCGAGTGTGATGCTCGGCCAGTCGCGTGCGCTTAATATTTACACCTGGTATACCGTTGCTGGACAAAGCGCGTGTCAATGGATTGATAACTTGCTGGTGATTGGGCTGGGGTTTATTGCCCTGGCGCTCTATTCGGTTCGCCGCCGCCAGGTTGAATACCTGTTGATAAGCATGGCCGGCCTTGCAATTGCTGTACAACTGGTCGTCGATTGCGATTCCCTTTTTCAAAACATCCCGGTGGCGTGGTCGGTTATCAACTACTTTGTCGCCCTCGCCTACCTTTTCTGTTGTGTATTTACTTTCATGACACTGTGCCGCAGGCGCATTGGCCGGGGCCTGCGTGCGTGCCTTTTCCTCCTCAGCTTCGTTGCTCTGATCGCAATGGCGGGCGCATTCGCTGGATGGTTTTCATCACTTACCGCCGAAATTTCATTCGGCGCGCTCTATATTGCGCTGCCGAGCTTGGTGACGTTAACGGCCATACAGCAGATTCGCCGCGGCGACCGCGAGGCAGCCATCCTGCTGCTCCCCGCCGCAATCTGGCTGGTGTACGCCTATCTGTATGTTTTGGCCGGCGTTCTATTGCTGATCCCTGCCTCGCACGGTGCGGGAGCTCGTTTGACGGAACTGATCAGCCCTCACAACGTGGGCCCGCTTTCAATAGATCCCTCATATGTTTCAGATATTTCCTTTTGGATTTCGCTCTCCGTTATTCTTCTGCTGCGCACACTCCGCCTGAGCCGAAGCGAGGCCATGCTTGAAGGCGAGCTGGCCGCGGCTCGGGAAGTGCAGCAGGTCATACTGCCAGAACTGGTGGAGTCAGTGCCGGGCTTCTTGGTTGAAACTGTTTATAGGCCGGCGCAGCAAGTGGGTGGGGATTTCTTCCAGGTGTTGCCAGACCAGATCGGTGGACTACTTGTAGTGGTGGGCGATGTGGCGGGCAAGGGACTGCCGGCGGCGATGCTGGTTTCAGTGCTGGTAGGCGCCGTTCGAACGGCGGCGGCGTACAGCCATAAGCCCGAACAGATACTGGCACAACTGAACGAACGGCTCCTGGGGCGGACACAAGGGGGATTTTCGACAGCGCTCTGCGCACACATCTCTGCCGATGGGCAGGTGACGATCGCCAACGCCGGACACTTGTCGCCTTATCTCGATGGAATCGAAATCGAGTTGCAAGGAGCGTTGCCCCTGGGAGTAGTGATGGGTGTCAGCTACGAGTCCGCGCAATTCCAACTCAGAAATAGCAGCCGATTAGCCTTCTACTCCGATGGCGTAGTGGAGGCCCAGAATCATCAGGGCGAATTGTTCGGCTTCGAGCGGGCGAGGTCGATTTCGACCCAACCCGCAGCGGCCATCGCCGAGGCCGCAAGGCAGTTCGGCCAGGAGGACGACATCACGGTGGTGACCGTTGAACGCCTGGCGGCTATTGAAGACTCCGCCTCGATTGGATCCGCGCCAATGCTGGCTCCCGCGTAAAGGGGGAGGGCTTGAACCCAACCAACCCGGCCATATCGGAATGCCGCTTGGCCATTCCCGCGTCGTGCAGAGCTCAATAAGCTACGTACTCGTCAAAGTCGATTCAGACCGTCAGTTTTGGGAGCTTATGGCGGTCTTTTGGATGGAGTTTACGGGGTTCCGGGCGGATGGTCGCCATGTCCGGAGGTGCCGATCCGTGGATTACCTTTTAGCCGACAGGATCACGACTCGGGGGTAAAAGCCCGCAGGCAAATTGCGTAATTCATGTACGGGCGTGGACGCCTGTACGACAACCGGCCTCCACCCCAGCGAATAGAAATCATTCGTTGGGGACCCCGGGCTGGAGCCCGGCGCCACTATTTCTGGTTGCGGCGCATCCGACGATAATGGAACTATGGAATTCAAGCGCTCCTCCGGAGTTCTTCTTCACGTCAGTTCCCTGCCCTCGCGCGGACCCATCGGCGACCTTGGGCCGGCGGCACATGAGTTTGTGAGCTTTCTGGCCGCCGCCAATCAGCACATCTGGCAAGTGCTGCCGCTGAGTCCGACCGGCTACGGCAACTCGCCATACGCGGCATCGTCGGCGTTTGCCGGCAATCCCTTCCTCATCAGCCTTGAGGTGCTGCGCGACTGGGGCTGGATTAGCGCGGAGCGCGTGGACACATTGTCCGGCGCGGGCGGCGCAGCGGATTTCAACGGCGCTGAAGACCGGAAGCTCCCGCTGCTCCACGAGGCGGCGCGAAACTTTATCGATCACGCGCTCGACAACGAAAAGACCGCTGCCCAGTGGGGCAAGTTTCAGCAGTTTTGCCGCGATGAAGGGGCGTGGCTGAACGACTACGCTTTTTATGCAGTGCTGCGGCGCGAGTTCAAGACCGGCCAGTGGACCGAGTGGCCTGAGCCTTTCAAGCGCCGCGATCCAAAGGCGCTGGACGAATTTGGCCAGGCGCATGGCCGGGCTCTGGTTGAGGAACAGGTGCTGCAGTTTGCTTTTTCTGAGCAATGGGATGCGCTGCGGCAGGCGGCTGCACCGAACGGCATCAGGATCCTGGGCGACATTGCCATCTTTGTGAACATGGACTCGGCCGACGTTTGGGTTCACCCTGAGCTGTTTGAGTTGGACCAGGAGTTGAAGCCGATTCGCATTGCCGGGGTACCTCCCGATTACTTTTCGAAAACAGGCCAGCGGTGGGGCAATCCCCTTTACCGGTGGGACGTGCTGAAGGAGCGTGGATTCGACTGGTGGATCGACCGCATGCGGCGCTCAACCGCACTTTACGACATCGTCCGGCTCGATCACTTTCGCGGATTCGAGGCCTTCTGGGCGATTCCCGCCGCGGAAGCAACGGCCGTGAATGGCGCGTGGGTCGAGGGTCCGGGTGAAGAGTTGTTCAAAGCGCTCGAAGGCGCACTCGGGACTTTGCCGCTGGTGGCAGAAGACCTGGGCATGATTACACCTGAGGTTGAGACGCTTCGGCGCGCGACGGGAATGCCGGGGATGAAGGTAATGCAGTTCGGGTTCGGTAGCAAGGGAGCGCATCCGCATTTGCCGCACCGCTACACGCCCGACACGGTTGCCTACACCGGCACGCACGACAATGACACCACTCTCGGCTGGTTCGCGGCCGCGGGCGAGTCTAACCACGCGGCGGTCGAAGCCTACGTTGGGCCGGTCGGCGGTAATCCGGTGTGGGCGTTGATACGCGCGGCAGCGGCAAGCGTGGCGCAAATGGTGGTGATTCCCGCGCAGGATCTGCTCGAGCTTGGATCGGAGGCCCGCATGAACACGCCATCGGTTGCTGCGGGCAACTGGAGTTGGCGCGCGCCGGCCGGCGTGTGGAGCGCGGAGATTGCGGCGCGGCTCAAGGCGCTGGCTGAAGTGACGGACCGGGATAACGATCCGCTGGGCGAAGACGTGGCAGAGTCGAGCTAGGGCCGGCATAAGTGACAATCGGTCGATCAGGGCGATACGGGCGTGGACGCCCGTACGACAACCGGCCTCCACCCCAACGAATACAAATCATTCGGTGGGGACCTCGGGCTGGAGCCCGGCGCTACTGCAAGGCCCTGCAATTCGCCTCTTGCCAACGCCTCAATTACCATACAAGAATGGCGGTTTCGCAAACTTCCCCCCGGCGGACAACCACGCGTCGTAAATTTCTGAAAGGCGGCCTCATTGCGGCCGCCGGCCTGGCCGTCTACGCGGGCGAAATCGAACGCCATTACATCGACGTTACTCATCATGTGGTCGCGATTGAGGGCCTGCCGGCTGCGTTTGAAGGCGCGCGAATTGCCCAGGTCAGCGACATTCATCTTGACGAGTTCACCGAACCGCTGTTTCTGGACTACGCCATCAAGGTAGTGAACGATCTGAATGCGGATTATGTTGTTCTGACCGGCGACTACGTCTCCCATGAGTTTGGATCGATGAAGTTTGCGCGGGGTTCGGCGTGGCAGTGCGCGAATATGCTTCGCAACATTAAGTGCAGCCAGCGCTACGCGATCCTTGGCAACCACGACGCACTGGTTGGATCGAGATTAGTACAAGCGGCGCTCAACGATAACGGCATTCCGGCGCTGGTAAATACCTATACGCCGCTCGAGCGCGCCGGCAGCAGAATCTGGCTGGCCGGGCTGGACGATACCGATGTAGGGCGGCCGCGCGTCGACCTGGCTATCCCGGAGCGCATTCGGGGAATCGCAGACGAGCCTGTAATTCTGTTGTGCCACGAGCCTGACTATGCCGACAAAGTGGTGGCCTCGCCGGCAGGCCAGGCCGTGGCGTTGATGCTGAGCGGGCATACGCACGGCGGCCAGGTGCGCTTTCCGTTGATCCCACCCTTCAATCTTCCCAAGGGTGGCCGGAAGTACGTTGAGGGGTGGTTCCGATTCGGAAACATGCAACTGTACGTAAATCGCGGCCTGGGAACGATCGGCGTGCCGTTTCGGTTCAACTGTCCACCTGAGATCAGCGTGTTTACGCTGCATCGGGCGGAGGCGGCGGCCTGATGCGCAACAAGGAGCCTTTGTTCAGATTGAGAAGGCTGACCTTCAAAGGCTCAAGCCCACAGACATTTTTTGCGGGTATATTTTCGAGTTAAAGCCCGGACCCTTCAAGGTGAAGCCGGTATCTAAAAGGGCGTACGAACAGTCGCCTTGATATGATCGATACAGGCAACACGCGCCGCTCCATTCCCGCTCGACTGCGCCCGGTGAGCCCATTCCCAATGACTCCCGCCTCACAAACCGCCAGCCCGGCCGAAATTACCGCAATCGCCAGCGGCACCGGTGCGCAGTCGCCGGTCCACGGCGGCGGCCATGGGCATACAATTCATGCTCCAAGGGCCGGGGCTACGGCCACCTTTATCCACGACCTACGCGAACTTTTTAAAGTAAGAGTTGTAGGGTTGGTGCTGGTTACCGGATGGGGCGGCTATTACCTGGGCTCGCTGGCCTCGGGCGTCACCAGCATGCAGCGCGGCCTGATCGACACACTGATCGGCATCGGGCTAGTCTCGGCCGGAGCCGGTGCGCTGAATCAGGTGCTGGAGCGCTCGAGCGACGCAAAAATGCTTCGCACCGCCGACCGGCCGCTGGCGTCAGGCAGGTTTCCGCTATGGGTTGGCCTGGCCGCGGGCATGGGCGCGCTGGCCCTGGGCGCGTACTGGCTGCTGACGCACACCAACCTGCTTACCGTGTCGCTGGCGCTGCTCACGGCGTTTACTTACGTGGCCATCTACACGCCGCTCAAGCGCGTCACCACGCTGGCCACTTTTATTGGCGCGTTTCCTGGCGCGATGGGGCCTATGCTGGGCTGGACGGCGGCGCGGCCGCAGATCGAGTGGCCGGCCGTGGCGCTGTTCGGCATTCTTTTTGTATGGCAGTTTCCGCACTTCATGTCGATCGCGTGGCTTTATCGCCACGACTACGCGCGGGCCAACATTCGCATGCTGCCGGTGGTGCAGCCCGACGGCCGGTCGACGGTGGTTGAGGCACTGTTTTACGCGGTGCTGATGATTCCCGTAAGCCTGGCGCCATGGTGGCTGGGAATGGTGGGCACTGCTTACGCGATTACGGCCACGGTGCTGGGGCTGATTTACCTGGGCTACACAATTCGGTTTGCGCAGATATTGAAGGCGCGCAGCGAAGACGAAAGCCGCAAACTGGCGCGCGACCTGCTCAAGGTGAGCGTGCTGTATTTGCCGCTGCTGTTTACGGCGCTGATGATTTGCGCGGTTGGAAAGCACTGAGCGGTCCATGGCGAAAGAAAGCCGGCTGAAGGGCTCGAAGTGTCAGGGCACGACTTCAGTCGTGCCCATTCGGGCACCGATGAATACGGGGTTTTAACCCCTGCGGATGCTCTTCAGCGATTTTGACCTTCACCGCTGGCTGTTAGGGAGCTTATGACGTTTGCAACCACAGCATCGAAGCAACGGTCCGGCACAGGCGGCGCAATTGCGGCCATACTGGCCATCAGCGCGGCGGCCTCGCTGTTTCTCTTCTGGCTTATCTACGTTCATCCGGCGGCAGCGGCAAGTAATCAGTACGCGTTTTTGCCTGCACTGAACGCGGTGATGAACGGACTGGCCGCAGTCTCGCTGCTCATCGGCTACACATTCATTCGCGCCAAGCGTATCAGGCAGCACCGCGCGGCCATGATCACGGCGTTTGCGTTTTCCACGCTCTTCCTGGTGGGCTACATTCTTCACCATGCGCTGCACGGCGACGTGCGCTACCCGGTGCAGGCCGCCGGACGCATGATCTACCTGCCGCTGCTGGCGAGCCACATCATTCTGGCCGTGGTGGCGCTGCCGATGATATTGGTCACATTCTTCTTCTCACTCACCGGACGCATTCCACAGCACCGCAAGGTGGCCCGCTGGACGTTTCCGCTGTGGCTCTACGTCTCGGTCACCGGCGTGGTCACCTACGTGATGCTGAGGCTGGCGCTTGGCTACTAAGACAATGCCACAACAACGCACGAATCATTCTCAACAAAAATCGATGCCCGACGACGGAACCCGCCAGCTTTTGCGGTGGGGCGGATCGATCGCAGGCACGGGCGTAGTGGCCGGAATACTGCTGATGACCGTGCTGGGCGGATTCACGCGCACCGGAGCTACGACCAATACCGGCTGGTTTGCGCTCATCCTGGTGCTGGCGTGTCTTCCCTTCGGCGGTATGCTGCTCACGCTAGGCGTGGCCAAATGGCTGCGCAACCGGCGCATCGGGCGGCGGTAGCTATGCAATTCCGCTTATATCTGGCTTCGCTGCTGTGCCTGTCTGCCGTAAGCTCGGCAATCCCTGGTCAGCAGTCTCGGTGTGCGAATATGGTGAGCCAGCCAATGACAGTTGAGGGCGATGCACCAATCGTGACGCTGAATTTCAAGCGAACAGATGGGACCACAAGGCCGGCTCGTCTCGTCTTTGACTCCGGAGGTGGTGCGATCATCCTGGACGAAAGCCTGGCGAGCGATCTGGGGTTGACACCCACAGGTAAGGCGATTACAGACGGGGGTATGGTTTATTCGCCCACAGACACACCACAAGCTCAAATCGGGTCATGGCTTATATCCCTTTCTACGAGCAAGACGTTCATTCACCAGGGAAAGGAGAGTTTCGATACACGGGAACGTGTCGAGGGTCTCCTGCCTGGAAAAGCCCTGGAACCCTATCAGGTTGTGCTGGATTATCCGAATGGTCTTTTTTCCGTCGCGCCCGCAGGTTGTGTTCAACACCGTGGCGTAAAGATTCCAAGTCCGTTCGTTCCTTCAAGCGGTCATCCGAGAATCGAGATTTCTATCGATGGCAAGGAATACGGTCTCCTTCTCGACACGGGGTCTCGCGTCACGCTCGCACGTCGAGACGTTCTGGAAGGCCTCTCAGCCGCTCATCCCACATGGCCTCACGCAACTGGAGCTTCAGGTGGCGCTGACATGCCAGGCGGCAATGGAAAGGAGTTCCTGCTGCGAGTGCCTGAAGTGACCTGGGGGCCGTTCCGGCTTCGCAATGTCTTGTTCGTCTCTCGTCCCAACGAGATATACAGCCCAGGCACCTTCGAAACTCCCAGACCGATTTCGGGTGCGCTCGGTGGGAATGTGCTCAAGAACTTCCGGGTCGAAA
>JBEKCW010000246.1:0-8058 GCA_050014675.1 Occallatibacter sp. | reverse complement strand
GATCCCACTTTCGTCGCCGGGAAGCTGAGACCCGTGGTCGAAAGTGTCACCGTCGGCGCGAATCCGACTCCGTTCAGCGTCACAGTCTGCGGCGATCCCAAAGCGTTGTCGGTGATGTTCAGTGTCGCCGTAAAGGGACCCACAGCCGAAGGACTGAAGGTCACCTGGATTGTGCAGTAGTCGCCGGGCGCAATCACATGGCCGCCGCAGTTGCTGGTATGGCTGAAGTTGGTGGGGTCAGTTCCACCGTTGCCTATCGCAGACACCGTCAGGTTAGTCGTGCCCGAATTAGTTACCGTCACAGGAAGCGTGCTCGTCGTGCCCACATCCGTCGACGGGAAGCTGAGACCCGTCGTCGAAAGTGTCACAGTCGGCGCGATTCCGTTTCCGCTCAGCGTCACCGTCTGCGGCGATCCGGTAGCGTTGTCGGTGATGTTCAAAGTCGCTGAATATGGACCCTCAGCCGCAGGAGTAAAGTTCACCTCGATCGTGCAGTAATTTCCCGGAGTAATTTGATACCCGCCGCAGTTACTCGTATGGCTGAAGCTCGTTGGATTAGTCCCGCTGTTGCCGATTACAGACACAGTCAGATTAGTCGCGCCCGAATTAGTTACCGTCACGGGTAGCGTGCTCGTCGTGCCCGCATTCGTCGACGGGAAGCTGAGACCTGTCGTCGAGAGTGTCACCGTCGGCGCGGTTCCGCTTCCGCTCAGCGTCACAGTCTGCGGCGTCCCGAAACCGTTATCAGTGATGTTCAGAGTCGCCGAATAGGGCCCCGCAGCCGGAGGAGTGAAATACACCTCGATGGTGCAGTAATTGCCAGGAGTAATCGGGTGGCCGCCGCAGTTGCTCGTATGGCTGAAGTTAGTGGGGTTAGTCCCGCTGTTCCCGATTTCGTTTACCGTCAGGTTAGTCGTGCCGGAGTTAGTAACCGTTACAGGAAGCATGCTCGTCGATCCCACGTCCGTTGACGGGAAGCTGAGACCCGTCGTCGAAAGTGTCACTCCCCCGCTGACCGAGATACTCTGGCTTGCCTGCGCGGTCAGATTAATTGTCGGGGTCAACGCCAGCAACGCATTGAGGGTATCGCCGGTTGTAGAGGTTGAGATTACCAGGTTACCGAAACTTGCAACGCCAGAAGCCAACGTTTCTGAGAGTGTTCCGGTCAGCAACTTGGCGCTGTCAGTCATCGTCACTGTGCCGGCATTCGCCGCAAAAAGCGTTCCGCTTTCAGTCAGGCTCACTGCCGGCGCAGGGTTCAGTGCCACGCCCTCTTCCGCACCGGATGGGGGCTGCGTTGTAAATCCGATAGCGTAGTCAGTTTGCACTGCGCCCGCATCCATGCAATTTCCCCCTGTGTTCGGGTATGTCGAAGTGAAATTTGGATCGCCGCGCTGGTCCATCGTAAACGTCAGGTCGTAGTCGGTGGTCGCATCGTACAAGCCTTCAACAGAACCAGCGCAGATTGCCGTGCTGCCCGGCAGCGGGATCAAAGTCTGCGTCGGGCCGCCGTAGTTGTACAGCGGAGCAAGGTTGATGCCCGGAGAAGTAACCACGTCTCCCACATAGAGTGCCATCCCATTGGAATCAGGAGAGGCGCCATCGGTTGCCGCATTGGGATCGGTGGTTATGTTGCCCGATGCGATCGTGTTCTCTATGTCGGACTCAGAGCCGCCGCTGTCGTCGAGCATTGCTCCGTAGAAGCCTGAGTTGCCGGTAACAGTCAGGTTAAATCCGGCAACAAATCCCTCTTCAGCGCCCAAATCCGCAATGGCGCCCGCGCCAAATCCAGAAGTGGACGAGTTGTTGTAAATCGTGTCATATCCCAGCAACACACTGCCGTATTCAACTGCAGTTACCGCGCCGCCATCCTGTATCGGTATGCCGCTTGAGGAAGGTCCTGTAGAAGTGTTGCTGTTCATAGTGCTGGCCACAATCTCGGCTTCGCCAAATTCCACCGCGAATACAACGCCGCCAAACCCCCCGGTGTTGCCACTGAAAGTGCTGTTGTTCACTGCTGTGTATCCATCTTCGTCTACTACCAGCGCACCTCCGCCGTCGGGAGCGCCATTGTTTGTAAAGGTCGATCCGGAAATGATCACTTGATCTTCGTCATTGAAAATTGCTCCGGCATCATAGCCGCCGTTATCTGAGAAGGTTGAATTAGTCACCGTGAGCGTCGGGGAAGATAACTCAGTCGAACTACTGGCCAGCGGCCTGACGAGCGCGGATTCACCGGCTGCGGACAACGAATGAATGCCGCCGAGCGGCTCTGTATGGCCGTCAGCCAAAGTTGCAGATTTGCGGCCTCCCATTGGCCGCACGCGGTTGGCAAAGCCGGCGCGCCCGCCCAAAGCCGTTCCAAAGAATCCTGGCTTGGTTCCCGCCGCCGAACTCAAAGCCCCGGCACTCGCCAGCGGACCGATGGTTCGGCCCATCGCCAATGGACGATCTTTCGCGAACTTCGGCGTGCCGCTGCTGGTGTCGGTGAAGATTGCTGCTGAGTCTGGCCCCGCCCCCAGGCCCGTAGTGCCGTTGTACGAGAAAGTGCTGCCGCTGATCGTCAAATTGCCTTCGTAGTTATAGATCGCTCCGGCCTCATCGCCGAGGTTCGAAGTAAACGAGCAGTTTGTCACGGTCAAATCGGCTTCGACGTTGATGCCTCCCGTGCCGGAGTCGTCTCCATTGGTCGCCGTGCCGTTGCCATTTGTAATGTTCAGGTTCGCGATCGTATCAGGACCGTCGAGGTTCAGGCTGGGGTTCGCGGGGTACCCGTAGACATCAAAGATTGCGCTGCCGGTGGCCGGACTCGCCGGCGTAGCGCCACTGATTGTTACAAGATTGGCGCCGAGTTTTGTGGGCCCGGTAACGGTGACGTTGGCCCCCAAATCTATGGCGCCAAAGTATTCGTTAGAATCGGTGGGCGAAGCCAGCGTAATTGTCGTCGCCGCACTAAAGTCACTGGGCAAGAACGTCACATTGCCGGCGCCAATGTAGTTCGCAGCCCATATCGCGTCGCGCAGGCTGCAACTTGAATCGGGCGTCGCTCCTCCAAGGCTCTGGTTGGTGCAGTCAGCGGCAGTATCTAGGCCATCCGTTTTGTCAGTGCTCACCGTTACCACGAACGACGGCATCGGCCCTATTGAGATTTCCATCTCGGAGCCACCGGTGACGCCGGCGGCAGTCACATTGATGCTTTGCGTGCCCTGGGTGCCAAAGACCACCGAATAGGCTACTTCGCCGCTTGTATATGGAGTGTATTGGGTCACCACAGCGGCGCTGTCTGAGGTGCTTACCGTCACCGGACCGGCGAAAGTCGGCACCTCGTTGCCGTACTGGTCGGCCTCATAAATGTATACCTGGGCAGTTGCGCCGGCGTACCACGTGCTTGGATAGCCGGTCACTTGCAGGCTCATGGCCGCTGCCGAATTCACGCTGACTGAGGTCGATCCTGTAATACTGAGCGCCGTGTCCGTAGCTCCCAGGGTTTTGTTGCCCTCGGTCACGAGCGTTGCGTTGAAGGTGCCTACACCATTCACCAGGGTGCCGCTCACCGGCAACACAAGGCCGCTCCCGAAATCGGAACTATAGAACGACAGAGTGTCGGAGAAGCCGGTGATTATATTTCCCGCCGAGTCTTCGGCGGTAACCGTGAACTGGAACGATTGGCCTGCCGTGACGGACGATGGCGCACTGACCACTAGCTGCGACACCGGGCCAATCACCTCGAAGTTGTTGCTGGTACCTGCAAACGAAGTTGAGCTGTAAACCGGTAGCGAAAAGCTGAAGTTGACGCCCGTTTCCAATGCCGTCGGCGTCAACCCGCTGAAATCGGCCACGCCGCCGACTGTCGTCTCGGTAAGCGTGCCCGTAATGTTGGCGCTGTCGCTGTAGGCAAGCGTCACCGGCACCCCGCTTACTCCGTCGGTGTTGTTTGTGCTCAGCAGCGTGTCGGTTTCGTACACCGCCACGGTGGGGTCGGGCGAAATGGCGGTGTTAACAAGGGTATTGGTGGGTTGTTGTACGAATGCCGCGCTTGTGTAGTTGGTCTGAACCGCGCCAATGTCAACAAAGCCTGACGGGCAATAGCCATCGGTCGGAACCAGCGGATATCCGCGTTCGTCCGTCGTTATGCCCGCGGGAATGTTCGTCAGTTCGCCCGCGCAGATCGCCGGCGAACCCGGCAGCGGAATCATGGTTGAGAGCATCGCATTAATAGCATTCCCCAGCAGGCCGCTCACCATTGCATTGACGGGCGTGCCCGAGGTTCCCACCATGTTGCCGTCCGCCCCATTGGTGATGCCGCTGGTCCCACTGCCGTCGCCGATCAGGTTGTCTGCGCTGGCAGCTTCGAATGCGCCCACGGCATCGTTGTCGTTTCCTGCAGTGTTGCCGGCCACAATACTGTTGGTCGCGGTGAGCGTACCGCCGTTGTAAATGCCGCCGCCGCTGCCGCCGATGCAGCTGGGGCCACCGGGGCAAAGTTGCGGAGCCGAGTTGCCTGATACCGTGCTTGCAGTGAGCGTCGCCGAGCCCGAGCTAATGAATATGCCGCCACCGCCGCCGGTGGATTGAAACGACAGGGAGTTGTTGGCAACGGTGCTCTCAATCAATGTCAGCGTGCCGCTGCTGTAGATGCCTCCGCCGCTGCCGGAGCCGTAGGTTATTTGATTGCCTGACACCGTGCTGTCAGTCAGCGACAGCGTGCCGCTGCTCGAAATGCCCGCTCCACTGGCGCCGTTTGCGGCTACGTTTCCTGAGATGGCGCTATCCAATACATTCAGCGTGCCCTGGTTGTTGATGCCGCCGCCCGAGCCGCTGTTCTGGTAACCGGCCGAAATGGTCAGCCCATCCAGGAACAACTGCGCACCGGAACTGACCGAGAGCACGGTACCCATGCTCATATCGTCGTCGCCGGAGATGGTGAGCTGGTTGGCGCCCGGACCCACAATGTTTACCTGCCCGATGATTCCCAGGGTGCTGCCCTGGCCAGACGCAGGTCTGCCGATATTGATCGTCGCCGGCAGGGTGATGTTCGACGAGAATGAAATATCGCCGTAACCCGCCGCGTCGACAGTCTGCACCGCGGCCCGCAGCGTGCAATAGTTGTTGGGGTTGCAATAGGCGTCGCTGCCGTCGCCCGAGTATTGCACTTGAATGTAGTTGGTCTGCACCGCACCAGCATCCACGCTTCCGCTCGCGCATTGCCAGTAACCGGGGCTCATTGCCCAACCACGCTCGTCGGTTGACAAGGGATTGCTGCTTGCATCAACCGCCAGGCTGGCGGACCCGGCGCAGATGGCCGCGCTGCCAGGCTGCGGCAGGTAAGTCTCGGCCACACCGCCATAGTTGCCCAGCGGCAGGGTCAGCGGATTCGAGCCGGCTTCAACGTTCCCATTCTCCGGGGGAACGCTCGATCCTGTGCAGGTTCCGGTGCCGAAGATATTGCAGTCCTCTTCCGTCGTGCCGCCATCGAGGTTGTTGTAGAAAACGTTGTTGCTGGCGCTCAGAGTTGATCCGTAAAGCTCGATTCCCGCGCCGTATTGAAGCGCCGTATTGTTCGAGAAGATGTCGTTGTTGGCGACCAGCGAACCTGAAACCGACTCGATGGCGCCGCCCAGACCCGATGTCCCGTTGGTGGCAGAGTTGCCGTTGAAGGTGCTGTTGGCTATGGTTCCACCATACGAGTAGATTGCACCGCCAGTATCGGACGTGTTGCCCGAGAATGTGCTGTTGGTAACCGTCAGCGGGCCGCCCCCAACAAAGATCGCGCCACCCCCGTACAGTGCGCTGTTGCCGATGAAAGTGCTGTTCGACACCGTCATGCCGGCCCCTGGCCCACCGTAGCCGTCCCCGTTGTAAATTGCGCCCCCGCTGTTCTTCGACGACTGGTTACCGATGAAAGCGCAGTTATTCACCGTCAGCGAGTAATTGCTGTACAAGCCGATGGCGCCACCACCAACACCATTGCTCGTTATCAAGCCGTCTTCGATGGTCAGGCCGGAGATGGCCACCGAGTAACTGTCGCCATCAAAATAGAAAACCGAGTACTGGCCGGCCCCCGAAATGGTCAACATATTCGGGCCGGGGCCATTGATGGTCACCATCTCTCCGCTTGAGCCGGGCAACGAGCTGCCTAGCGTGATAGTGCCGGTAAGCCCGCTTTGGAAGTTGATGGTGCCGCCCTGGTTATTCACGTTGGTGTCATTAAGGGCGTCACGCAGCGAGCACTGGGTGCCGGTGCCGGTGGTGGCGCAATTGTCCGGCGAGTCGGTGGAGTCGGCAAGGGTATTTACAGTGAAAGTGGGCCCAATCACGGTCAGCGGGCCGTTCGACGCGCCTTGAACCACTGAGTTTTGGTAGGGAGTGTCTTCGCCGTAATACTCGGCGAAGAAATTCCAATAGCCGCCCCCGAGGCTCGTGGTGCTGCAGGTGTAGGTTGATGTAAGGCCATTTGTGACGCGGGTGCCGCTGCAGAGCGCCGTACGGCTCGCGGGACTACTTAGCGCATTCCAAACGAAGAACTCCAAAGGCCCGGTGGGCGTACCGTCGGTGCTGTCACCGGTTACCACGGCGGTAATCGTCACCGACTGGCCCTGATTGATGGTGGTGGCGCTGGTAATGCTCAAGGTAAACGACGTGAGCGATGCCTGTGCGTCGGCGCCCGCCGCGCCCAGGCACAGCAATGCCGCCCCGGCAAATGCCGAAAGACGCCTTGCCCGGCGAATCTGGTGGAATGCGGCGGATGAAAGCGAGCTTGCGCGGGAATACAGGCAAACCAGGGCAGCAACAGAAAGAAAGCGCATCTTCGACCTCACTCAGGGAATTGTGGGGTGACGGAGGAACCCTGAGTAAATTCAGGCACCGTGGAGGTGCAAAATGATTGATCTAAGTCTCTGCGCCGGGAATGCTCCCGGTAGCAAGCGAGTGGAACTGGACTGATCGCCTCGCAACTTGCGTGAGGGGGAAACTATTGGGAAGCGAAGCTAATGTCGCAGATTCCCTACCCCGATGTCAACGCAAAAGAGACGCTGAACGCAATGGATACAAACTGTCTCACTCGAGGAGTTCACCCCATGATTTGTCAAGGGCCACGTAACTTAGTCCATTGGATATAAAGCGTTTAGCGCCCTATAATCGCTGCTGGCCATTACCCGCCTTTGCCGCACAATACTAGATAGCATCAGATAAGAAAGGACGGCCACGGGCCATGAACAGCACCAGCTTCTCAGCCACCAGCGTCGCCCGCCGCATGGTCCAGTCCCTCACTAGCGATTCCACCAAATTCCGTTTTCCTTCAAAAAGCACGCAGAAACTGTGCAGCCGCGATCCTCTCCAACAGGATCAACAACTTGGCGCCAGCTCGCAGCACAAATTCCATGCAGAAACCGTACAGATCCCATGCAGAAACTGCACAGTTCCACGCAGAAACCGTGAGGACGTACCTCAGGTAATTGTTTGCCCGCCAAAACACGGCGCGAACCCACTTCAGTAAAGCGGACCTGCGATTCGCGTGGCGATCAGTCTGTCGTATATCGAATTTCGAGGCGGCGAATTCTGACGCACGAGTAAGCCAGCACCACAGCAATGAAAATGCTGAGGCCGAGGACGGCTACCCAGGCGGGTACAGGTTCGGTCTGCACCGTCAGCAGCGCAAAGATGCCGTCGCCTGGGACACTGACCGGCATGAGGGGCCGCAGGTAAGAAGCCACGCTGATTTTCTGCAGAAGCGACGGCATGACCGGGTTGATGGCCTCCCAGCCCAGGAACAGCAACGCGGCCGGCATGGGATTGCGAAACATCATGCTAAAGAGAAGGAAGACAGCCCCGTAACCGAGGCATCCCAGAACGACGATTGCAAGATAGGACTCGAGCTGGCCGAGGCCAGGTCCATGAAAGATGTAATCCTGCCCCGCCGTCCCGTACTCCGCATACATCAGCGTAAAGTCGGCCAGGATCGCGGTTCCGAACAGCAGGATGGCGCTGATGGATCCGGCGACAAACTTGGCCAGCAGAAGAACCTCTCGGCGCACTGGCGCCAGAAGATAGAAGTGCAGG
>JBEKCW010000245.1:0-8062 GCA_050014675.1 Occallatibacter sp. | reverse complement strand
AAGATGACGATTCCACCCACTGAGCCGTCGTCGGTGCGCCAGGGAATGCTCTCCCAATGCAGCCACTGACGGCTGCCGTCGGCGCGCTCAAACAGGTCTTCTTCCACGGTCACGGATTCCCCGGCAAGAGCGCGGGCATGGACAGCCTTCCAACGCTCAGGCAAATCGGGGAACACATCGTAATGACCGCGGCCCATAACCTGCGCTTCATTGAGCGAGTACATCTGGAGCCAGCGGCGGCTTACTGACAGGTACCGCATCTCGCGGTCAAACATGGCCAGGGCCGCCGGCGCGTGTTCGATAAACAAATGCAGCAGAGTTTCGCTCTCCAGCACCCGGCGCTCGTTCTCAAGATGCCGCGTAATGTCTGGGGCGATTCCGAAGATTCCTATAATGCTGCCGTCAGGGCCGTTGATGGGATATTTGCGATTGTCAATCCAATATTGTTTACCTTCCTGGTCAGTGAGCTGCATAAGGAGGTTGGTGCGGCGCCCCTCAGCAATCGCCCGCTCTTCAAGCTCGTATCCGACGTCGGCAATGGCTTCAGGATGAACGTCGTAATCGGTCTTGCCGGCCAGATCGCGTGATTCGGTAATGGACTCAGCAAATTTTGCAAGTTTTTCGCTGGCAGCAAGAATCACGTGATTACGGTTCTTGATCAGAAGGTAATCATTGGTATGAGCAATGAGAGTCTTGAAGCTGGAGAGCAGGATGGAGTCGCCGGGAGTGACGATGCTGCGAACATCGGCTAGTTCAAGGTGAACGGTAACGCAACCCGGCAACGGCGCGGGCTCCTTGGAAAACTTGCCCCGGAAGATGCGGATGCGGCCATCGGCATGGCGAAGGCGAATAAGAAAATCGCCTGAAGATGATTCGATTCGTGGTGAAAACAGGCTGGCGGCAATTTCGGAATCGCCGGGATGCACCAGGTGATTAAAATTCACCTTCGAGGTAAGGAATTCCTCAGGTGTAAATCCAAGCTGAGTGGGGACCTCGTTGCTTGCAGATTGCACCGAAACTGAACCGTCTAATCCGATCAAAAGAGCAAGGTGAACATATGGCCCTGCCATGCTCCGACCTCGTGTGCGGTTTTTCCCTTTGGGCAAGGAATATAGCACTAACTTTACAGCAAAGTACACGAGCTTTGTTTACCAATTCGTCATTTTTTCGCGGGGGCCAGGAAGCACGAGATTGCGCTGACCTTGCGGAATGGTGTCGTCAGGGCTGTGCAATGAACCAAATACGGTACGGGTTATCCACCAATTTTTCAATTCAATGGTAGTAAGCGTCCGCTTATCCACGCATACTCTTGGCATAATCGCAAGTAGAGCGGTCCCTCGCTGAACCAGGAGTACTGCAAAGTGAGTAGTTACAACCGCCAGGATGTACTGCGAATCCTCCAGATCGGGACCCGCCAGTTGCAGGGGTGGGAGCGAGCTGGGTTGATCCTTTCCAAAGAAACCTACACATTCCAGGACCTGGGCGAGTTGCGGATGCTTCGCGTGCTGCGCGAAGAAGACGTGCCGGCTGCGTCGATCAGGGAATCGATTGCGGCGATGAAGGCCGTGGCCGGGATGGAGAATCCGCTGCACGAGGCGCGCGTAGTGCGCACCGGCACGCGGCTGGCATTCAGGCACGGCGGCGAGATGGTTGACCCCATCCGGCGCCAGTTGATGTTTGATTTTGAGCGCGTCGAGAACGGTGAGCGTAGATCAGCTGCGGCCGAACTGGCGCCCATGCGGCCCCCAGCGCACGGCCTCAACGAAAAATTCATGGCTGCGGTGCAGGCTGAAGAAGCGGGGAACAAACAGCAGGCCATCGCGCTCTACGAGAAGATTCTGGCCGTCGATCCGCGTTTTGCAGCGGCAAGCATCAACCTGGGGACGGTGTATTTCCACCTGCGGCAGTACGGGCGCGCTGAGGAGTATTACCGGCGCGCGACGGAGATCGATCCCAACTACGTGCTGGCCTTCTTCGACCTGGGCAACGTGCTTGACGAACTGGAACGGTTCGACGAATCGATTGCGGCGTACAAGCGCGCCGTGACCCTGTCGCCGCGCTACGCCGATGCCCATTACAACCTGGCGCTGGCCTTCGAGCGCAAGTGCGAACCGCGTCACGCGCTGCGCCATTGGCAGGCTTACGTCAAGCTCGACAACCGCGGACCGTGGGCCGACCACGCGCGCGGGCAGATTCGCAAGCTGCTTGACCGCGAGAAACTTCAGATTGCGTACCGCGCCGCAAAGTTCATGCCGCCGCGCAAGGGGTTGGCGGAGCTGGAGCTGGTGTGAAAAACAGTTGTCAGTGATCAGTCAGCTTCTAGCCTCTGGTTATGAGTGCACTAGTTCGCTGGATCCTTCTGCCGGGTAGCCTTGACGGCTGAAAGAATTCCAACCCCGACCATCACGATTGCGCCTACGACTATCCAGTTCGAGGGAATACGCATCAGGTGCGCCCCATACGCAAGCCCGGCAATCACAATGGCGAACCCGCCAGCATATAGTCCGAAAGACATTTGAGATCCTCAGCGCACAAATTGGCACACTGAGCTACTCTCGCACTCGCGAGCGGCCGGTGTCTGAGCAATTGGGACCGGCGGGAAGAGACAGTTGTCAGTTGTCTGTTTTCAGTTGTCAGTGGTCAGTGGGCGGGGTTAGCAAGCGAAAGAAGCGATGTACCAGTGTCGCGTGAGGGCCAAGGGCCCTGGAACTGGCACCGCGCCATAGCCACAGACAAGTTCAGAATTCTGCGCACGTACCTTCCAGCCAGGGGACTGCGTCGAGGACTCTCTTAATATCTCGTCGCTTTCATCATAGGCGAACCCACGAGACGCCCAACTCATCCCACCCATATTAATGACCAACAGGCGTACATTTCCGTTCGGCGACGTAGCGCGGACGATTTTCACATATGCCGGGCGCCTCAAATAGAAATGTACGGTGTCTCCCGCGTTGCTGCAGAACCGCGCGAACCCGGTGAAGCATAGTCCCACGCCGAGGATGACCAACGGCAGGACAAGGTCGATCGCTGCTTGCCTCCAAGCACGCTTCCGCAGTGCTCGGACCGTGAGAAACGCAGCCCAAACTCCTGAACCCGCCCAAACAAGCAGCAAAAACGGCCATCCCATCATAACGAAAAAGAAGTCCGGAGCGAGAGGAGTAGCATCGAGTGCAATCAGCAGGAGCGGGAATCCAACTGCGACCCACAAGGGCCAAAGATAGGTTTTGGTTTTCATTGAGGATTCCTGTGGTTGAGCCATTCTGCAAACGGTTCTCCGCAGACAGGATATCTAAAAGCTTCCGCTTTTGCCCCTTATAGTTCTTTATCTAAAAAACTGACCACTGTTTCTACACCTTCTGCGTCCGCTGCACAGCGCGCACGCCATTCACCCGCCGCAGACCGAGGACCATGCGGTTCAGGTGGCGCACGTCTTCGGCCTCAACCACAAACTCAATCATCGCTTCGCCTTCATCGTCGCGCTTGATGTCGACGCTGCGGATGTTGGTGTTGAGGTCGGAGATGACGGCGGTGACCTCTTTCAACATGCCCTGCCGATCGTCGCAGAAGATGGTGATTTTTACGGGGTAGCGCTGGGTTGCCCCGCCCGACGTCTGGTCGTCTGCACGGGCCCATTCCACGCTGATGCGGCGATCGGACTCATACAGCAGGTTCTGCACGTTGGGACAACTGCGCGCATGAACGGCCACGCCTTTGCCGCGCGTTACGTAGCCCACAATCTCTTCGCCGCGGATGGGATTGCAACATCGCGCGCGATAGACGAGCAGATCGTTCTGGCCTTCAACCTGCAACGAATCGGAGCCGGTGAGGTGCAGCTTGCGCACCGCGTCAGACATGGCGGCTTCGCTGCCCGGCTTGGCCTCGGGCGTTTCCGGCTCAGCCTGGTTGGAGTAGCCCGGCGCCAGCTTGTTGAGAATCTGATGCGCAGTGTGCTTGCCCTGGCCGAGCGTTGCCAGCAGGTCGGCCGCGGTTGCCACGCCGTATTCGCCGGCGATGCGGCCCAGATCCTGATCGCCGATTTGCGCCATCGGCACTTTGAAGCGGCGCGCTTCCTTCTCAAGCAGCTTGCGGCCAATCTCCACGGCGCGGCGGCGCTGATCTTCATTGAGCCAGTGCTTGATTTTGTTGCGGGCGCGCGGGCTCTTGACAAAAGTGAGCCAGTCGCGGCTCGGCTTGTGATCCTTTTGCGTGACAATCTCAACAATGTCGCCGGTGCGGAGCTTGGTGCGCAGCGGCACCATGCGCCCATTTACCTTGGCGCCAACGCAGGTGTTGCCCACCTCAGTGTGAATGGTGTACGCAAAGTCGATGGGCGTGCCGCCGGCCGGAACCACAACTACCTTCCCCTTGGGCGTGAAGGTGTAGACCTCGTCGGGATAGAGAACCAACTTCAGGCTGTAGAGGAATTCGTTGGGATCGGTCATCTCCTTCTGCCACTCGACCAGCTGGCGAATCCAGTTGAGGCGCTCTTCGTCGCGCGCAGTTACAGTGCCTTCGCCGGCCTTGTACTTCCAGTGCGCGGCAATGCCCTCTTCGGCGATGCGGTGCATTTCTTCAGTGCGAATCTGCACCTCAAATTGATGGCCGCCTTCGCCCATGACCGTGGTGTGGAGCGATTGATAGCGGTTGGCGCGAGGGATGGCGATAAAGTCCTTGATGCGGCCGGGGACGGGACGCCAGAGGGTGTGGATAAGGCCGAAGACCGCGTAGCACGAAGCGATGTCCTGCGTGATGACGCGGATGGCCAGAAGATCGTAGACCTGGTCGAAAGTAATTTTGGTGCGCTCGATTTTTTGAAAGATGGAATAAAGGCGCTTGATGCGCCACTCGACGCGGGCCTCGATGCCGTTCTCGCGCAGCTGCTCCACCAGCGTGTCTTCAACGCCACGCAAAAATTGCTCGCCCTCAACGCGGCGTGCTTCAACGGCCTCGGCCGCGCGCTCATAGCTCACCGGATCGGTATAGCGAAAGGCCAGATCTTCAAGCTCGCCGCGCACCTTGCCCATGCCGAGGCGATGCGCCAGCGGCGCGTAGATATCGAGAGTTTCGCGGGCGATGGCTTCCTGCCGATCGGGCTTGAGATGCACCAGCGTGCGCATGTTGTGAAGGCGATCGGCCAGCTTGATGAGGACCACCCGTACGTCCGAGACCATGGCCAGCAGCATTTTGCGCACATTTTCGGCCTGGCGGTCTTCGCGATTGGCAAACTGAATCTTGTCGATCTTGGTGACGCCTTCAACAATGTGCGCTACCTGGTCGCCAAAGCCGGCGGCAATCTCTTCGCTGGTGGCCGGCGTGTCTTCAACCGCGTCGTGCAACAGGGCTGCCGCAATGGCCGTCGAGTCGAGCTTCATCTCGGCCAGCACCTCGGCTACTTCAAGGGGATGAATGATGTAGGGCTCGCCGGAGGCGCGCATCTGCCCCTTATGATGCTGGACGCAGAACTCCCATGCCTTGCGGATCAGAGAAGTGTCTTCATTGGGGCGGTTGGCCTGAATGTGGCGCAGAAGAGCTTCAAATCGCTCGTCGACCGACGGGCCTGAAGGCGAGGTTTTTGGCGGGGAACCCGGTGCAGACTTGGCGGCGGGAGCGATTTGAGCTTCGGCTTCGGCAGCGGCGCCCGCGGTCACACCCTCAACGTCTGTCGCCACAGGCGGGACCGATTCTTGAACGTCGGCGGGGATAGTCTGCCTGGCAGTCGCCATGCTTCATTATAGGCCGCTTGTTTTTTTTGCGTGGATCTGGAGCTGAGGGAGGCCGATGCGGCGGAATAAACTGCGGCAAGATTGACGCTGAGAAAACTAAACATAACCTTCAAAACCTTGAACAGTTTGCGATGTTTCACCCCTGATTCCCACATGGATTTCTCCCTCCCGTTTCGGTACTTGCCGGGCTCCGGACCCGCTATCGATGTGTTGCGCATCACATCCTGTCTCACCTGAACTGGCGCGTAATGCTGAAGCGGCAGTACTCCAAATTGGACGGGTTAAATGGCCGTTAACAACGGCCCGTTTTTTTCGGCGCGTCACGTGAAACAACAGTGGCGTGTTAAGCCCCAAGGAAGCCTGTCGCGGGTAGAGGCCCGGAAATGGAGAATGTTATGTTCAAAAGCCTCTCAATCGCAGCAATAGCCGGAATGTTGGCGGTTTCGGCTGGATACGCAAATCGTGGATACGCAGATCAGAGCAACGCCAAGGTGGTTATCGCTGTCCAGAAGACCGGTCCCGGAAACGGGAGACTGATGTACACGAACTATTGCGCCCCGTGCCACGGCACAGATGGGCGCGGCAACGGTCCGGTAGCATCTGCGTTGAAGCAGAAACCGGCCGACCTTACGGCTATCGCGAGGAATAACGGCGGTAAATTTCCATCGAGTCACATTGCCACGGTGCTGGAGTACGGCACTGAGCTGCCCGCGCATGGATCTGCGCAGATGCCGGTGTGGGGCCCGTTGCTTGGTAGAATGGACCAGCAGCATCCTGACCAAAGATTGCTCAGAATCAGCAATTTGAGCCAGTATCTGCGTTCCATCCAGACGAAGTGACCCGGGGCCTTACGCTCCCGGCCCCTCCTGAATGGAGGGAAGTTCAGGGGGGCGGATGGCCAGGGCGGACGAATCGCACAAGGGCAGGCAGGGAAGAAAATCCCCGCGGCCGAATGTCGGGACTGGTGTCGGGTTTGGCGGGAAATCGCACAACCCGGCCTCTGACGGGACGCGTGTATCTGCCAACGCTGGTGACAACACGCCATCGCGTTCATCGTCTCCGAAACGAGGGGCTGGGCTGCCTGGCGGAACTGCTGCGCTGGCCGGCGCGGTCATAAGCCGGCGCGCGAGTGACAGGCTGCGCAGCGGCCACGTTTGGGTCTACGCGTCTGAGATTGAGTCGCTGGAGTTGGGTGCTGGCGAAGCGCATGCGCTCTTGCCCGTCGCCGACAATCGCGGAATTCTGCAAGGCACGGCGCTCTATAGCCCTGCCTCGCAGATTGCTCTGCGCCTGGTTTCGCACCAGGCGATCGGCGAGGCCGAGTGGCTCGAACTGCTGGCCGAAAGGCTGCGCGAGGCAATTGCGCGGCGCGCGGGAATGCTCTCTTCGCTTGATCGAAAGACTGACTCCTGCCGCTTGTGCTTCAGCGAAGCTGACGAGTTGCCCGGCCTGGTGATCGACAGGTACGCCGACCTGGTTGTGCTGCAACTGTTGACCAAAGGTCTCGACAGCGCAAGCGTGCGGGAGACTTGCGTCAGAGTATTGCGCGAGGAGTTCGGGGCAAATCGCGCAGCCGGCATTGCAGCGATTCCAGTCTCGACGATTCCAGTCTCGACAATTATCGAGCGACCCGATCCGCGCATCCGCGAGCTCGAGGGATTGCCTGCTCCCGCTCCGGGTCCGTTGTGGGCGGCTGACGCAGCGTCGCCGAAAACACAGACGCAGTTCCTTATCAACGGGCTCAGCTTTTTCTACGACGCCAATGCCGGCCAGAAGACTGGCGCATTCCTCGACCAGCGGATGAACTACGCGGCTGCGGCAGAGTGGGCCGAGCGGCTGGGTGCGACCGGGCACGCGCTCGACGTCTGCTGCTACCAGGGCGGATTCGCGCTGCATTTGGCGCGCGTGTCGAAGAGCGTCACGGGCATCGACGCATCGCATGCTTCGCTTGAAGTTGCAGAGCGAAACCTGGAGACGAATCGGGCCGAGCTCAGCGCCGAGGTGGATTGGATCGAGGCCGACGCATTTGAGATTCTTCGCGACTGGTCGGCGGCGGGACGGCAATTCGACACGATTGTGCTCGACCCTCCGGCATTTGCAAAATCGATGCGTGCCGTTGAGGGCGCGCTGCGCGGCTACAAGGAGCTGAATCTGCGCGCGCTCAAGATGCTGCGGCCGGGCGGCCTGCTGGTGACCTGCTCCTGCTCGCACCACGTGAGCTGGGCCGACCTTGAAGGTGCGGTTGCCGCCGCAGCCGCGGATGCCGGCGCGCGCGTGAGGCTGCTGGAGCGGCGCGGCGCAGCGCCCGACCATCCGGTGGTGCTGAACCTGCCAGAGAC
>JBEKCW010000244.1:0-8063 GCA_050014675.1 Occallatibacter sp. | reverse complement strand
CGCATTCATCGAGATCGAGGATGGCATCGATGGCCTGGTACACGTCTCAAACCTGAGCTGGACCAAGCGCGTCAAGCACCCCTCTGAAATCGTGAAGAAGGGCGAAAAGGTGAAGGCAGTCGTTCTCGGCGTCGAGCCGCAGAATCGCCGCCTCTCCCTGGGCATCAAGCAGCTCCAACCCGATGTATGGGAGAGCTTCTTTGCCACCCATCGCGTGGGCGATCTGGTGCACGGCAAAGTTCTGCGCACCGCGCAGTTCGGCGCCTTCGTCGAAATTGCCGACGGTGTCGAGGGTCTGTGCCACATCTCCGAGGCCGGCGACGATGGTGATCACTCTAAGCTCGAATCGGGCGCGGAGCACGAGTTCAAGATCATCAAGATCAACGTCGAAGAGAAGAAGGTGGGACTCAGCCTGCGTTCGGTCAGTGGCCACGAAGCCAGCCGCGCACAGGTCGAGCATTACAAGGCCGACACGCACAAGCACCCGGTCTCAAGCTCCACCACCACCCTCGGCGACTTAATCCAGTGGAAGAAGGACAGCGAAAGCGAATAATCGAGCGATCGGTTATCAGCGATCACAAACGCAAAACGGCCACCCGCAAGGGTGGCCGTTTTGCGTAGGGGCCAAATCGGTTTCTACATAGCCGGCTTTCGGGGTTCTAATCCGCAGGATGTTGGCGTCCCACGGCGCCTTTTCCAATGCTGGCCTTCTGGGCGCCCAACTGTTCCTGGGGTAAGTGGATGGTGCTACTCTGTGGGCAATGGAACCACAGCACTATCGGTATTATGAGACGCTACGGGTATTTCTCGCCTGCCCGGGCGACCTCGTGGCCGAACGGTCCCGCTTTCCCCGCATCCTCGAAACGGTAAACGTGTTGCGGGCGCATAGCATGGGTTTTCATTTGGAGGCAGTTGGATGGGAGAGAGTCATTCCGTCGTTCGGAAGGGCAGGTGGCCCGGCCATCAGAATCGAGTTGAGCCGCAAGAAGCTGTGCCCCGTTCATCGCAGTCTCATCGCGATGAGCGGGCGGGTGCCTGACCACGATCCACCAGAATCTGTACCGACAAACGCCCCGCCCGCGCCAACTTGCCAACATGCCAACCCGCCAACCCGCCGCCCCTGTTCGCTGCTCTTTCCTCTCTAATCTCTGATCTCTTTTCTCTATTTGATTTGCATGCAATTAACTCCTTTTGGCGCACACTTTTCTCAGGAGCTAAACCCAGATGTCAAATAACAGCACCGCTTCAGCACTCGAAACCGAACCCGAACCCGAACCTGAAACCGAACCCGAAACCGAGCCCAAAACCGATTCAGATGACCCCGAACAGCACGATACCGATCCCGTCTTCGATTCCGTGAGCGAATGCCGCCAGGCCTACTGCGATGCCCACCACAAATGGGAGAAAAAGCTCGGCGGACCGGCCAAACCTACCAAATATCTCTGTCAGGAACATGCTCGCGAAGCCTATCGCAATGCGCTGCCCGTGTTCTCCAACCGTCAAAACATCCTCGCGTTCATGTCCTGCGTCGCAGAGGGGGTGCTCATTGAAGCCATCCCTGAGAAAACCGGTAGCAAGCTGATCTACGCAGCCCAGGCCGCGCTCGGCGCACCCCCTCGCGAACCAAAACCGGACGGAAAACATACCCCCCCACCCCCCGGGGTGCTCAGAAAGTAAATAGGGTATTTACGATTCTAAATATATGCAAACAAATATTGTTATCAAAAATAATGTAACAAAAACACTGTTACATTTGTTTGCGCAAACCACGTCTTTTGCACCAGAACAGGTGCAGATTTCGGTCATTTTGCGCTGATTGCGCGTTTTTGCGCGTCTGAGAGTTTTCGTCGTAAACAGCTGCATTGAATCGGCTTATCCATACTTCCGAATGCTGCGTGATTTCTAAATATTCCCCTTGTTCATTTCGCTCGCAAGGTACTCTGACGCGCGCATCGAGAGCGACAGAATCGTCATGGTCGGGTTCTGCCATCCGCCGCTCGTAAAGCTGGATGCATCCACCACGAACAGATTCTTGTGGTCGTGGCTCTGGTTCCACTTGTTCAGCACGCTCTTTTTCGGGTCGTCGCCCATGCGGCACGTTCCCAGCTCGTGAATGCTGTAGCCCGGCGGGTTGGGCACTTCGTTCTTCGACAGCACCTCGAATCCAGCCGACTCGCACAGCTCCGAAGCCACAGCCACGGCGTCTTTGGCCATGTTGTACTCGTTGTCGCTGTACTTGGTGTCAATGTGCAGCACCGGTATATCCCACGCGTCAACCTTGTCCTTGTCGATGCGCACATGGTTCTCGTAGCGGCCCAGCACCTCGCCCATCAGGGTCATCTGAAAGCCGCTGCCGTAATACTCTTCGAGCTTCTTCTCAAGCTCAGCGCCGTAGGCCGCAAAGTTCCGCGCACCCAGCGGGCCCATCATGCTGGTGGTGTTGAACGCGTAGCCGCGCAGAAACATGTCGCTCTTGGTGTCGATATTGCGGAAGCGGGGCACAATCGCGCCGCCGCCCATGATGAGGGCGCCTTTGCGATTGCGCGCTTCGGGAACTGAAGCCACCACGCCCGCGCCGTAAATCTGGTCGGTGAGGTAGTGGCCCAGCACGCCGCTCGAGTTAGCCAGCCCGGAGTTGAGCAGCAGCCGTGTGCTCTCAAGCGTACCCGCGGCCAGCACCACCACGCGCGCCTTCACGCTCATTTCGCGCCCCGTAATACGGTCAACAAAGTTGCAGCCGTCGGGCAGCCCGGTATTCTTGTCCACCGTAATTTCGCGCACCACGGCGTTGGCAATCGACCTCAGGTTGCCGGTCTGCTCCGCATCCGGCAGAAGCAGGTTCACTGAGCTGGCCAGTCCGTTCACGCCCAGCGCGCGGCGCTGTTTGCACACGGGAATATTGCGCGGCCTGGCGGCGTCAATGAACCGCTGCATCGACGGCGACCACGGATCGTCGTCGAGAATGAACGCGCCATCGGGCATCTGCGGCGGCCCGTCGAGCGCGCCCGCCACGCGGAAGATCCGCTCCACGCGCGAGTAGTAAGGCGCAAGGTCGGCGTGGCCGATCGGCCAGTCTTCGCCAAAGCCGTCATGCGACTTGCACTTGAACTCGTAGTCGCTGAGCCGGAACGATTGCCTCGACCAGAACAGCGATCGCCCGCCGAAAAGCCGCACCCGCACCCAGCTGTAGGGATTGCCGGGCTCAATCGTGTAGGGAACCTCCTGCTCGTCGACCCACACATTCACGTTGAACTCATTTGCCTGAGCGATGTGATCGACACGGCCCGGCGGCCTGAATCCGCGATAGGGCAGGTCGCTCGCCGGCATCCGTTCGGCATCGCGGGTAATGTCGGCCACCGGTCCCGCGTTCAGCATCAGGCAGCGGATGCCGGCCTCAGTGAGAATTTTTGCGGCCATGCCACCCGAGTGGCCCGACCCGATAATCAGCACGTCGTGAATTTCGTTTGTCATCATTCGATTTGTGATCCGATGGTTTCGTGATTCGATTTCTCAACGCCGCCTTCGAGCGCCCAACGGCAAAATGCGCGCCATGCTATCGTTTATACATCGGCATCTTCTGCCCATCTTTCGGTTGCGCCAGCACATGCGGCGCAGTGTGTGCATAAGCGGGATTCATGCCGTAGATATCCGGCTCGATTGGCAGCCAGTAGACGTCCACCTCAGTGCTCGGCTCCGCGCCAACCGACGGCACCTTGTCCCATGCCTTCGAATTCACCGTGGCGTTGCGAATGTCGTCGTGGGCAATATTGATAAAGTCGGCGTGAGCCTCGATAGGCTCATGGTCGCTCATCCACGTGCGCAGCCAGGGCTTGATCAATTCGCCGGCTTCGGCGTCGTCAAGTTGCGCAAACCCGGTTTTGTATTTGGCCTGCGCGCTCTCTTCAAGCCAGTCCAGCCCGCCCGAGTAAATCTTTCTTCGCGGCTCCGGCGAGCTGCCGATCAAAAAGTCAAGGAACATGGGCGTCTGCGCTTTCACCGCGCCCGGCTTGCCGTTCAGCGGCGGCATCAGCACATCGCTCAGGCGCGTGAGCGTGCGCATCTCGAGTGGGGTAAAGAAAGTGAGCTCGGAGATCGCCGCATGGTCCGCCAATTCGGTGGCCGGTATGGGCGTATGCGAGTTCAGGCCCGTGTACCATGGCACCGGCGCAGGCGGAGGCAGCGTGGGGTCGCTCACGCGCTGTTGTTGCGAGAACGCCGCCTTACCGGCAACAAAAAATGAAACGAGAGTGCGTACAAAATCGCGCCGCTTCATGACCTCTCCAGGGGGATGGGATCAATAGTCAGAGAACCAATCCAAACTAAATGGCGGGTGCAGCCCACGTCTACTGTTGACTAATGTAGCCGCTCAATCAGGGCCCACATCTAAAATTGAAGAACATTCGATGGGTTCGATTTCGTGTATGGAGGCAACAAGCCAATGCAGGCAGCGGTGGTAAATGTTCTCGGCGAATCGCCGAAGTACCAATCGTTTCCCGATCCCGTGGCGCAAGAGGGCGAGGTTCTCATCAAGGTGCGTGCGGCCGGCCTGCACCAGATCGTCAAGTCCATTGCCAGCGGCGCGCATTACTCCAGCGGCGGCGTGCTGCCGGCTGTTCCCGGAGTCGATGCCGTAGGAACGCTGCCTGACGGCCGCCGGGTCTACTTCGGCGGCGCGCGCCGGCCATGGGGCACGATGGCTGAGCTGGCCGCTGCCCCTGTCGGCTGGACGGTGCCGGTCCCCGACGGCCTCGACGACGCTCATGCCGCAGCCATCGGCAATCCCGGCATGTCGGCGTGGGTTTCAATGAAGGTGCGCGCAGAGTTGGCGCCGGGCGGGACAGTGCTGATCCTCGGCGCCACCGGCGTGGCCGGCCAGCTTGCCATCCAGACTGCCCGAATTCTGGGCGCGAAACGCGTAATCGCAGCCGGCCGCAACGTAGCTGCTCTCTCGGGAGCCGACGTCGACGCCGTAATCGGCCTCGCCGACCCCGAAGAGGCGATCTCCGAAGCCCTGGCAAAAGAAGTAACCAACGGCATCGACGTGGTGATCGATTACGTCTGGGGCCGTCCCGCCGAACTCACCCTCGAAGCCCTGGCCCGGGGATTCAACGCCCGCGCTACCCACGCGACTCGTTTCATTCAAGTTGGCTCCATGGCCGGCAGAAACATCACCCTGCCCGCCGATGTGCTGCGCAGCGTGGACCTCACTTTGAAAGGCAGCGGGTTTGGCGCCGCAAAAATAGAAACAATTCTCGCGGCGATTCCGCAGCTGTTCGACCAGGCCGCGGCCGGCAAGCTGACCATCGACGTGGAACCGGTGCCGTTGGCGGATGTCGAACTGGCATGGAACCGGGTCGAAAAGGGCCGCAGGATCGTGTTCACTATCTAAAAACCCATCCCGCCCAGACGAAGCCGGAACGGAGCCCCCCGGTTCCATAATCGAAAGCCCCCTGACCTCGGTAATAAACTTCAAGTTAGCCCCGTGACCGGGAACACTTTCGGGGGGTGCCGGTGTCTAAGAAGATGGGGCACACGAGCGGAATGGATGCGAAAACAGGCGCAGCCAACCACCGCGGGCTCCGGATCAGCAACACCGCATGGCCAAACCTGGCCATCCGGGGCGGCCGCAATCCATACGGATTACGCACTCAACATGCGCAACCCGACCGATTTGCGGTAAGGTGGGAGACACTGACTCGCAGGCGGACCTCACCATGGGCAATATTGCCAGCGCGCTGACGCTTCAAACCGAAGAGACGGCTCTCGTTGAAGAACTGCGGGCCGGCTCTGAGGATGCGTTTGCGTGGCTTATCGCGCGCTACCATCAGCCGATCTACTCTCTGCTGGCCCGCACCGTGCGGGATCGCGCCGACGCAGCCGACCTCACCCAGGAAGTCTTCATCAAGGTCTTCCGGGGCGTGGGCGGATTCCACGGCGAATCCTCTTTGCGGACGTGGATCTACCGAATCGCGCTGCGCGAAGCCTCAAACCAGCGTCGGTGGTGGGCGCGGCACAAGCAGAATGATATTCCGATAGAGCAGGAGATCTCCGAAAGCGAGTCGGGAGCCCCTGTGCTGCTGAAAGAAATACTGGTCGATCCGGGCGAGTCGCCGTATGATGCCGCCGTCCAGGTTGAGATCAGGGAGCGCGTGGAACGTGCGCTGGAGCAGGTGCCTGAGCCATTCCGGGCCACCCTGATCCTGCGCGATATCGAGGGGTTTGTCTACGAGGAAGTTGCCGAAATGCAGGGCGTGAATCTGGGAACGATCAAGTCGCGGCTCGTGCGCGGGAGAGCTTGTTTAAAAGCGATCCTTATGCAGCAAAAAGCCAGTCAGCATCCCGCGGCTGTCACGGTTCTCGACACCCCCGTTGCAGAGGAGGCGCGATGAACGAGTGCAATTCAATTCAGGCCGGTTTCAACGATTATCTTGACGGAAGGCTCGGTGGGCGCGAGATGCACGAAATTGCCGCGCACCTTGAAGCCTGTGCCGAATGCGGGCGCGAGTGGGAGTCACTGCGCCGCACGCAAGCTATGCTGGCGACGCTGGGCCCGGTGCCCGAGCCGCCCGATCTTCTGCTGCGAGTTCGCGTTGCTGTAAGCCAGGAGCGCGCACGCAACCACCGCCGCCGGTTCGAAGGCCTTTCAATGGCCTGGAAAAACACGGTGGGCCCATTCCTCCTGCAGGCCTCGGCCGGCTTTGCCAGCGCGGTTCTGCTCCTCGGCACCGTGATTGTGCTGGTCGGCATGTTTACCCAGCCTGAGCAGGCGCAGGCCACCAAGGACGAGCCGCTCGGCATGGCCAGCGCGCCGCGCCTCATGTATCTCTCCAGCGGAGACGGCGGCGACGACATCAACACCATTCCCGGACCCATCGTGGTTGAGGCGTATGTAAACGACGCGGGCGAGGTTTACGACTATCGCATCGTGTCGGGCCCCAATGACGACGCCACCCGCTCTGAGGTTGAGAACCTGCTCGTAGGCAGCCGGTTCCAGCCAGCCCGCTTCTTCGGCCAGCCCGTCCGCGGCCTGGCAGTGCTGTCGTTCGCCGGCGTGTCGGTGAGGGGATAGAAGCAGCCACTAGCTCCTCGCTTCTAGCTCTTTCGTGCAGACGCGGCGGTTTGCGAATGCGCACCGTCTTGCGCTTAATCGGCGCGGCAACCGACAGCAAAATAAAGCTGGAGTCTCGAAGCTAGTAGCTGTTTCCCTCCCGTTTGGTGGGTTGGGGAAAGGGTCATGCAAGAGTGCACCGCTCCCGCAACCGCGGTGCGTATCCAGGCCAGATATTGTGAATCGCGAGCTGGCTCACTCCACTTTCCCTCGTTTCAACCGCAAGGGTTCATCCTCGCCCGAACAATTCATTACGTCACCGGATTGAGTGAAATTCGATGGCAATCGTCGGTTCAATCACTCTGGCGGCGCGGTTTCACATCACATCACTGCGGCACGTGCTCGGGAGGGCCCCATAGTCCCTTAACGAGAACGAATCGCGATCGCACCCCAGGTGAAATTGCGCATGATAACATTCTCGAATTCGAGGAATTCAATGTAGCGACGATTCTGGGTGCTCCTTGGGTGCTCCGGATGAATCAACTTGGTGTTGTCTTCAAAAGGGAATCCTATAGTCCCTACAACTGACGGGATCCGACTGAGCCGGAGGGTGTGCGATGAGAAAGGCCCTTTCATTTTGTGCCAAGGCCCTGAAATTTGCTGTCCCTCTAGGAACGGGGATCGCTTTATTGGCGATATGGATTTCCACTGAGCGGACTTCCGGAAGGTTCTACTTCCAGGATTTTGTCGTTTTGGTTGTCTTGCTGATTATCATTTTCCTTGCGGATTCGCTCGAAGTTTCATACTCATTGCTGAGATACAAGGATATTGAACAGTTCAGCGGCAACGCCCGGCGAGTTCTTGAGGAACTTCATCAAAACGAGGGCCTTGTTTACGAAGCGCGGGAATGGCTCGTGACGTTTCTCATCGTTTTGATCACCCTCAGGGGCGAGTTCGATAATATTTCGGCGCCCTTTTATGGCAAGCCTCTGCCCTCTCTTTCAATACCCGGAAT
>JBEKCW010000243.1:0-8084 GCA_050014675.1 Occallatibacter sp. | reverse complement strand
AGAACGAGCGCGCCCACCGCACCTGGTCGCTGGGCACGGGATTGTTCTTCGTCCAGTTGCCGCATGCGTACTGGTAAAAGTCGTTGCAGGGATCGGCGGTCAGGTCCATGGCTGATGCGTCAAAACTCTTGGTCGCCGGCGGTTGCTCGGGTTTCGAGGTGGTGTCCTGCGAGATGACGCCCTGCGGCGTCTTGTCTTGCTGGGCAGCGGGTGACTGCGCAAGTGCAATCCCCGTCGCCAGAATGAGCGCGGGAATGAAAAGGTGACAGGTTTTCATGGAGGCCCCTCTAAAGCGGATTCCCGTTCTTACGGGTGGCGCGGTAACGCCAGTGTGTATTCGCCGCGTCTATCCGTGGAAGCAAGCGCCGCGGACGCGGACAGGCCAGCAGCGGGTGGTTTGCTGGAGTGCGAAGGCAGGCAAATCACAGGCTTTCTATCGCTGTTCAGGCTAACACAGCGGAAGCGGCCTTATGCAGCGATTGGCGCGGGAGCAAATGGACCTGCGGGCGCCGATCATTACGTTGGTGTGGGCCGTGGGGGTTCCGAATCTTGACTATAGGTACATAATTCCTGTACAAGTATAAATCGAGGGTTCCCATGCCGACTGAAACCACGTATACCGCCCTGCGCCAGAACCTGGCCTCCTATCTTGACCAGGTGACGGGCGACCGCGATGCCATCATCGTGAAACGTCGCGGCGCACCCGACGTGGCCATCATCCCTGCCGACGAGCTGGCCGGCCTGATTGAAACCGCGCACCTGATGCGCTCGCCGGCAAACGTCAGGCGGCTGCTGGAGTCGCTGCGTGAGCTGGATCAGCGCAAAGGGGAAACGATGACCGTCGAAGAGCTACGCCATTCGACAGGTCTGGATAAGACAGGCTGACAGGCCCCATGAGCAACCCAGTTGATCGCATTGCTGTAGTTTCGAGTAATTTTCGAAGCGATCTGCGGTACTGGATCGAGACAGACCGCAAGACCGCGCTCAGGGTACTCGACCTGATGGCCGCCACACTTGCAGACCCATTCGATGGAATTGGAAAGCCCGAGCCTTTGCGCTATGAATTCGCCGGCTGCTGGAGCCGCAGAGTTACGTTGGAGCACCGCATCATCTATCGAGTCTTTGCCGATCGCTTGGAGTTTGTTCAGGCGCGGTACCACTACGAATAACGCCACGCAGGGTACCTTTTCAGTTCTTTACACGCCGCCCCACCCCCTGCCACACTGTTACGTGGACACCCAGACAGTAGTAATCCTCGATTTCGGGTCGCAGTATACCCAGCTCATCGCCCGCCGCATCCGCGAGCTCAACGTCTTCTCCGTCGTACTTCCCTGCACCGCGCCCCTGGCCGAAATCCAGGCTTTGAAACCCGTCGGAATCGTTCTCTCGGGCGGCCCTTCCAGCGTCTACGACCACGACGCGCCGGTGGCCGACCCAGCCATGCTCAAGATCGGCGTGCCGGTTCTCGGCGTCTGCTACGGCCTGCATTTCATCGTGCATCACCTGGGCGGCAAGGTGCGCTCGGCGCTCAAGCGCGAATACGGCCATGCCGAAGTCACAATCGAAGACCGCTCAACGCTGTTGTTCGCGGGGCTGCCCGAGAGCATGCATGTGTGGATGAGCCACGGCGACGAGGCGCTGGAGCTGCCGCCGGGCTTTCATCGCACCGCCGTTACATCGAACGCCCTCGCCGGCATAGCCAACGAGGAGAAGCGCATCTGGGCCGTGCAGTTCCATCCCGAGGTGCACCACACGCCGCTGGGACCTCAGCTGCTGAAGAACTTCGTCCTCAACATATGCGGCGCACGCGCAGACTGGACGCCGGCACACTTTATCGAGAGCACCGTCGAACAGATTCGCGAGAAGGTGGGCAGCGGTCACGTGATCTGCGGGCTCTCAGGCGGCGTGGATTCTTCAGTGGCCGCGGTGCTGGTGCACAAGGCCATCGGCGACCAGCTTACCTGCATCTTTGTGAACAACGGCGTGCTGCGCAAGAACGAGTTTGAGAGCGTGCAGCGCAACCTGCGCGGCAAGCTGGGCCTGAACATTGTGGCCGTGAATGCGAGCGCGCGGTTTCTTGAAAAGCTGGCCGGCGTAACCGAGCCCGAAATCAAGCGCAAGCGCATTGGCGCCGAATTCATCGCCGTCTTTGACGACGAAGCCAACCGCATTGCGCAAGAGACGGGAGGAGTGGACTGGCTGGTCCAGGGCACGCTCTACCCCGACGTAATCGAGAGCTCGAGCGTAAAGGGCCCCAGCCAGACCATCAAGAGCCATCACAACGTGGGCGGCCTGCCCGATCGCATGAAGCTCAAGCTGATTGAGCCTTTGCGCGATTTGTTTAAAGATGAAGTCCGCCGCATTGGCCGCGACCTTGGCATGCCCGAGGAGATCCTTGGTCGCCAGCCGTTCCCGGGGCCGGGACTCGCCGTTCGCATCCTCGGCGAAGTGACTCCGGAGCGTGTGGCTCTGCTGCAGGAGGCCGATGAGATCGTGGTCGCCGAGATTAAAGCCGCCGGACTCTACAACAAGATATGGCAAAGCTTTGCCGTGCTGCTGCCGGTAATGAGCGTAGGTGTGATGGGCGACCAGCGAACCTACGCGTACACCGCAGCCGTGCGCGCCGTGCACTCTGAAGACGGCATGACGGCCGACTGGGCCGAGTTGCCCAACGAGCTTCTCAAGCGCATTTCGAATCGCATCGTGAATGAGGTGCGCGGCATCAATCGCGTGGTCTACGACATCACGTCAAAGCCGCCCGGCACGATCGAGTGGGAGTGAGGACTTGCCGTCCAGGCGGCTGCCCTTCGGACGCCGTTCGTGCACGAATGATCAATTGCGGCTTACGCCGCCCTCGGCCTTGTGTACCATCCGAAGACCCCGGTTCCAATCACGATCAAGGCAAGCATTGCAAGCCAGGCCACCTGGGCCATTCTCAGTACCTGCTCCTGGCGGCTTTCTTCTTCGCGCAGCGAGCGTCCGGCCAGAACAAATCCTGGACGCGTTCCGCCAACTCGCTGCACCACTGCTGCGATTCTGACTCTCTGGCCGTCCCGGTATAAGGGCTGCCAGCTTATGCGCTCTTCGCCATGAGTGCGAACGTAGTCGAAGACGCCACGGGGCGGGACCGGAGTTTGTCCATTCAACTGTGCCTGCGAGGCGACGGGCACTCCTGCATCGTCATAGGCGATAACGAACGGCGAAAGACTGCGAGCCATATCGACTTCCGATCCCGCGGGAACGGCTTCAGATGGCGGTTGGCCCTGTTCAAGGCGCGCGGCGGCATCGCCGGCCATGGCGATTTGCGGATCGTTCGCGCCCAGGCGCAGCACCTGCTGGGGAATCGCGTAGAGAAATAGGGCAAGCACCGTAGAGATGCCGGCCAGAACGACGGCGTTGAACAGCAATGCGGGGCGGCCGAATGCGTCGCGAACCATGGCGAGATGCTCCTTGACGAGAGATTTGGCGAAGTCTGTGACGATCAATGAGATGAGTTGCGGATGCGGCAGTGAAGCATCGTGCCGGGCATCGCGGAACGCCTGAAGCATGGCGGGGCTGTGGGCCACCCGGAAGCGCTCGGGGTAAAGGCGCTGGGCGGCGATGTAGAGCTTTTCGACTCGATCGCCGGTCATGGGCGGCTCCTGTGCGGCAGCAAGCCGAGCGAGCGGCCCGCGCGTATGGCCACATCGAGCCGTTCGAGTTCCGTTACCAGCACGCCGCGGCCATGGGCCGTCAGCTTGTAGTAGCGCCTGCGCTCGTCGTCTGAGACTCCCGACTCGGCCACCAGTCCGTCGCGCATCATGCGATCGAGAGAGCCGTAAAGGGTTCCGGGGCCAAGGCGGATTGCGCCGCCATCGGGAGACAGCGCATCTTTCATGATCTGGTAGCCGTGCTTCTCACCTTCGGCCAATGAAAGGAGCACGGCAAAAACTGCGGGGGAGAGTGGAATGCCGGGTACGGTTTGAGTACTCATGATGAAAGCAATATATATCCGACACGGATATATCCGCAAGGGAAATATTGCAAATAATTCGAGACCATCTTCGCAATTCGGTTACCATGACTGGCACAATGATGAAGTATTGGCATCTCGTGAAGAATATGGCAAAATTATAGTTTGGTGACAAATCATGACAGAAACGGTAACTCTTGGTGAGAGTGGCAGAATCGTTCTTCCCGCTGCAATTCGCAAAAAGTTTGGCCTTAAACCGGGCGAACGGTTAACGGTGGTCGCGGATCAAGGCGAGATCCGCCTCTTCAGTCGCGACATGATTCTTGAACAGATTCGGGCACGGATTCTGGAAAAGCGCGGGACGTTGGAGGGTCTCCTCGACGAGTTTCTCGAAGAACGACACGAAGAAGCAAGACACGAGGCCGCAGGTGAGTAAGATTGTGCTCGATTCGAGCGCGGTTCTGGCTATGATCCTCAGAGAGTTGGGAGGAGAACGAGTAAAGGCCGCGCTTGATGCAATCGGTCAAGAAATTGCGGAAGAGGTTGCGATTAGTTCCGTGAACTGGTGCGAGGTGCTCACAAAACTGCAACGCAGCCCCGCATTTCTTACACCGCTAGAACTAGCAGGAATCTTAAGCGGAGTGGAGTTGGTTCCATTCGAAAGAGCTAGCGCTGAGCTTGCCGCGCATCTGGGCCTGGCCGCGCCCTTTCTCTCGCTCGGCGATCGCGCCTGCCTCGCACTTGCCTCGGAGCGCGGCGCTACCGCTTGGACAACAGATAAGATTTGGGCGCAAACCAAGGTGGGAGTTCCGGTCGAAATTCTCCGTTGAGCCCCGACCAGTTCACGGCCTGAAACTAATCCGCCGCCTGTGCTCTCAACCCCGCCACCTGCGCCTGCAGCGCCTCAATCCGCGCCATCAGCTCAGCATGATGCTTGTCGGCGATCGACGGTTCAACCGCTTCCACATAAAACGTGCCGTTTGGCTCGAGCTCGCAGCGGCTCACCTGGTGAAAATCCTCGAAGCCCTGCTTGTGAATCACTGAGAGCAGTTCTTCGCGGGTAAGCGACTCACGGGCCAGTGCGCGAGTGTCGACCTTGCCGTCGCGCACCAGGACCGTCGCGCTGCCCTCGAGCGCATGCGTCAGCCGCTGCGATTTGAACAGCAGCCTCACCACCAGCCAGTTGATGGCCAGCAAACTGAAGGCGCCGATTACGCCGCCGGTTACCGAGTTATCGTCGCCGATGATGGCGTTCTGCACGGTGTTTGACAGCGAGAGCAGAACCACCAGATCGAACGGATTCAACTGCGCCAGCTCGCGCTTGCCAAACAGCCTGAGCAGCACCACCAGCACCAGGTAGACAATCACCGGACGAAGCAGCTTCTCAGCCAGAGAAAGCGGCAGATGGAACATGTTTTCGAACAGCACTGAATGCATCATGCAAACGAGGATAACGGCCCCGCGCTTACCGCGCCAGATGGATGACCACGTTCACGTCGTGCGTCTGCTGATCGGCCGTTACGTCAAAGGTCGTTTTTACCCCGGCCAGCGACCGTCCCAGCGCTGGATCCTGTTGCTCGGCCTTCGCCATGAAATCCGCTACGTAGCTCTCATCAAAGGCGTCGCCCGGCATCATCTGCCAGTAATGCATCAACAGGTTGCGTAGCTGATCGCTCACGTTGTCGAATTTCACAAATCCCAGGTGGTAAACGGGTCCGGGGGAAACCTCGACGGTGTAATTCACGGTGCCAGTTGCATCGTTGAACTCAGGACGAGGCGTGATCTTGCAGTCGAGGTAGCCTTTTGAGGCATATCGTCTCGAAAGCATCGACCACACCGCGCGCAGCCGCCGGCCTTGCCATGCCTGCGTGCCGTGCGAAAGAAGTATCTGGTCCACCTCCGCGGACGATACTGGCGAGTCGGCCGGAAGGCTCACTACGCCGATCGTGTACACCCGTCCTTCCTGCACGGACATTGAAAATGGCACGTGAATGCCGTTGGCCGCCGTCACCGGATTCCCCGTTTGCGTGGCCTGGACCTTCACCGCCGCGTATCCCTGGTCTTCGTAATACATTTCCACCGCGCGCTCCAGGTCTCCGGCAGAGGCGCCGCTGTGGAATGACGCCATTGCTGACCTTCCCACGACTTCTTGCACCGCCGCCAGAAACTGCGCGGAGACCCCCGCCAATTGCACATCGCCAATCACGACCGTGGGACTGGAAATCGAATAACTCACGGCGTTCACTTTCCTTGATCCGGATGCCGCGGAGGTTGTTGCGGTTACCGTCGCCGTCATCCCACGATCCGCCAGCAGTTTCTCCAGCGCCGCACGCACATCTTCGGCCAGCCCGCCTTCCGCGGGCACCTTGCCGTGATACAGCGGAAGAATGTCGTGCAGCCTGGCATCCAGTTCCTTGCCCGGCGTGAGCGGAAGATTCTCAAGCTGGATCGGGTACAGGTCTGTCGAAGGCGTGAGCGTGAAGATCAGGTCCTGGCCATCGAATTTGAAAGCCAGCGAAGCGAACATCCCCGTATCCATCAGCCGCTGCGAAGCAGCGTTCATATCGGCTTGCGTAAGCACGGCGCCCGGCTTGAGTCCTGCGGCCGCCAGCAATTCGACGTCGCTGTATTCGGGGTCGCCCTTGAACTGGATGGTCTTGGGTTTGAACTGTTGCGCCGCAGCCGTTTCCACCAGGGCAAAAGCGACGATTCCACACAGCACTGCAATAGCACTTCGGGGCATGTTGGGACGAGGATACCACGGCGTAAAACGCATGCCCGCCGTTCTCCAGGCCGGGCGCCAATCTTCTGCATTTTCGCGATGCATGTTGATGCCTCTGATAGATTGGAATTTAATGCCCGGGCCTGAAGGCCGCTCGGATTGGCGTGCTTTCCGGGCGTTGAAACCCCCGGCTCCCTCCGAGTCCCACGATTTGCATCCGCAGCAGCAACAATAGTGACGGTCGATTCCATGGCAAGTTCAATGCAGCCCACAATTCATCAGCTTGCGCCCTTCCGCATCGATCCTTGGTTATCTGAGCGGCCGTGGGGCTTTGACGATCTGCGTCCGTGGTTCGATGTCGTAGCCGGCGATGCGCCGATCGGCGAGGCCTGGCTCACTGGCGATAAGTCGCTGGTCGCCACCGGACCCTATGCCGGCAAGACACTTGAAGCGGTTTTTGCAGAACAGCACGAGGCGCTGCTCGGCCCCGATGCGCCGTCGCCGGCTTCGCCGCTGCTGATCAAGGTGATCTTTGCCAGGGAAAAACTCAGCGTCCAGGTGCACCCCGACGACGCGATGGCGCAAAAGTATGGCGATCCGCGCGGCAAAACCGAGTGCTGGTACGCGCTTGCTTCCGGACCCGGAGCCTCGGTTGCCCTCGGCCTCAAACCCGGCACAACACTCGCGCAGATTGAAAAAGAGATCCACGACGGCACGCTTGAATCGAGCCTGAATGTTGTTCCCGTCGACGCCGGCGACATGATTTTTGTTGATGCCGGAACGGTGCACGCCATCTGGCCCGGAGCCATTCTGCTTGAGACACAGCAGAACTGCGATATCACCTATCGCATGTTCGATTACGGCCGTCCCCGCGAGCTGCACATTCAAAAATCCCTTGAAGCGCTCAAGTTTGAAACACGGGCCGGGAAGATCAGGCCAAAGGAATGGATCGACCGCACTGTTTTGATCGACGTGGAGTATTTTCGCCTGGAGCGCGTACCGGTCTTCTCCATTCGCACCAGCGAGAACCTGAGCTGGACCAGTGAAAGAAGCTGCCTGCAGTATTTGTTCGCGGCCGGCGGATCAGGGCGGCTGGTCTCTGAGCATTTCGAGCCAATCGATCTGCCTACACGGTCTATCGTCTGCGTGCCCGCGGCTTCGGCCCCCTTTGTGCTTGAAGACATGGGGGGTCTTGACCTGATCCGCATTACGCCCAACTGGCCGGAATTTGCGCCCCACGGGCCGGAATTCGCGTAATGACCGCTCCCGAATGGCGCCGATCGCTCGTCGAATACATACGGAGCGAGGCGCAGCCGACAGACAAGTTCGGCCACCAGCCCCGACTTTATGCGCTGGCATGCCAAATCGGCGGGGGTGAAGGCATAGCCTACGACGACGACATAGTGTTTG
>JBEKCW010000242.1:0-15283 GCA_050014675.1 Occallatibacter sp. | reverse complement strand
CAGATTGAGCTCAGATATCAGCTCGTTGAGAAGCTACGTTCCGGCTACGCTGTGACGGGGGTTGAGAAATCTCAGGACCACGCATTTTACCTGCTGGAGAAAGCATGAAGATCGAGAAGATTGTCTTGCGTGAAATTCCAATGAAGCTGAAGCAGCCCTTTGAGACCAGCTTCGGCATCACTCACCATCGACGGATTGTCCTGGTGGAGTTAATTGCAGACGGTATCTCTGGCTGGGGCGAAGTCACGGCGACCGAAGGTCCTTATTACAACTCGGAGACCACGGACACGGCGTGGCACGTCATCTGTGACTTCCTGGCGCCGGCCCTGGTTGGGAAATGCTTCGACAGTGCGAAATCGCTCGCCACGGTCATGACTTCCGTGCGCGGCCACGAAATGGCCAAGGCCGCGCTTGAAAATGCGGCATGGGACGCCGAAGCGCGTTATCGAAATATCTCACTCCAGGCATTGCTGGGTGGAACCCAACAGAGCCTGCCAAGTGGCGTTTCTCTTGGCATTTACGAGAATGCTGACGCCCTCCTGGATCGTATCGCGCTCGAGCTCATCGCTGGTTATCGACGCATTAAACTCAAGATCAAGCCAGGGCGCGATGTCTGTATCGTAAGAGCCGTGCGCAACGCGTTTCCAAACGTTGCATTGACCGTCGACGCAAACTCAGCCTACACCCTCGAAGACTTGCCCACATTGAAACAGCTCGATGAGTTTGGCCTCGACTATATTGAGCAACCTCTTAGCTGGAATGAGATTTATCAGCATGCAGAGCTGCAGAGGCAGCTACATACGCCCATTTGCCTGGACGAGTGCATCCATAGCCTGCGCGACGCGCAGGCTGCTGTTGAGATGCGAGCCTGCGGCGTCATCAATATCAAACTTGGGCGTGTATCAGGTCATACTGAGGCGCGGAAGATTGAGGAGTATAGCCGTCAAAAAGGCATTCCCGTTTGGTGTGGCGGGATGCTCGAAGCAGGGATAGGCCGCGCTCACAATATTGCCATGTCGTCTTTGCCGGGTTTCGTTATGCCCGGCGATGTATCGGCGAGCAGTCGTTATTGGGATGAAGACATCATTGAGCCCGAAGTCACGGTTACGCCGCAAGGCACCATTACGGTTCCTCAAGGCCCCGGCATCGGCTTTCAAGTGAAGCGTGAGCTAATCGAGAGGTTGACCGTGCGAAGCCGGGAATTCCTGTTTGCTTCGTGAGCAGGATTCGATCAATGTCCCTTCAACGCAATGAGCACAGCTGAGTTGAAGAGCGCGGGGTTTTGCAGCATGGCAAAGTGGCTCACGTTTGGAAGAATTACAAGTCGCGCACCTGGAATAGTACTGGCCATATACCGATCATGACTTTGCTTGATGATTTCATCGTATTGTCCATCGGCAATCGTCGTCGGCACCCGGATAGTCCCTAATTGCGCAGCTGTATACTGCGGTTCCGATTCCCACATCGGCGCTATCTGCGCTATAAATGCATCGTACTGGCCGGGAGTTTTTGAGAGTCTCTTATACTCCTCGCCAACTCGATTCAAATAGGCAACAATAACCGGGCTTTTGTCTCCACCTTCAATTGCTCCTGAAGTATCTGTGTTTGCCCCGAAAGCAAAGAGATGCTTGAGGCGTTCAGGATGGTTAATTGCGATATCGATTCCGATGATCCCTCCATCGCTCCATCCGACCAAATCAACTTTATCCAGCTTAAGACAATTCAGGAGCGCCAGGACATCGGTGGCCATGAGGTGATAACTGAATGGTTGAGCAGAGCGCGTACTGCGCCCCTGCCCGCGGCTGTCCGCAACAATCACTCGAAAGTGATGCTGTACGAGGAATGGCACCAGATAACCAAAATAATCGGAGTTGGCCGGTCCGCCGTGAAGCAACAGAACCGGCGAGCCCTCACCAAACTCCGCGTACCACATTTGGATATCGTTCACTGCCGCGTAACCGCTCACGGTCGCTTGCGGCAAATGAGGCGTAGGCGGCAAAACTTTCCACGGCTCCTGTGAACTTGACGGCAAAGACAAAAGGAGCCCAAAACCAACGGCGATGGCTGCGATTCGACAAGAAGATTTCGTCTGCAACTGCATAGAACCATCCCTCGCAAATTTACCGTGAGATCGCGGAACTTCTTGCTTGGCTAGTTTCCTGCCTTGAGTTTTTGCGCCTCCAGTTTTTCGGTGAGGTCCAGCCTTTCCTTCCAGGGGTCTGGTTTTGAAACTGGCCCGTCCTCCGTAAAATCCATCAGCACATCCGCTACAGGCTCTGCGCTGGATTGGTAGCTCAGCCAGAACGGCAGCCCTGCACTGTTAGGATTCCCAGTCTTCACGAAATTTGCCCAATAGGCGCTCACCTCGTGGGCCAGCTTTTCGTCTTCAGGGGTCAATTTCATTTTCGCGGTGTACCATGTCTCGGAGTCAAAAACAAACGGCGTCTCCCCGCCGTGGGGCGCCCCCGGCAACAATTTCCGCATGGGGACGGGAACATAGCTGAACCGGTACTCCCAGATCTGGTCGCCCTGAGAGGAAAGTGTTTTCGCGACAAACCGCGCGGGCTCAACCATAAGGGCGTCAGCACCAACCTGATTTCTCAGAAGGGCAAAGTTCTTGGAGTCCGCTGCGTCGTAAGCCTTCTCCGCAGTCTTGGCATCCGCCCCAAACGGAGCAAACAGCTCGTCAACGTTGGCTGCGCGAGAGATACCGGCGTCCTCGTTAGTCGCGCCCACAATCATCGGCAAATGCTGATACTTGCCCTCCTGATAAAGAACATCAGGCTGGCCGACTACGAGCTTTCCATCGATCAAGGGTCCGGCGTAGGTCGATTCGGCAGTCTGGATGTTGCCCGCGTCCAGCCCGTCGAGGATGGCCTCCGGCGGAAGTGCGCGCAGCTTTTTCAGAGCCTCCTCGCCATCATCATTAATCCCCTTGCTTTTGGCGAAAGCAACGCCAATCTGTTCTGCGGAAGGCCGCCCGTTCATCCCGGCGCCGAGGCCGGTGCTGGTCGCCATCGATCGGCCGCCGCCGGACTGAACGATGGCTCGTTCAAAAAGCCCGTTGGCCAGCGGCGCCGTCATCAGCATGTGAACGGCGAACCCTCCGGCAGATTGGCCGAGAATGGTAACTTCATGGGGATTGCCGCCAAACGCGGCGATATTGCGTTGCACCCACTTCAGAGCGGCAAGCTGGTCCATATATCCGTAGTTGCCCAGCAGGCCGTTCTTGCCTTCCTTCGTCAAGGCAGGAAACGCAAAAAATCCGAACCGCCCCAGCCGGTAATTGAAACTGACAAAGACAATCCCTTTTCGCGCAAACTGGCTTCCGTCGAACATCGTAAGTGAGCTTCCGCCAACCACCCAGGCGCCACCATAGATCCACACCATCACCGGAAGGTTCTTGCCCCCATGCTCAGGAATCCACACATTCGCATAAAGGCAATCTTCCGCGGGTGAATTGGAGAATTGGGAAGGAAGCTGCATGCAATCGTGACCATATTGCGTCGCTTCGCGAATGCCGGTCCACTTTGCTGCGGGTTGTGGTGGACGCCAGCGTAACTTCCCCACGGGCGGAGCGGCAAAGGGAATGCCCTTGAATGCAGTCACTCCCGCTTCTGTCGACCCCTGGATTCGACCTGTATCGATCGAGACAACATCCTGCGCACTGCAAAATGAAGCCCACGCCAATACCTGACAGATTGCTATTCCTAGAAAGACTCTACGCATCCGGGCCTCCGAGAAATTCCGCGTTGATGATTACCGTTGCAGCTTGTTTGCGCGTAACACGACGAAGCGTCGTTCGCCGGCCTCGCGGCGCTCGCTGTGCCCAATTTGACCGCCAAATCCGGCGGGTTGCGGATAATGCCGTGATAGCAAAACTGCCTTTTCCAATCGGGAAAATCAGTTTGCGCGACGGGGCAGTTCTCATTGCACCCGCTTTGCCTGCGGATAACTGTGAAGCAGGACTTCTCCTGATAGCTCTCCAGTGCTCGTTCCATGATCCACAGCGACGGTCCCGTTGACAAGCACCAAATCTATTCCCGTTGGATACACGGCCGGCTTTGCGTAGGTGGCCGTATCCTGAATCTTGTCGGGATCGAAGATCACAATGTCGGCAGCCATTCCCGGCGCAATGCGTCCGCGGTCAGACAGGCCCAGCATGTCAGCGGGCAGCGAAGTCATTTTGCGAACCGCATCCTCCAGCGTCAATACGTGCTCCTCACGCACATATTTTGCGTATATCCGTGGAAAGGTGCCAAAGGCCCGGGGATGCACATGAGCATCCGTCGCCGGATCCGCCGGCGGAGCGTCGCTGCTGATGCTCACCCAAGGCTCTCGATAGATAGCGTCCTTCTGTTCCTCATTCATGCTGCGCGGAGCGACCTCCGGATCGCCGTTCTGGACAAGGTCGAAGAACTCCGTCCAGTCATCCTTCTTCTCAAGCACCGCCGCTTGATGCAGTGAGAGCCCGCCGTCGCTGGCATTGAGGCCCCCCGGAACCCTCGTCGCCCACCCACCGTCCAAAGTAATCAGGACGTTGTTCCAATCCCCTCCCACATGCAGATACCAGTTTTCCCAATCCGTTCGGGTCTTGATCTCTGTTTCCAGTTTCTCTCTGGTTGCCGGGTTGGCAAGGGACTCAATCAGGCCCTTGCGTCCTGCAGCATACGCGTCGGGAGGAATAAACGAACCCAGATTGAGACCGTTATAAATGTAGGGGTACGCATTTGCGGTTACATCGATTCCCCTGTCCCGTGCTGCCTGAATGCGCTTCAGCGCCTCGTTGATCAGGTGCCAGTTTTCAGGTCCCGCGGCTTTCAGGTGATAAATGTGTACTGGAATCCGAGCCTGTTCACCAATCGAGACAGCTTCGTCGATCGCCGCGAGCAAATCTCCGCTTTCGCTGCGCATATGCGTGAAATAGATGCCGCCATATTGACTGGCTACCTGGGCCAGCGCAACCAGCTCGTGCGTCTTGGCAAAACTGCCCGGCGGATAAATCAGTGCGCTCGATAGGCCCACGGCGCCTTGCTGCATGGCCTCGGCCACCAACGCCTTCATCTTTTCCAGTTCTTCCGGGGTTGGGTCCCGGTCTGTATCGCCGATTACGATCTGACGGACCTGCGCGGCTCCTACGTTATGTATTACGTTCATCCCGATGCCACGCTGATTCAGCAACTGGAAATACTCTGTGAAGTTCCGCCAGGTGACTTTCGCGTCGGGGTCCCGTGCTTCAAACTGCTTTGCCGTAACATCGTTTTGCGGAGCTTCCGATTGGCCTTCGCCCACCAGCATCGTGGTGCAACCCTGCTGCAACTTGCTCTCTACGCTCACCGGATCTTCGATTAAAACGTAGCTCTGCCAGCCCATGGTCTCGATAAATCCAGGTGCGACAACCTGGTTACTTGCGTCGATTGTCCGCCGCGCCACCGCATGGGAAAGATCACCAATTGCGGCGATGCGCTTGCCCCGGATTCCCAGATCCCCGCTGTACCATGGCCGCCCACTTCCATCCACGATTCTGCCGTGGAGGATTACGATGTCAAATTCGGACGGTTGCGCAGCGGCCTTGGTCCCGGGCGCCTGCGCGGCGACCGTGCCGGCCGCAGTTAACACCACCGCAGCAGCCAGGATGCCCAGGCAAGAGAGAATCCGACCAAGCGACGGCAGCTGAAGTCTGCGATCCATCTGGAATCCCCGTTAATTATGATTTGGCCTTGGCACGCACCGCTTCTCAGGAGTTGGAGAACTGTATGCCCAAGGTTTCTCCTCCGGTACGACAAATCTGCAGATCGGAATCGAAACCACCGCCCTGCTAGGGTTCCGATTGCGCAAGCAGGATCGCCCCCCCTGTTTGCCTCTTCCACTCGCTGCAACTGTTGTTGATCTGATTGCGCCCGAGTTGACCCAACATAGCAATCTTTCAGCGTTAAGTCAACAAACTATTGGCTCAACGATTGGCGTTAGATGCCATTGTTTCCATTGTTCGACTTCGTCAACGATTGTTTCATTCGCGCAGACTCTGCGCGCCTAGGATGCTGTCGTGGCCGCCAGAAAGGCGTGTGCCGGAACCAACGGTACGCAGACTGCTTTGCTCGATGCCGTCACCCCAGCCTCAACTTTAAAAACCCATTTGCGCCTGCCGTGCGATTGCAGTTTTGCCGGCTTCTGTCTGGCGACAGCATCCTCCGACCTGATAAAATGAAGACCTTTAGCCAAGCTATCCGCCGTCGTGCGGCGCGAATTTTCGGTGACAAATCGATTCATCCGCAAGGAGTCGCCATAACAGATGACTAGGAAGCTCGAAAAATCTGTCCACCCGGTCACCATCCAAACCCGCATCAATGAGTTGAGCTCCGGACGACGCGAAGCCCTTCGCCAGGTCCTCGAGAACCCCAGGGAGTTCGTGCTGCCGAGCGTGCGAGCGGCAGCGGCTCGCTTGAGCATCGATCCTGCCACGTTGGTTCGCATGGTGCAGCGCCTCGGATTTGAGAATTATCGGGCCTTTCAGAACTACTTGCACGATCTTTCAATCGCCAATGCCACGTCGCTCGATGGCATGCAAAACAGCGACCGCAAAAACTCAAAAGACGTTGACCCGCTGCGCGTCACGATGGAACAGGACGTCAAGAATCTTAATGAGTTCTACAACGGCGTCGATATGCTCCGGTTTCATGCGCTCGCCCGCAGGATTCACTCCGCACAGCGCGTTCTCATTCTCGGTGGAGATCTGGCCGAAAACCTGGTCCATTACTTCGAGCACCACCTCACGCTGATTGGATTGCCCGTTCTTGCCGCCACCGCGGTGGGGCGCACCCTTCACTTGTCGCGGAACATCGGCAAGGGCGATTTGGTCATCGCCATCAGCTTTCGTAAAGGGCTTCGCCAAACCGTCGAGGGTCTGCAGCGCGCACGCGCCAATGGGGCTTACTGCGTCGGCATCACTGGTACGTATGTTTCTCCCATTGCGCGCTTCACTGACGAGTTTTTTGTGGCGTCGGTTGAGAGTCGTTCATTTATCGACTCCTATGTCGCGCCTATGGCTTTGGTCAATCTCATCCTGGTTGCGTGCGGCAATTACAAGCGTAAGGACACGCTCCGCATGCTCGCCGAGGCAGCCGAAGAGCAGCGCCACGGGTTCCGCTGGTTCGACACCGAGTAATCTTCTCGATCTTCATGCTTTCTCCAGCAGGTAAATCTTCTCGATCTTCATGCTTTCTCCAGCAGGTAAAATGCGTGGTCCTGAGATTTCTCAACCCCCGTCACAGCGTAGCCGGAACGTAGCTTCTCAACGAGCTGATATCTGAGCTCAATCTGCAACGCGGGGTCTTTGCGCTGCGACAAGTCCGGGATCGCGATACGAATGGCCTCGACCTGATGAGCCGGTTTTTTGCCACCCAGGATTTGAAGAACGCGAGGGCTTTCGAGATCCCACTCGATCAGCAGACGATCGGTGGGTAATCCGCCGTGCAGGGGGCTGCTGGTAATTCCGTACAGGTTGGGAAAGTAGCGGCGGCCGATGCCGCCGAGCTTCTCAATGTTGAAATAGGCGTTGCGCCTCTGCAACGGATCAAAGGTCCACTGGATGACATCGATGCCGCGGCCGAGGGCATCCTCCCGCTGAGCCAGCTTGAGCATCCTGCCGATGCCCTGATTCTGATATTCCGGCAGAACGCCGACGCGATGAGAGTGCAGGCGCAGTTCGCTGCCTGCGGCGGTAAAAAACGCGAGCGCCACGCCGATCAGCCTGCCTTCATCGAAGGCGCCGAGGAGCTGGCCGACGAAGTGGCTGGCAATCACCATCAGGGCGCGCGACTCGAGATCGAGATCCGAGTAGCCCCAGATGGTTCGCTGAAGCGTGACCACCTCATCGAGGTGTTCCAGGTCGGTAAGCGGCTGAAAGTTGATCAAAATCGGTTTCCCAGAGCGCGCCATTGACCGGTGGGTACGCGCAACAAATGTTACTCTTCCGCAAACATAGTCTGGGGAAGCGTTGATTCGACTTTAAGATGAATCAGAGAAATGGTCAATAAAATATAGCCTTAGAGGTGCATTTCGAAGATGTGCAACAGATGATGAGAGCGGGTTATTTTGTTGTTGACAAGAGCGCGGCCTCCTAGGCAGAATTCAGACACAGAAAATGGGTGCTTCCCCTTTCCGCCTCTTTGATTACCCCAACCGCAAGCCCTCCCCATCATGGGCGGGACTATGAGCGGGGCAACGCTCTCGGACCAAGAAAAGCCGGTGGCGCTGCTCCACCGCCTTCAACGCCAAAGACGGATTGAAGAGACTGGTGAATGAACCGCTGTAAGAGGATGGCTAGAACGGCGCTATAAATTCAAGCGGGGTGAATCGATCAGGCTGAGATGCCGCAAAGCTCAACACAGGCTCTGCACACCGACCTGGCATAGCAAGCACTTCAACAGTCACGCTCCTTGACGGATTTCCGATCAACCTATACGAAGTTAGTTGGAGTGTGCTGATTCGCTGGCAATCGGGCGACAAGATTGCAAACAAAACCAGGGGACGATTGCCACAATGCGTGAAAACCACCAATCGACGAGCGGACTTTGAATGAGCCGTGAAAATGATGACCAGACGAGGAACAATGAAATCGGAGCGTGCCGCAACGGAGAAGTGGGAAGAATCGACGCTGATGTCGTTGCAGGATTCAGCAGTCAAGCGCCAAAACGAGATGATCCAGAATATCTCGGAGCTCGTGAGCATTGAATCGCCAAGCAGCAATAAGGTTGCCGTAGATCGCGCGGTGTCGCTGGTGGCCAGTTGGTGCGAGTCGGAACAGGGGCGCGTCAAGCTGCATCGCCAGAGTGAGTTCGGCGATCTGCTTGAGGTATCCTTTGGCCCGCAGCGCAGGTCGAACCCATCGCCATTGCTTCTGCTTGGACATCTGGACACAGTGTGGGAAATCGGCACGATTCAGGGAATGCCGTTCCGCAAAGAGGGCAACCGCATCAGCGGGCCTGGCGTTCTGGATATGAAGGCGGGCGTGGTGATGGGCTTTACCGCTATCCAGATTTTGCGGGAGCTGAAGTCTCTCAACCGCCAGGTCAAGCTCCTGCTGCACAGCGATGAGGAAATTGGTAGCCCGGTTTCGCGCGCGGTGACCGAAAGCGTCGCACGGAAGTGCGGTGCAGTATTTGTGCTGGAGCCGGCGCAGGGCCGGCGAGGCGCCTACAAGACAGCGCGCAAAGGCGTCGGCCACTACCGGCTGGAGGCGAAAGGAGTGGCCGCACACAGCGGCGTAGACTTCGCGGCCGGGCACAGCGCCATTCTCGAGTTGGCGCGCCAAATTGAGCGGATCAACGGCCTCACAAATTCCAGCCCTGGAGTTACGGTCAACTCAGGAGTGATTGGCGGAGGAACGCTGCGCAACGTGGTGGCAGCAAATGCATGGGCAGAGATCGATGTGCGAACGTCGACGCTGCGAGACGCGGCGCGCATTGACCGAGCCCTGCGCGCACTTCGTGCCGTTGATAAAGTCTGCAAGCTCAGCATCAGCGGAGGCGTGAATCGTCCGCCGATGGAGCGAACCAAAGGGACGGCCGCCTTGTTTCGGCGCGCGAAGTATCTGGCATCGGCGCTGGGATTCAAACTTGAGGAGGCGAGTACTGGAGGCGGCTCCGATGGGAACTTTACTTCTGCGCAGGGCATTCCCACGCTGGACGGCACCGGCGCAGTCGGGGCCGGAGCGCACGCGCCCAACGAGCACATCCTCGCCGAGCATCTGGCGCCGCGCACCGCGCTACTGGCCGCAATGATGCTCCCCACGTAGCTCAGTTCCCTGCTGCGGATTCTGCCGCCCGCGCGCCGGACAACCGTCAGGCTATGGCTGCTTCTCTACGTCGAGCCATTGCGTTAGGGCGACTGGATTATTTTCGTTTTCAGTGGCTGAAGCTGCGCCATTGATGTGATTGCCCCTCAGCTTGAGACTGAAAAGCAAAGTGTTGGCGCGGTGCCGTTCCGCGTCGTCGGTGCGGACATCGCCCCAGGCATCGCCCGTAAGCCAGCCATCCTTGAACTCCACATGATTCATCACTGACTCCAGCTCATCGGAGACCTGAATGTGCACGTCGCCGGAGGGCAGAAACTTGAGGGCAACCGGCAAGTCCTGCTGATATGTGTGGAGCGTTCCCTTCCACGTTCCAAGCAAATCCGGGCCGGGCGTGAAGGGTGCAGGCGTGTCCGGCTTAATAGGAATAGTCTGCCATTTCGGCAACAGCACTTTCATGATCGCATTGGAAACATCGACAATTGCATTGCGATTGAGCTCATTGATGAGGACAGCGACGGCAATGTCTTCAGAAGGCTCCAGCATCAGAATTGTCGCAACGCCCGGCATGCCTCCTGTATGGCTCACGGTGTGATAACCGTCAGGCCGGTCTTCGGTGAACCAGCCGATGCCGTATCCGTGGTTGTCAGATATCTTCATTGTTGGTTGGTGCATAGCATCGATCGATGCATCCGTCAAGATTTGCGCTTGATCAGCAAGGTGGTCCTTGAGATGAAACATGCTAAAACGCACCAGGTCGTGAGCGCTTGAGTAGATGGCAGAGGCAGCTGGATGATCGAAGTCGTAAGGCGGAATCGGCAGGCCTTTGCTGTCGTAGCGAATCGCCTGGAATTTCTCCAAACCGGGCCCTATGCCAACCGAAGTGTGCGTTAAGTTGAGCTTGAGGAAAACCGCCTGCCGCATGAAGTCCGGATAGCTCTCCGCGGAAATCCGCGTCAGCGCATACCCGATGAATCCAAAACCGAGATTGGAATATTGATAGCGTTCGCCTGGGATCGCGACGAGATTGCCGTAGCGCAGGATGGTCTCGTCATAAGAGGGCTTTTCGTACGGCTCGTTGCTGAAGAAAAACTGATAATGCAACGGCAAGCCGGAAGAATGATTGGCCACGCGGCGCACCGTGGCGTCGTTGGCGTTTCCAATGCGTGCAACCAGTTTTGCGTCGCCGAGATAATCATTGATCGGCTTATCAAGATCGATCTTGCCGGCCTGCACCAGCGTCATGAGAGCAGTAGCAGTAAAGGGTTTTGAGATCGAGGCAAGAGAATACATGGTATTTTCGGTGGCAGGAATCCGCTCCTCGCGATTGGCCCATCCAAAGCCTTCTTCCCAGACAATCTTTCCATGCTGCGCGACGGCAACGGAGACGGAAGGCACGGAACCATCCACAATGCGCTGGCGAATGAGAGTCCGAACGCTGTCAAAGCGGTCCTGAGCAGTCAGGTGAAGAACGCTCAAGAGCATAACGCCCAACGAAGCGAGCGTGCGGATATTGCAGAGCAGGCATATGGGACGGGAAACGCTTGATGCCCGATTCAGATTCATTATGGGGAGCCTCCATTGGAGTGAGGTTTCGCGCTTCGACTCGCCACGCTGTTGCCGCGAGGTTTGCTCTGGGGGAGGGGAAACTGGGTTCACGCAAATCTCGAGGCAACCCAAGACCGGACTTCCGGGAGCGCAACTTTTGTTGACACCCCCATGCCGTGATTAAATTAACCTAGCATTTCCTTCTTGCACGGTCAAGAAAGAACTCGTATGATCCCAAAGTACAGTCCGCGAAAAGCGACGAAGAGCGATATCCTTTGGAAAGTCAACAAATGTTGCGATGATCTGAACTCGCCGGGAAGACGGTGGAGCGATCGGCGCGGAAAGCCTAAAAGGCACAGCGCTGAGGAAGCGTTGCTCATTGAGAGGCACCCTCGACGTGACGCAATGCCAGCCCGGAGCCCGCGGCATTCGAACTGAATGTTTAGAGCGATTTTCAACGGAAATCCACACACAAGGATTTGCACACAATGAAAGCACTAGTAAAGAGCAGAGCGGAGCGGGGCTTGTGGCTGCAAGACGTTCCGGAACCAACCATTGGCATCAACGACGTATTGGTGCGTGTTCTCTGTACCGGCATATGCGGAACCGATGTCCACATTTATGAGTGGGATGAATGGGCGCAAAAGACCATTCCAGTTCCAATGGCAATTGGCCATGAGTTTGTAGGCGAGATTGTTGAGGTCGGCTCAAACGTGAGCGACTTTTTCCCCGGAGATATTGTGAGCGGCGAGGGGCACGTTGTTTGCGGCCGGTGCAGGAATTGTCTGGCCGGCAGACGGCACCTGTGCGCCTCGACCAAAGGCGTGGGCGTCAACAGGCCGGGAGCCTTCGCCGAATTGATTGCGCTGCCGATGACCAACATCTGGCGTCACGACCCCAATATCAACCAGGAAGTAGCAGCGATCTTCGATCCTTTCGGCAACGCCGTGCACACTGCGCTATCGTTTCCAGTGCTCGGAGAGGACGTGCTCATCACCGGAGCCGGCCCCATCGGAATCATGGCCATTTCGGTCGTACGGCACGCCGGCGCGCGGAATGTTGTCATCACCGACGTAAACCCCTTCCGGCTGGACCTGGGCCGAAAGATGGGTGCAACCCTGGCCGTCAACCCGAACGAAACGCCATTATCCGACGTTCAGAAACAGCTTGGCATGTCAGAGGGTTTCGACGTGGGCCTCGAGATGTCAGGCAATCCACTGGCTCTGCGCGACATGATTGCGAACATGAGCCACGGGGGAAAAATTGCCATGCTTGGGATTCCGGCCAAGGAGATGCAGATCGACTGGAAACCGGTCATCTTCAATATGATCACCATCAAGGGAATCTACGGCCGGGAGATGTACGAGACCTGGTACAAAATGACGGTGATGCTGCAATCAGGTGTGGACATCTCGCCAGTCATCACCCACCGCTTCAAATATCACGAATTTGAAAAAGGCTTCGAGGCCATGGTCTCAGGGCAAACTGGCAAAGTAATCCTCGATTGGAGAGAGTTGACCAAGCGGTGATCCCGATCGACGCATCGCCTCTCTCTTCGCTGATTGACTTCTCCGCGGTCTTCGCTTTTGGGATTGATCGCTCCGCTCTTGCCGAGCTTAAATCCGCCCATGCGATCACTGACAAAAGTACTACTACGTATTAGTGAAGGCACGCTTCAGCGCGGCATTCCATGCCTCGGTAAATTGAACAGATAGTGGCGCTGCAGGAACGAAGATGTCGAAGCCATGGTATCCGCCGGGCACGACATGAAGCTCAGTCGAGACTCCCGCCATCATTAGACGCGAAGCGTACTCAACGTCTTCGTGACCAAACAAATCGATTGAACCAACTCCAATGAATGCCGGCGCGAGACCAGCGACGCTGTCGACGCGAGCAGGAACAGAGTTGGGAGGAACGTTCGAGGAACCGGCGGGCACTCCGAGCAGAGAAGACCAACCGAAACGATTCGACTGCTCTGTCCAGATGAAATGACCTACGTATGGCGGTACCCGGTTAGTGGACCCGGTTCGATCATCGAGCATGGGATAGATGAGCACCTGGAGGCAGATGGGAAATTCTCCACGGTCTCGCGCAGCGATCGCCAGCGCAGCGGCATGTCCGCCACCCGCACTTTCGCCTTTGATCGCGATGCGCTTCGTATCGACGCCCAATTCTTTTGCATTTGTGTAGAGCCACCGAAGCGCCGCGTAATTGTCCTCGAGCGACCCGGGAAAAGTAGTTTCGGGCGCGAGGCGGTAATCCACCGATACAACCACACAATCGTGCGTGGCGGAGATCTCTTGAATGTCGCGTTTTGATTCTGCGGCCGCACCAACAATGTAACCACCGCCATGAATATGTAGAACCGCAGGTTTTGACGCTCCGGGCGTGGCACCGACGACGTATACACGGACATCCGGTGCGCCTGCAGATCCCGGGATCATATTCTCCTCTATCGGAGGAGATGGGAGAGTTGGGAAGGTGCTGCCCTCATAACTCTTCCTGACCATCGCCAGCGTCGTGGCGTTAAACTCAAACCCATTGGGCGTTGCTTTCATGCGTTGTTCAAGAGTTGGCCTGAACTCCGGGTTAACGTAAGTGAACGGATCACCGGACGAAACGGAAGCTGGCGAGCCTGCCGGGGCGGCTTGACCCATGCCGGTTCCGTTGAGCCACGCCGAGCCAGCAAGACCGCATCCAATCGATAGCATTTCTCTCCGAGTTAAAGTCATTGCACTCTCCTTAAATTGCCTGTCGCCAGGCATGCCACTCCTGAATTCGACCGTATAAACCCCAAAATTACGTTCACTTCGAAGAAATGTCCCACCCCCGTTATTTTGCTAGAGAGGCGGTAATCTCATTCTGAGCCGCGCGCAACAAATTCCTCAAAAGAATGGTTTCGCTCAAGTTGTCGACTTCGTTGCATCGTTCCCACTCTTGCCAGGTGTACTCAACGCAAATCCATCCTGAATATTCATGGCGGCTCAGCGCGTCAAGGTACTTCTTGAAATTGATGGCGTTGTCCCGCAGCGGCGTCTGGAGCCGGCCTTCCCGCGCACAGCGTGCATGGAAGTGGGAGGTTCGGCTCACCAATGTCAAAACCCTTTCCTCTGAAATTCCCTGGCGAATAAAGTGCGAGGGGTCAAGAGTCAGCGTGAGCGTTGGTGCAAGTTCCAGGAGATGAAGCGCCTCTTCAGGGGTTGGCACAATGGATCCGAGATGCGGCTCGATTGCCATTCTGACGCCGGCGCGTTCGGCAGCCTGCGCTCTCCATTCCAATTCCGCTGCTGCGCGTTTGAGCGAGTCGCCCTTTTGTTCCTGCGGAAAGTGGACGCCAGGCAGCAACGTAAAGTGCGACGCGCCGCATCGAACCGCAAACTCCAGGATTCGATGGAAATATTCCGCCGATTTGTGTCGTGAGCTTTCATCCGGATCGTTCACCGCCATTTGATCGAAGCTCGCCGCAGGAATCCCGAACACATCAGCAACCTGAAGCCCGCGTGCTCGCACCACGGCGGAAACTTCAGCAGCGCTTGTTTCTGGATTCTCGAGCACTTTATTGGGTCGCAGATGCGAGCCGCCAGCGAATAGACCAAGATCTACTCCATCCATGCCTACCTCATGGGCCAGGTTTAAAGACTTCTCCCATTCAAGAAGAGGGAAGCTGTAGTCTGCGACAGCCAATTTCAATTCCATAGTTCTCTCCACAGTACTGCAGTGACTTGATCTAGACCTATTCTGCCGGTTTGATAATGGCTCGGAGAAGTTTGCCCGCTCGAAAGTCCTCGATCACTTCGTTGATTTCAGACAACGGGCGCTGCGCCTGCAAGAGCGGTTCGAGACAGATGGCGCCTGTTTCAGCTAAGTGAATCGCACGGCGAATGTTAGCACGAGTCATTCCTCGACTTCCCGTTATAGTTAGTTGCTTTAGTACCAGGCTAA
>JBEKCW010000241.1:0-8137 GCA_050014675.1 Occallatibacter sp. | reverse complement strand
TGGCTTCGAAGACCGCATTTGTCTTTCCCACGGTGCGGGCGCATAACCATGCTGGCCACGCAGGAACTTACTACACGCTGATGATGTCCACCGGACTCACGTTTGGAACCATTTCCGCGCTTTTCGGCCTCAACCACGGCATCATCACCCAAGCGCAATACTCGTTTCTGGTGGCCGCGGTGATCGCCAGCGCCGTAATTCCCACTCTGATAGCCAACACTTTCTTTTTGCCCAGGCATTTGCTTCCACACAAGGCAGTCGTTAAAAAGGGAGAGGCGCCCGCGACTGCACACCCTGCTGCGGCGGAGGGATCGTAAGCCGAAAACAGCGTGAGCCACCCGCGACCGATGGCCGGCAACCGCACCATGCCCAACGCACGAAACACTGTAGTCTGTAAAAGGAGATCGAAGCATTGCAGAAATACCTTCTGATTGCTGCCGGGGGCGCGCTCGGCTCCATTGCCCGCTACTGGGTCGGGTCCACGGTGTCAGGCCGCATGGGCGCCAGGTTCCCCTATGGCACGCTGCTGGTCAACATTACGGCCTGCATCGTCATCGGCTTCACACTCACGTACCTGGGCAAACGCGCCGACCTCAATCCGGCATGGCGCTTTTTTGTTCCGATCGGCTTCATTGGCGCATACTCCACCTTCTCCACCTATGAGTGGGAGACGCTGTCGACGATGCGTTCGGGCGCTTTCCTGCTGGCGGGGATTTACGCCATCGGCAGCATGGTGCTGGGCCTGGCGGCAACATGGTGCGGAACCGCGCTGGCAGACCGGCTATAAGTCCAAGCGGTCCGAAGTCGAGAGCATGCCCTGTGCCGAGATCGCCCATATCTTGGGTGATCGAAGTCGAGTGGGGATCAGGAGTTGCTTTGCATGCTCTCCGTCGTGCGAAACTGACAGCATTCGAATCTCACCCACCTCGGGGGGTAATCAAAGCATGTCAATTCTGCGCCACGCCGCATTTTTCGCGGTTGCGTTGACCTTTGCAGCCTTCGCCGCCGCACAGAAACCCGCCTCTCCGCTTGCAACCTACATTACAGAAAACGCGCCCGTGCTTTGGCTGAATCACGTCACGGTCATCGATGGCACCGGCGCCGCACCCCAGCCGGACATGCGCGTTGTTATCGCGAACGGGAAGATCGAAGCCGTTGAGCCGGCCGCCGCGCAAACTCCGCTGCCTCCCAATGCCAAGGTGCTCGACCTCACCGGCAAGACCGTGATTCCCGGGCTGGTGGGCATGCACGAGCATCTGTTTTATCCGCTGCCCGATTCGCCCGCCGACGGCGTCGCGCTCTACGGAGAGATGGCCGACAGCGCTCCGCGGCTCTACCTTGCCGGCGGAGTGACCACCGCGCGCACCGCCGGCAGCGTCGAAACCTACACCGACCTCGAGCTCAAGCGCGCCATCGACGCGGGCAAAGTGCCCGGCCCTAAATTCGATATCACCGGCCCCTATCTCGAAGGGCCCGGCAGCTTCGCCATCCAGATGCACGCGCTCTCAAGCCCTGAAGACGCCGCGCACACCGTCGACTACTGGGCTGCTGAAGGCGTGACCTCGTTCAAGGCTTACAACTACCTCACCGCCGCCGAGCTCAAGGCCGCAATCGACCACGCGCACGCTCACGGCATCAAGATCACCGGCCATCTCTGCTCCATCGGCTTCAAGCAGGCCGCCGAACTGGGCATCGACAATCTCGAGCACGGCATCGACGTCGATACAGAATTCTTCCCCGGCAAAAAGCCAGACGAGTGCCCCAACACCGGAGCCGTTTGGAACTACATGAGCAAAAATGTCGATCCCGCCGGACCTGAGGTAAAGCAGATGATCGATGTCCTGGTCTCGCATCACGTGGCCGTCACGTCCACACTGGCCATCCTTGAGACATTCGATCCCAATCGCCCGCCCATGGCGCGCGAGAACGCCGCGCTCGCCACGCTTTCAACCGAAGCGGCCCGCTCTTATCTCGCAATACGCGCGCGAATTGCCGATCATTCAAGAGCCAGCGAGATGCAGTACGAAGCAAAATTCGAGCGGGCATTTGCTGCGGCAGGCGGCCTGCTCACGGCCGGCTGCGATCCAACCGGCTATGGCGGCGTCGTTCCCGGCTTCGGCGACCAGCGCAATATCGAGTTGCTGGTTGAGGCGGGCTTTACGCCAGTCGAAGCCATCCGCATTGCATCGCTCAACGGCGCCATTTACATGGGCAAAGACAAGGAGATTGGATCTATCGCGCCGGGCAAGTCTGCGGACCTGGTGGTGCTGGGCGGCAACCCGGCGGAGAAGATCGAGAACATTGAGAAGGTTGAGACGGTCTTTAAAGACGGCGTGGGCTTCGATTCTCAAAAGCTGATCGAGTCGGTGAGCGGGCGGGTGGGGCTGCGGTGAAGACAGTAGATTGAGGTTCGCGCTATCCCAGGTCTCAAAATCGAGATCCTTCGACTTCGCTCAGGACAGGCTCTGGGGCACCCCGGTTTGGTGGTTAATTGCGAGGGGCCGGCTACTGCGCCGACGTAAACGGGCTGGCCGGCAGTTCGTCGCTATTGAACAGATTGCACTGAGGGCTGCTCGCCCATCCATAGCGCACCTGCGTGGGTTTGGCAACATCGGGGCTCGACGCCACAATCGTATCGCCGTCGATGGTGGCTGTCGCCGCGGACCATTTGCCGTCGGCTCCGGCAACTTCAAAGCTGGTGGGTGCGCCGCCCTTCGCATTCAGACCCTTGGCGTGGTCGAAGTACGCGCGGATTGCCGGACCTTCAGGCACGGCTTCGCGGAAAAGCGGACCGGAGACTTCGAGCTTTTCGCCGTAGGTGAGTACGCGCGCCCAGCGCGCCAGCCGCAGCCCCACGTCAAGCTTGTCGGTGGGGTGAATGTTGGCAGGGTTGCCAATGTCGATAGTCACAGCCATGCCGGTGTTGTGGAGTTCGAGGGTCTTGCGCTGTTGCTCGCGCAGTTGCGGCCAGCCGTCGCCGGGACCCGCGTTCCAGTTGGCAATCTGGACGTAGAGAAACGGAAATTCGCCTACGCCCCACTGATTACGCCAGTCCTCGATCATGTCTTCAAAGATGCGGCCGTAGATCGGCGCGCGTTCCGGCGACGCGTTCGACTCGCCCTGGTACCAGATGGCTCCGCGAATCGCGGCGGGCGTGAGGGGGGCGATCATTCCGTTCCACAACATGCCGGGGCCCCAGCTTGCGAGATCCGGCGTCCACGGGGAATTTGGCACGGGCTTGCCCTGCGCCTTGGCGTCGTCAATGGCGCGCTGCCGAATCTTTGCGCGCAGTAAGGCATCGGGCTGGTCTTCAATCATCTTGCCCCAGGAAATAAAGAGCGGCATCAGCGAGGCGTCCTGGCCGATGGCGCCGATGCGCGTCCACGCATCCACGGGCGTGCCGCCCCATGAGGAATTAATAATGCCCACCGGCACATGCTCGCGCTGTTCGATCTCGCGGGCAAAGTACCAGGCAACGGCCGAGAAGTACTCCGCGGTTTCGGGCGACGATATCGCCCAGCCGTCGCCGACCACCGGCAGGTCGTCCTGCGGAAATAGGCTTGCGGTCTGCTTTACATTCAGCAGGCGAAGATCTTGAATGCCGGCCTTGGGCAGATCCTCGGCCGCCGTTGCCGCGTCGTGCAGCACGAAGCCCATGTTCGACTGGCCCGACGCAACCCACACATCGCCCACCAGCACATCGTCAAGCGTGATGGTCTGCGGCTGACCGCCGGTTTCGGTTCCCTGCACCGTCAGGGTAAAGGGGCCACCGGCAGCGCCAGGCTTGAGATAAACGCTCCAGCGGCCGAGTTCGCCGGCGGTTGCGGCGCCTGTTTCGCCGCGAAACGTCACGCTCACCTGTTCGTTGGGCGCGGCGAGCCCCCACACATGCACCGGAGCGTCGCGCTGGACCACCATGTGGCTGGTGAGAATTTTGGGCAACGTGATCTGGGCATTTGCCGCCCAGCAAAAAACGAAACCAAGGAAAAACGAAATCGAAAAACGCGTACGCAATTTCATTGTGTGCCTCATGAGCTCAAGCTTTAGATTTTTGTGCGGAGGAAAAGAACAAATCACTGCCCCCAAAACGTTAACAAATTAGGGTAGCCTGCGTCTCCGTTGCTGATATTCGCCCGGATTTTTTGACAGCCGCGAACGGGAAACTGCAACCTTTTACCCAAAGACGCGTTCTCTCTTTATGAGCCCCTGGCGCATGAGCATTTGGCGGCTCAGCCTCGGTGTGTTCAAAAAAGCGGAGCGGGTTCCCAACCAGTTAATGATTGCAAAACCAACTGGCACTGCCCTTTATCGAAGATTTGTGCGGTTTCGGGCATACTTAAATCGGAGGGCCTTTATCCCGAAAACCGGCTTGAGGAGATCCGATGCGATTGTTGCGCCATCTACGCTTATCTGCATTTGCTCTCGCAGGTTTGGCGGCGATGTGCGGAGCGCACGCCAAGGCTCAGGCCGCCCTGCTCATGGAAGAGCCGTACGGCTTCTTCGGAGCCCTGAATCCCACTGGGCATAATGCAATTTATTTTCAGCGGATTTGCGCCGCAACGCCGGTGAAGCTGCGCCGTTGCGGGCCCGGAGAGATGGGCGCGGTGATCGCTCGCTACCAGGGAATCGATGGCTACGACTGGGTCGCGATCCCGCTGCTGCCGTACCTCTATGCTGTCGAGCGGCCCGATGAAGTCCCCCTGCGCGTAAACCGCGAGATGGTGGAGCGCATGCGCAATCGATATCATGAAGCTCATCTCGAGGGCCTTGGAGAGCACGTTGAGCCCGGCAGTTTTGTGCATGGCGGCTGGACTCAGCTGGTGGGCGTCTCCTACGAGCGGCGCATCTACGCCTTCCGTTTCAACACCACCGAAGAGCAGGACGACGCGCTGATTGCCCGGATGAACTCGGGCTCAAACCACTCCGATTTCAACCTGCTGTTTGAGAACTGCGCCGATTTTGCGCGCGTAATTCTGAACTCTTATTTTCCTCGCAAGTTCGACCGCAGCATCTTTCCCGACGCGGGGATAACTTCGCCCAAACAGATCGCGTACAAGCTGGTGAAGTACAGCCGCAAACACCCTGAAACGCAGCTTGCGATCTTTGAGATTCCCCAGATACCCGGCTACCGGCGGATGAGCCACGCCAACAAGAGCATCGACGAGTCGTTTGTGACCACGGCCTACGCGATTCCAATTGTGATGTTGAACCCTTACGTTGCCGGCGGATTGTTCGTAGATTATCTGGTGCGCGGGCGCTACCACATTGTCCCCAGGCGGCACGAAATTCTGGGACCGGAAAAGCTGACTCCATTGACAGGTGAAGGTGAGGAGGCTGAGAATCCGGCCAACGGCGGAATACAGGCTGCAACTGGTGGGGACGCTGTCCCGGCCGACGGCAATACTGCGCAGCCGACCGCTTTCGATGAGGTTAAGGACATTCCATGAGCAAGAATCCACCGCAAGACCTGAAGAGCCACGCGCGCTTCCATCCACCCTTTCATTTTTTCCTGTTTCCACTAATTACCGCCAACTTCATCGTCGCCATTGTGCACGTTGTGCAGCACCCGAGCCTCGGGACGGTTTGGTACCTTGTGATGTCGGCTTGCGCGGTTCTGGCCGTGCTCACGATTCGCCAGTATGCGGTGAAGGTGCAGGATCGCGTGATTCGGCTTGAGGAGCGGCTTCGCCTGCAGTCGCTGGCGCCGGCGGAGTGGCACACGCAGATCTACCGGCTCAACGAGGATCAGCTGATCGGGCTGCGCTTTGCCGGTGACGACGAGGTGGTTGAGCTGGCCAAGCAGGCCCTCGAACACAACCTGACCCGCAAGCAGATCAAAGAGCGCATCAAGATCTGGCGCCCGGATTACTGGCGGGTGTGAGAGAAGCAGGGAAGCAGGGAACAAGGGAACGAGGGAACGGCTGCTAACGATCGGCTCGTAGCCCTTGGCTTCTGGACGGTAGTTCGGGATAGGGCGAGTTCAACGAAAGCGTGCTTCAGTATCCTGTCCCTCAGTCCCTGCCTTCTCGTTCCCTTGTCCCCTCGTTCCGTGGCTCCCCGTCTTCATCCAGTTCGTGCTCGTGCTTATAGTGCTCCACGGGCATTTTGCCGTCCCACCACGCCCAGTTCATGGGATAGACGTCGGGATCGAAGAAGACCTGGTAGAAGTGCCACACGATGATCGCCAGCGTGGCCAGGATCGCTTCGTAGTAGTGGATGGCCGTGGCCACATCGACCCACCAGCGCGCCAGCAAATCGCCCACCAGCACCTTGGCCCACATCATCACGCCGGTGAGTCCCATGAGTGCGGTGCCCCACACCAGAGCCCAGTACTCGGCCTTCTCGGCGTAATTGAAGCGGCCGAACTTCGGCTTCAGCTTGCTCAGGCCGAGGTAGTAGCGCATGGTCCCCAGCGCGTCGAATGCGTCTTGGGGGCGCGGCGCAATGTCGCGCAGCATCTTGCGGCCTTCATGCGCGGCGGCGAGGTAGAAGATGTGATAGATCCCGGCCATGATTAGCACTACGCCGGCGACGCGGTGAATAATGCCGCGCCAGTGCTCGCCCATGCCCAGCGTGTGCGCAAACCACGACTCGGGGAATTTGAGTGCGAAGCCGGTGATAACGAGGATGATGAAGCTTGTGAGAAGAGTGAGATGCTGCCAGCGCTGATTCACGCTCATGCGGGTCATCATGGGGTTCAGCAATCGGCGGCGTGCAATGGCTTTACTGCGCCAGATGATGAAGTTGTGCAGAAACATGGCGCCAATGACCAGCAGAATGAGAACGGTGTAGATGTACCGGACCCAGCGCACCGAGAGCGAATCGATGTCGTTGGCGTGGGTTCCGGCCCCATCTTGCAGGTGAACTTTGGTGAGCGTGAATTTGGCGGTCACACCCTGGTGGCATTTGCCGCAGGTAGCGTCGAGATGAGCGGGATTGATGCTGGAGCGGGGATCGGACGAGGGCAGAATGTCGTGAACGCCATGGCAGCTTGAGCAGTTCGCGGCTACAACCGAACCACCCTGGGCAGCGAGGCCGTGGTAACTGTCAAAGTAGCTGGTGACGCGGTTGCCGGGTATGCCGAACTCCTGCGACAGGCGCACGCCTTCGTGACAGCGGGCGCAAGTATCGCGCGAAAGATTCTGCTCTGCGACCGGCGAACTGGCATTGTCAATTGATTTAATGGAATGGATGCCGTGACAGTCAGTGCAGACGGGCGCCAGCTGGTTGCCGTGCGCAATGGCCTGGCCGTGAATGCTGGCATTGAAAGTGTCGGTAATTTCGGAGTGGCACTTGCCGCAGGTGGCCGGCACATTGAATTTGTAAATGGGCGAAGCGGCCTGGTTGGCGGAGAGAATTTCGTGGTCGCCGTGGCAATCTGTGCAGACGGCGGCCTTCAACGACCCGTTGGCAACGGCTCGTCCGTGCACGCTCGCCTGGTAAGAAATAAATGGCTGCGTGCTCTCGCCGTGCGACTCCATGAGGAATTTTTGGCCGTGGCACCGGCCGCAGGTGGCGGGAATGTTGGCGTGGTTGACTGGCGATTTAGGATGGCCGGGCGCAAGAATGCCGTGCGGGGGGCCGTGGCAGTCAACGCAAGTGGCAGCCGCAGGAGCATTGCCGGCGGGCTTTGCGTGCATGCTGTGCGCGTATGCTTGCTGCGCGGCGGCGTGGCAATCGGCGCAGGCAACTTTGGCCGGCGGCTTGTCGTGAGTCGGGCTGTTTTGGTCCTTGTGGCAATCGACACACCCAAGCATTTTGCCATGAATGGAGTGCTTGAGCTGATTCTGGTCGATGAAGAGACTTACCGTCTTGCCATCTTCCTGTTTTGTCAGGGAAGGGTTGGAGTGGCAGGCGAGGCAGTCCGCGTCCTTGCGCTTTTGAGCGGCGCGCGCGTTTGAGTTGCCGGCGACGAAAGAAAAACAAAGCGTACAGAGCAGCAGAAATCGAACAGGTTTCACGCTTATGAGGAGACGCTCTTTGCATGCTGCGTTGCCGTGACTGGAGTCACAAGAGCAGCTTTCAGCTCTTAGCTATCGGCTATCAGCTCTTGACCGGCGGTTTCACTTTGACGATCAACGAGGCGAGCATTTTGGAAACTTCTTCTGCAGTCAACTCAGCTTCGTCCATCATTTCT
>JBEKCW010000240.1:0-8203 GCA_050014675.1 Occallatibacter sp. | reverse complement strand
TTCGGAGTACGTCCTGAAGAGTGGGCGGAGATTAACGAGCCGTGGTGAACTGCCCGTTGGAGTTTCGAAACACACTTCTGCATCGGCACGCCCTCGCGTGGCATCCTTAATGCAGCGCTAAAGCGTTCCACCAGTCGAACCATCTTTCCCGAGGGCAGGCCGACATACAAGTGAACACCGCAGATTGTTTTCCCGTCACAGCGACGCCCGGCATCAGCCGGCTCTATGCGGATTTCTGCGCCTCGGCCGCCACTGGCTTTCTTCCATCGGACGAAAACTGGTTCGAGCATCGCCCGCCGACGACCGCCCACTGGCCCGAACTGGTTTCGCTGCTCGCGGGGCAAAACCCGTCGCCTTCAGCCGCGCCCGCACTTGAAGCCCTGACCAACGGCGCCGGTACCGTGCTGACCGGCCAGCAGGTCACGCTCTTCGGCGGACCGCTCTTCACCCCTTTCAAAGCCGCAACCGCGCTGGCTCGCGCCCGCACTGCCACGGCCGCCGGACGTCCTCACGCCGCCATCTTCTGGCTGGCGACCGAGGACCACGACTTTGCCGAGATCAACCACATCACGTTTCCAGCGCGCCGCTCGCTTGAAAAGTTTATTTATTCTTCTGTGCCGTCGACGCCGATCCCGGTTGGCAACGTGGTGATCGACGACTCCATTACCCCACTCATCGATCGCGCGTGGGAGCTGATCGGCTTCTCCGACGCAATGGAGGCCCTTGCCGCCGCTTACAAGCCAGGCCGCACCTTCGCTCAGGCCTTCGCCGATTTCTACGCGAAGATCTTCGCTGCGCAGGGCCTGCTGATCGTCGACGCCTCGGGCCGCGATTTCCATCGCCTCGGTGCGCCGGTGCTTCGCGCCGGCATTGAACGCGCCGATGAGCTGCACGCGGCGCTTGTCGAACGCAACAAAGCTCTCGAAGCCGCGGGCTATCACGCGCAGGTCGCCGTCACGCCGCAGTCGAGCCTGCTGTTTTTGATCGACGAGGCCACTGGCGCGCGCGTGGCCCTCAAACGCACCGCGCCCACTGCAGCTGAGCCAAATGGCCTGTGGCAGGCCGGCCGCCTTTCCTTCTCGACAGACGAGCTTGTGGGAATCCTAGACGCGGCCCCTGAGCGCATCTCGCCCTCGGCCCTTCTTCGCCCCCTTTTCCAGGACTTCATCTTTGGCAGCTCTGCGCAGGTTGGCGGACCCGCCGAGATCGCCTACCTCGCGCAGTCGGGCGCACTCTTTGAGCGCATTCTCAGCCGTCAGACGCCACCCTTAGCGCGCTTCTCCGGCACGTTGATTGAGCCTGCGGTTGGTGAGTTGCTTCGTCGCCACGAGCTGAGCATCGACCGGCTCTTCAACGAGGACGCGCCGTCGCTCGCCAAGCGCCTGGCCGCTCGCGCCATGCCCATTGAAACCAAAAAGAAGCTTGCCTCAGCCGGCAACGCGCTCGATGCCGACTTGACCGCGCTGCTTGACTGGATGCGTGCGCAGGACGAGGGGTTGGGCCGCAGCGCCGAAACCGCCGCCAGCAAGATGCGCTACCAGATGAACCGCCTGCGCGAACTGGCTGCCAACTTCGAGTTGCAGCGCGAAGCCTCGCTCACCCGCCACGCCGAAACTATCATCCAGGCCATCGCACCCGATGGCTCAATGCAGGAGCGCGTCCACGGCGCGGCGTTCTACTTTGGCCGCTACGGGCTGGGCCTGGCCGAAACGCTGGTGACGCAGGCCGAAAATCCCTGCCCAGGGCACCGGGCCGTCTGGCTGTAGAGCAGTAGGCAGCGCCCACTCAGCCGTATAATCCTCACGAACTCTCCTCCAGGAGATCCCGATGAAGCGCTTCGCCCTGCTTTTGTTCGCCGCCCTTGTCTGGGCTGCTCCCGCATTTGCCCAAACCACCTCCTGCGTCGTGCCCGGCACCAACAACGACTTCCTGGGCATTCAGACCGTCCGCCTGTGGCCCGGACCCGCGCCGCAGGCCACTGGAACGACCTGTTTCGATATCCCGGCCATCACCATCATGGCCCCGCGCCAGGGCGCCGCGAACGGCTCAGCCATTGTCATCTTCCCCGGCGGCGGATACGGCATGCTTGCCGCGGATATCGAAGGCCGCGAAGTGGCTGACTGGTTCACCGCCCGCGGATTCACCGCCTTTATCGTCAGTTACCGCCTCACCTCCCACGGCTACGTGATGCCCGTTCCGCTGTTTGACGCACGCCGCGCCATCCAGACCGTCCGCGCCCGCGCCGCCGACTATCACATCTCGCCTGACCGCATCGTTATCATCGGCTTCTCGGCCGGCGGCCATCTGGCCGCGCTTGCCTCCACTGAGTCTGTCCCGGGCGACCCCGACGCTGAGGATGCCGTCGCCCGTGTTTCAAGCCGGCCTGACTTCGTGGTGCTGGGCTACCCGTGGCTCGGCGCCATCGGACCAGACACCACGCATTTGAATTACTGCAAACAATACAAACTAATGGACCAGTGCGCCCAGCTCACGCAGGACTATTCGCCTGATCTGCACGTGACCAAAGACACGCCGCCAACCTTCATTTATCACACTTTCGACGACCAAACCGTCCCGGTGGAACAGTCTCTGCGCTACTTCGACGCGCTAGTCAAGGCGGGCGTCCAGTCTGAGTTGCACGTCTTTGCGCACGGTGAGCACGGCTCGGGCCTGGGCAAGGGCGACCCGGCCCTCGACCAATGGCCGGCGCTACTTGAAAACTGGCTGCGGACGCGGGGATTGCTGACGGCGGAGCCGTTGAAGCCGTAAGGACAGCTCCCAGCTCTCAGCTATTAGCTCTTACGTTGGCAGGCTGGAGATCGATCCCCGGCTTATCCAAGATCGGTTCAGTTTGGGTTTTCCGTGATGATCGAAAGAGCACTTTCCCAGATTTGCCCTCCTCGATATGTCCCGTCACCATCGGCGTCGACTTGGGGCTCGTCGAACCACACCCAATAAACGGTATTCGCGCCCAGAGCGCTCATTTCTTGGGTGGTGAGCCCTGCATCCCATGGACCGCTTAATGCGGTTACGGCATCTGGCGGCTCTGAGATTCGCCCAGTGGCGCCCCTAGCCCAGAAAAACGAATCCGAAACCCGCACCCTATCACCTGCTGAAAGCCATTTTTTCATCCGATGGGTTCCTCCGCTCTTACGCAGGGGCTTCCGGCGTGCAAACGCTCAGAAAAGACCCCAAAAAGTAAGAAGCGGGCGTCCGGCTCGGGAGTGGAAGGTCTTCCTTGAGCCGGCTGCCCGCTGGACCCTGGACCGGGTCTAGGTGGTATGTTCAGTTTAGGCCTGTTTTGGGCAAAAGCAAGCGCTTTCTTGGTTAATTTTCCCGGTTCGTGACAGCAGTCACAGCACGCGGTACGAACCCCCTTCCACGCGTTGACTTAGTGGTTTCGCGCCTGATACAAAAAAGTGTTCACCCATTTGATTTTGTTCACCTGAAAGCCGGAGCGAATCCCCCAAAACAATGCACGACATTCTCATACAAGTCGGGGCTCTTCTGGTCGGAGCCATACCCACGGCTGCGCTTTTCATCGTGCTGGTCGTGGCTTATCAGATTCTGATCCAGGGGCCGCTGACTGAAACCCTCAAAAAGCGCCATGCGCTGACCGAGGGAGCCGTTGAAGAAGCCCGCAAAGCCATCGAACTGGCCGAGAAGCGCACTGCCGACTATGCTGAAAAGCTGCGGCTGGCCCGCGCCGATGCCTACAAGATCCGCGAGCAGCGCATCCGCCAGTGGAATGCCGAACGTGAAGCCGCCCTGGAGACGGCCCGCAATGCAGCCTCAGGCCGCGTAGGCGCCGCCCGCTCTGAGATTGACGCTGAAGCCAACACTGCCCGCGCTACCATTGAGGCCTCGTCCGCCGATCTCGCCAGTCGGGCCATTCGCGCCGTTCTGCCCGCAGCCGCCGGAGGGTCCAGGTGAGAAATTTCACTCGGTTTCTCCGCCGCTGTTCGTCGATGATTCCGTTGTTCCTGATCGCCGCGTTGACCTTGGTGGTCGCCGCCCCGCATCGCATTCACGCGCAGGATTCCACGCCTGCGGCCACATCCGCGACCGATCAGGGCGCCAAGGATGCGCAAAGCGCAGAGCAAAAAGAGCTCGACTCGTTTACTCACGCACCGATGGTGGCCAAAATCGGCCACATGTTCGGCCTCAGCGTGGACACCACGGCGACTATCTTCCTGTTACTTAACTTCGCCATCATTTTCTTCGCGATCGTGATTCCGCTGGTGCGAATCATGCCGCGGGTGCTGCGCGGCCGCAAAGAAACTTTGAGCCAGAATCTGCGCACCGCACGCGAAGCCACTGAAGACGCCAAGTCGCGTCTCAGCGAAGTTGAAGCTAAGCTGGCCGGCCTCGGCGAGGAGATTGCCAAATTCCGTGCCCAGGTTGAGCAGGACAGTCTCGAAGACGAGAAGCGCATCAAGGCATCGCTTGCAGAAGAAAGCGCGCGCATAGTGACCGCCGCTGAGCAGGAGATTGCCGCCGCCGCTGCCCAGGCCCGTCGCGGGCTGCGTACCTTTGCCGCCGAACTGGCCATCGCCAACGCCGAAAAGCAGCTGGTTCTTACTCCTGAAACCGATCGCGCACTGATCGGCGAATTCATTTCGCAGGTTTCAGCGAACAACCCCGGCAAAGGAGGAAAGAACTAGATGCCCGCCTTTGTCCCCCGCTATGCCACGGCCTTTCTTCAAGTGGTGACCGCCGCTAAGCTCGACACGGCCGCCATCGACCGCCAGCTCAACGATTTTCTGGGCACATGGGACGGCAGCGTGGAACTGCGCACATTCTTTGAGAATCCGGCGATTCCGGCCGTGCAGAAGGTTGCGATTCTCGACAAGTTGAATGCCAAGCTCAAACTCCAGAAGGAACTGCGCAACCTGATTGCGGTTTTGATCAACAACGACCGCATCGGACATGTGGCCGAGGTTGCGGCCTCGTACCGGCAGTTGCTCCAGCAGCAGGAGGGCATCAAGCCTGCTGAGATTTCAACTGCGCGCGAGCTGAGCGACGTGGAGCGCGCCGAACTGGTGGCCGAAGTATCAAAACTGGCCGGCGCAAAAATCGACGCCAGTTTCAAGCTCGACGCAAAAATGATTGGCGGCGCAGTGGTGCGCATCGGTTCAACAGTGTACGACGGCAGCGTCCGCGGGCGGCTGGAGAGATTGAAGGAAGTGCTGACGGCCGGCTGAAAAGAGAGAAGAGAAAAGAGAAAAGAGAGCAGCATTGAGGGGGTCGGTAAGGGTGGTTTTGGATGGCGCAATCGTTTCGAGAGCTTGTAATGTGGCAACGCTCGATGCAATTAACAATCACCGTTTATCGGCTGACGAAGGATTTTCCACGCGATGAGCTCTATGGACTTACCAGCCAAATCAGGCGTGCGGCTGTTTCAATGCCGAGCAACATCGCAGAAGGGCACGGGCGGTTGAATACCGGTGAATTCAAGCAGTTCTTGGGCATCGCCCGAGGTTCAAACGCCGAACTGCAGACACACTTGGAGATTGCTAGAGCATTAGAGATGGGAGACCCTAAGCTGATCAACGAAGCTGAGGGATTATCTCGGGAAGTTGGGAAAATGATCTATGCTGCAGTGCAATCGCTGAAAAAACGGGCACTAACCACCTGATCTCTGATCTCTTTTCTCTGATCTCTAAAGGAACTTAAGAATGGCGCAAATCAAGGCAGACGAAATAACCGAGCTCCTGCGGGAGCAGATTGCTAATTACGACTCGAGGGTGCAGGTCGACGAGGTCGGCACCATTACCTCGCTGGGCGACGGCATCGCGCGCCTGCACGGCCTCGACAAGGTCATGGCCGGCGAGCTGCTGAGCTTTCCGCATGGCATTGCGGGGCTGGCTCTTTCTCTTGAAGAAGACCAGGTCGGCAGCGTTATTCTCGGCGATTACACCGAACTCAAAGAAGGCCAGGAGGTCAAGCGCACCGGCAAGATTCTTTCGGTTCCGGTGGGCCCTGGCCTGATTGGCCGCGTAGTCGACGCGCTGGGCAACCCCATTGACGACAAGGGCCCCATCGCCGCCACCGAAACGCTTCCTGTGGAGCGCCTGGCGCCCGGCATCATCGACCGCCAGCCCGTGCGCGAGCCCATGGCCACTGGCCTCAAGGCCATTGACGCCATGATCCCCATTGGCCGCGGCCAGCGCGAGCTGATCATTGGTGACCGCCAGACCGGCAAAACCGCCGTTCTGCTCGACACCATTATCAACAACGCCAAAAACAATTTGATTTGCATCTACTGCGCCATCGGCCAGAAGCGCTCGTCGATCGCGCAGGTTGTGCAGACGCTCACTGAAGCCGGAGCCATGGGCCACACCATCGTCGTGGCCGCGTCGGCATCGGAGCCGGCGCCGATGCTTTATCTCGCGCCCTACGCCGCAACCGCCATGGGCGAGTTTTTTCGCGACAGCGGCAAGCATGCGCTGGTGATGTACGACGATCTTTCAAAACACGCCATGGCGTACCGCGAAATTTCGCTGCTGCTGCGCCGTCCGCCGGGCCGCGAAGCGTATCCGGGCGACGTGTTCTATCTCCACTCGCGTTTGCTTGAGCGCTCGTCGAAGATGAGCGACAAGCGCGGCGGCGGTTCGCTGACCGCACTACCGGTCATCGAGACCCAGGCCGGCGACGTTTCGGCCTACATTCCCACCAACGTTATTTCGATCACCGACGGACAGATCTTCCTTGAGACCGACCTCTTCAACTCGGGTGTTCGGCCGGCCGTGAACGTGGGACTTTCAGTATCGCGCGTCGGCTTTTCGGCGGCCATCAAGGCGGTGAAGCAGGTAGGTTCCACGCTCAAGCTCGACCTGGCGCAGTATCGCGAGCTGGCGGCCTTTGCGCAGTTCGGCTCGGACCTCGACCCGCTTACGCAGAAGCAGTTGAACCGCGGTCAGCGCCTTACTGAATTATTGAAGCAGCCGCAGTTCCAGCCGCTGACCTGGCAGCAGCAGGCAATCGTTCTCTTTGCCGGCACGCAAGGCTATCTTGACGATTTTCAGGTCAAGGACATTCGCGCCTTCGAAGACGGGCTCTACAAGTACATCGACGCTTCGCAGCAGGCGCTTGTCGCCGACCTGACCGCGAAGAAGCAGATGGACGACGATATTCGCAACCGGCTGCACGCGGCGTTGAAGGAGTACTCGGCCAACTTCAAAGCGGAATTGGCGGCGGTGGCTACGAAGTAGCGGCAGGGGTCAGGGCTCAGGGATCAGGGGTCAGTACGATGGTGCAATCATTCCGAGATTTGACGGTGTGGCAAAGATCGATCCAGATGGCAGTTTCGGTCTATCGTTTGACGGATGGTTTTCCACGAGAAGAGACTTACGGATTGACCAGCCAGATGAGGCGCGCGGCGGTTTCGATTCCAAGCAATATCGCTGAGGGCCACGGACGGCTAGGCACCAACGAGTACAGGCAGTTTCTTGGCATTGCCCGAGGTTCGAACTTTGAACTGCAGACCCAAATCGAGATAGCTCGTGCGTTGGGAAAAGGTAATGCGAAACTGCTTGATGAAACAGAAGGTTTGTCGCACGAAGCAGGCAAGATGATTTTTGGAATTTTGGAGAAGATCAAGAATTAGGTGATTGGGGTATGGTTTTTCTGACCCCTGACCCCTGATCCCTGACCCCTGGAAAACAATGGCAAACGTACTCGATCTACGGCGCAGAATCCGAAGCGTGAAAAACACGCGGCAGATCACCAAGGCCATGAAAATGGTTTCGGCGGCCAAGCTGCGCCGCGCCCAGGAACGCGCGATGTCTGCGCGGCCTTACGCACGCATGATCACCAGCGTGCTCGAGTCGCTCACCCGCCGCGTCAGCATCTTTGACGAGAGCACCGGCAGCATTGCCTCTCCGCTCTTTGTCACCCGGCCTGAAAAGCGTGTGCTGATTATCGTAGTCAGCGGCGACAAGGGATTCGCCGGCGCATTCAACGCCAACATTCTCAAGACCGCTTATCAATTCATCTCCGGCAACCCTGACAAAGAGATCGACGTGGAGGCCGTGGGCCGCAAGGCTCGCGACATGATGCGCCGCCGCTACCCCATTGCCGAGTACACCGAAAAGACTGACGATGGCGGGGGTGTCCACCAGGTTCGCAACACGCGCAAAGGGCCCGTTGAAGTAACCGGCGATCATGTCGGCATGCTGATCAAGCTTGAGACCGGGCGCGT
>JBEKCW010000239.1:0-8303 GCA_050014675.1 Occallatibacter sp. | reverse complement strand
AGGACCTCGCGCTGCGCACCGATTTTGTGAGCGCATTACGGTTGATGCCCGGCACTTCGACCGTTCAGGACGGCCAGATGGGTGCGCAGACCTCGCTCTTTGTGCGCGGCGGCGACTCCGACGACAACAAGATTCTCATGGACGGCGTAGATGTCGGCGATCTTGGCAATCTTTTCGATTTCGGCCCGCTCACCACGTCGGGACAAGAGAGCGTTGAAGTCTATCGCGGTCCTGATTCAAATCTCTTCGGCGCGGGCGCGATGACCAGCGTTGTGAGTCTGACCACGCCTCATGGCACCACAAGTTTTCCATCACTGCTTTTTGAAGGCGACGCGGGAACCTTCAATACATCGCGCGAACAGCTTGAGCTCGCCGGCGCACACGGGCACTTCGACTATCTCGGCTCGTTCAACTGGATGCAAACTGGCAATACTCTGCCCAACGATGAGTACCACGTGGCCACATCTACCGGAAATTTTGGCTGGCAGCCCAATGGAACCACGCAGATTCGCGGCACCGCCCACTATCTCGTGGACGGCACCGGCGTCCCCAACGCATGGGATTTCTATGGCGTTGCCGACGACGCAACGCAGAAAGATCAGAACATCTACCTGAGCGCGTCCATCGACAACCAGACCACCGCGTCCATCCACAACGACGTTCGCTATGGGCTGGCGCGTAAGCGCGAACAGGATAATCTGTGGAACGAATCAGGCAATCAGGTTACGTACACGCCTTACTGCTTCGGGCCGGGCACGCTCGGCAACACCGTCACCATCACCGGTGCCAACGGTTACACCGCTACCGGCCAGGCAGTGCTCGATTGCTCAACGTACGGCACGCAGCTTGTAAACAACCGCGATCAGCTTGTCTACCGCGGCGACATCACCATCACGCCCCACCTGGCCGGCCTTGTCGGTTTCCAATACGAAGACGAGCGCGGCGCTGACCCGCATGGTTACTATCCATCTGTCGAGCGCACCAATTACGACTACCAGGCAGCGGTTCACGGTGATTTCAAGAACCGCTTCTACTACACGCTGGCCGGGAGTCTCGAGCATTACTCCCTGTTTGGCGTGCAGACCACGCCGCGTGCGGGGCTCTCGTATTTTGCGCTGAAGCCACGCAACGGCGTCTTCAGCGGAACGCGCGTCCTGTTCAACTTCGGCGACTCGGTGCGTGAACCCACGCTTGAAGATCAAGACGAATCTCTTTATACCTTCCTGGTTCAGAACGGCGCCCAGTCCACGATTCAGTCGCTCAACATCAAACAGCTCTCCGCGCCCGCCGTCCGCACCTATGAAGGCGGAGTGGAACAGGCCTTCCTGAGCCAGCACATTCTATTCAGCGCCCGCTATTTCCATAACCAGTTCGGGCGCGAAATTGAGTATGTCGGCCTCGACCTGATTCCCGAGTTGCTGCCCAACCTGACCGCGGCCCAGCAACAGGCGCTCGAACAAATATTGCAAGCGAACTTTGCCTACGAGCTCACCATCAACTCCGAGGCATTCCGCGCACAGGGTGTCGAGGCAACCCTCGAAGGCGGCATCGGCAAAAACATCTTCCTGCGCGGCGGCTACACTTACCTCGATGCGGTCGTGCAGCGTTCGTTCACCAACGACGATGAAGCGCTGCTCGGCCCCATCCCCACCTTCGACGGCATTCCGGTCGGTCCTTACTCGCCGCTCCAGGGAGCAAGACCATTCCGCCGCGCGCCCAACACCGGATTCATCTCGGCAACTTACTCCAGCAAAAAGATCACCGGCGTGCTCACTTCAGCTTTTGCCAGCCGCAGCGACGACTCCACCTTTCTTGAAGGCGAAGACGCTTACGGCACCAACAGCCTGCTGTTGCCCAACCGCGACCTTGATCATGGTTACGCCAGGATCGATCTGGGCGGAAGCTACCAGCTTTTCAAGATGCTGGGGATTTACGTTCAGGGCGAGAATCTACTCAGCCAGCATCACATAGCGCCCATCGGCTATCCCAGCCTGCCGATGACCGTACGTGCGGGCCTGCGCATTCAGTGGGGCATCGGAAGCAAGCAATAGAGTCATTCATAATCCACAGGGGTCGGAAATTCCGATCCCTGTGTTATAGTGATTTTTCTGGCTAGCATCATCTTGTAAGACTTCTGGAGCAGACCTTCCGAACTCCCTGTTCGGCCAGCGCCTTGTACCTGAGGCCTGGGGCTGCTACCGCGCTGCAAGGTACTTCTTCCTTCAAAAAAGCCGGCTATAAGTCTGTTGAAAAACCGGCCGTCAGGCCCCTCCAAGGTAAGTCCCTAAGTCGTTTGCGCACTCTCGTTTTAATAATCCTTTTATGTGGATCAAGGAGTCTGGCAGCGGGGTTCTTTCGGGGAATAGCACCTCCCTTGACGTATTGCACCAACAGATCAACTGCACAACAAGGAGAATTATGAAGAAGTCTTCTATTTGGAGGAGTGTCGCTTCGTTCGCCTTGACGATGCTCGTGCTGTCATTTGGCGCACTGTATGGTCGAGCCCAGCAAACTCTCGGATCAATCAACGGAACAGTATTTGATTCCTCAGGCGCGGCGGTTCCCGGCGCGCAGGTAACTGTAACGGATGAGAGCATCAACGTGGTTCGCACCGCGACCAGTCAGGCTGATGGTTTCTTCCAGATCTTCAACCTCCCCATCGGCACCTATAAGGTCCGCGCCACGCACGACGGTTTCGACACCACCGACTTGTCGGGAATTACGGTGCAGGAAGGTCACGCATCCACGGTTCGGGTTTCATTGAAGGTTGGCCAGGTTTCCACCTCCGTTGAGGTCATCGCCAATCCCCTGCTCAATGCCACCGACACCACCAACGGCTACACGCTCGATAAGGAGCAGATCGCCGCGACGCCGCTGGCCACGGGCAGCTTCACGCAGTTGGCCATACTCGCCCCGGGCGTCAGTTCGCAGTTACTGTCAGGCGTCGGCACCGACGCCGGTCTTGGCAACCAGCCCATCTGGTCGAACGGCCAGCGCGACACCAGCAACACCTTTACCATCGATGGCGTAGATGTCACCAATTTGTTCAACGGCAAGAGTTCGAGCCAGGACGAGTCTCAGCGCTATCAGTTCCACATCGGCGAAGGCGCATCGACCGCCGGCCAATACCAGGACAATATCTCGGTCTATGGATCGAACGGCAACGGCCTGGCATCGCCGCCGCCCGAGTTTATGCAGGAAATAAACGTAACCACGTCGATGTACGACGCTGGGCAAGGACAAACAAGTGGCGCCCACGTTGGCGTCATCACGGCCAGTGGATCCAACGCCCTTCATGCCAGTCTTTACGGGCAATTCGGCAGCAACATCATCAACGCCGATCCCTTCTTCTACAAGCAGGGTGTGATGCTTGGCACGCTCCCCGCCTCCGAGGAGGACCCGCAACTGCACCGCTGGGTGGCGGGCGGCACCGTGGGCGGTCCCATTGTGAAAAACAAGCTGTTCTACTTCCTCGGCTACCAGCACCTCTACGACTCCGATCAGACGGGCGCGCTCTCGCAGTTCCAGGTGCCGTATGGCCTGAGCGACGATCGCACCACCGGGGGCATTGAGGCAGCCTGCGCCAGCTATATCGCCGCCTCGGGATACGGCAGCTGTCCCGCTTCGACGACATGGAATCCGGCCGCTGTTGCACTCTTGAACGCCAAGGTGAACGGCAGCTATCTCATTCCGTCGGCGGACGCGAATGCAATGTCGCAGATCGCGGGCGGGCTGCCTGACGTAAACATCCAGAGCACTTCAGTCTTCAAGGGCGATCAGGCCAATGCGGCGCTCGATTACAACCTTGCCACCAACGACCGCCTCTCCGCGAAGTACTTCTACCAGCACATGCCCTCGGTCAGCCCCTTCGGCTCCAGCAACACTGTGGGGTTTCCGTCAAGTGAAGACACCGGCGCGCAGGTCGCCGCGCTCTCGAACACCATCAACATCGGCTCGCGCATCAACTGGGCGCAGCAGATCGGGCTCTCCCGGCAGAAGGTGTACAGCGACTTTACGAATGCGCTGACCGCTTCAGACGTGGACATCACGGCGCCCGGAAACATCATGCCCGGCATTTACGCGGAGTATTTTGGCGTGGACAGCTATTCTCCATTCGACTCCGGGAAAATCGGCCCATCCAACTCCGATGGCTTTATCGATCAGGGATACTTTGAGAACCGGCTGTCGCCCTCGTCCACGGCGATTTTTTCCCTCGGCAAACACACCATCAGCGTGGGCTTCAACTACAACTACAACCAGCTGAATATCAAAAATGGCGCGGAAAACCACTCGCAGCTCACAACCGAGGGTTTCAACAAATTCCTGAGCGGCAGTATTAAATCGGGGACTGTGCTGGGCGGCAGCTCCGATCGGTATTACCGGTCGAACGATGCCGGCTCGTTCGCGATGGACAAATGGCAGATATTGCCGAACGTGAGCATCACGGCGGGAGTGCGGTGGGATTTCGACGGCCCATTCAGCGAGAAGAACGGCGATCTGTTCAACTTTGCCCCATCGCTCTATTCGTCGACTGACAACGCCATCACCAACACCGGCTTCATCGTCGCCGGCAACAACAAGCAGTTCGGCACGCCGGGGGTCAGCGATTCCACTTTGAAAGGCCGTCAGTGGGGTATTGCGCCGCGCATCGGCGTTGCCTGGGCGCCCAAATTCAATCATGGAACGGTAGTGTGGCGCGCTGGAGCCGGCATCTACTATGACCGCGGCGAATACTTCCAATACCTGTCGCCGCCGGCCGGGCACGGCATCAGCGGGCCTTTCGGCGTCACCCAGGAAGCTCCGTTTGCCGCCTACACAAGCGCGACAGGAAACCTCAGCAATCCTTTCCCGACGCTGGTCGCGCCCACCACGCCCGCCGATCTCGCCTCGATCATGCCCACCATTGACTCCATGGAGTCGACGTGCACCGCTGCCAATGTTTACAACGGCTACAACCTTATCCCGTATGACTGCGACGACGGCGCTCCCGATGGGCCGCTGGTGATCGGAAATTACGGCATCAACAACGTGCTGCCTTATACGGAAGACTGGACGCTCGACTTCCAGTGGCAGCCGCGCAGCGATATGTCCATTGATATCGGATACGTGGGCAATCGCGGCAAACACCAGGTGATTCCGGTGCCCTTCAACGAGCCGGCCCTCTGCACACCGGGCAACCAACTGGCGTCTTGCCACGGTGAACAGTACTCCTACGGCGTTCAGGTCCTCAGCAACGTCACCGACACGTCCGGCAATCCCCTGCCAATGGCCAACGAGCCCTACGACACATACAGCGGCGGTAACGCCGACCTGCGCGTGCCGTACATCGGTTACGATCCCAACTCCACAACCTTCGAGACGCGCGGTATCTCGTCCTATGACGCGCTGCAGGCGCAGTTCACCAAGCGCATGTCGCACGGCATCCAGGTGGGCGCTTCGTACACGTGGTCGCACACGCTCGACGAGCAAAGCGACGTGGGGTTGTTCTTCACCGGCGACAACCCTGACAATCTGAGGGAATCGTACGCGGATGCGGATTTCGACCAGACCAGCATGCTGACGGTTAATTTCGTCGCTAATCTGCCCAACGCAATCAAGAACGAGCACAACTGGCTAAGTAAGGCAACCAACAACTGGTCGGTGCTCGGCATTGGGGTGTTCGATAGCGGCGAGCCATACAGCGTATACGACTACTCCGGTACGGTAGGCAGCTTGTATTTCGGCGGGAACATCGATGAAGCCAATCCGGTCCTCCCCATCCAGCCAGGACTGTCGCCGGCAGCCGTGAAAACCGGCAAGACCGGTGCGTATACCGGCCCGGGCCCCACCTACGCCCCAGCGCTGAATGCGGCCGACTTTTACGTTCCGCTTGTGGCTCCAGGCCAGAGCGGCGTTCCTCCCTGCGACACTACCACCGCTGGAGGCAATGCCGGCCCCGGCGGGGGTCCCCTTTGCGACGTGTACGAAACCACTTTCGTGGGCGGCGAGCGCAATATTTTTCGGCAGTCCCACCAGAAAAACCTCAATCTGACACTGCAGAAGGACGTTCACTTCACCGAGCGCTATAGCCTTCGTTATCAGTTCGAAGTCTTCAACGTGACCAACACGCCAAGCTTCGACTTGCCCAACAGTGAAATCCAGCTAAGCCCCAATTACGAAGAGCTAGCCAACCCTCCCGGCGGTTATGCCAACGGAACGCAGGCCCAACCCTATCAGTCCAACACCGTGGCCACTCCTTCCATGCCCAAGGGGACGGCAACCTGCCAGGGCGGCTCGGTGAACTGCGCTTACGAGATGTATTCGCTGCCGCAGGCGGCCAACAACGGGTTGGGCGTGGTGAGCAACACCATCGGCAGCCAGCGGCTGGTCGAGATGTCGCTGCACCTGATGTTCTAACATCCGTGCCAAGCATCAATACGGGGCTCCCTCGGGAGCCCCGTTTCATTTGGAGTCAATTCGACCGTTTGTCGCGCAGACCTCCGCAGCCTTCTTCAGGAGGAAGCGTGGGGTTTCAGGCCCACGAATAAAGCCACCAATTGAGCGGGCTTTACGCAGCCCCTACCGATAATCCAAAGTTTGTTACTTTAGAATGATTTCTTGGTCTTTCCTGTTGAAAATTTGGTGGAAATCTCGCTAGAGTGAAGTTTCCCCGTAGATGTGCAGTTTTTTGGCGTTCCAATCACTTGGGCCGAGGTGTATCGCAGTGTCTTGTCCGAATTGTCAGTCAGCAGAAGTTTCCATTATCCCGGCAGAGATCCGGTTATACCGCAACCGCCAACGCACACTGAGTCACCCGCCCATGACCCCGTCGCCCGATATCCGGGTTTGCCTCGATTGCGGCTGGAGCGAGTTCTCGGTTCCCCGCTCCTGGCTCGCGGCGGGATGGCTTCGTTCCGCGAATCACGAGCCTGCGCCGGGCCCGCAGCTGATTGTTCGCACAGCCGTTGCAGTAGCCGGCAGCTAGGCCTCAATTCACGCCTTAACAATTTCCAGACCTTACCGGCGCCCTCGCCGCAAAGCCGTTCTGCGCACAACAAAAAGGCCCCCAGCCGAAGCCGGAGGCGTTTCGTTTTCGGCCGAGAATTCCGGCTAAAGGGGAACCTTCTCGAGCGGAGCAATGAACCCTATGCCCGGAACGCTAAGCTTGTGCAGGTTCTTGTCGTTGGTGATAAACAGGTCCACGCCGAAATGTGCCGCACAGGCGAGTTGAATCGCATCCGCATTGCGAATGGTGTGGGTGGCGCGCAGCGATGCGTATCGCCATGCGATAGATGCATCGAAGCTGACCACCTGCGCAGTGGAACGAATAGCCCAGTCGTATTGTTCAATCAATGAGGTTTGTCCGAGTTTGGTGGGTCTGACCAATACCTCGCCAAGTGTCATCGCCGACGTGACAATGCAGTCTCCCCGCTCCAACATACGCTTGCGAATCGAGAGCGTCCGGCTTCGATTTGGCTCCAGGCCCTCGAACATGTAGATGAAGACATTCGTGTCGAAGAATACTTTGCTCAAATGTCCTCCCTGCGCAAGTTCTCGACATATTCGTCGGCGTGCTCGTCGGCCCAAATGTGCTTGCCTGACCCGATCAGTCGAATGAGAGGATCGTCTTCCCAGTTGATTGGCGCGTCTGGAGCATGAGTCTCTTTGCTCCACTCCTCGTACCATTCAAGCAACGGCCAGTAATTCTGTGGAATCTCCTCGCGCCTGGGAACAGTTTTTGAAGGCTTGCGTTTCTGATACCTGGTTGCATATGTAAAATCGCCCGGACGAAAGAGGCGAAGTTTTCCCCCCGGAGTGGTCTCGAACAGCATTCGGTATTTGCTCGACGAGGGAGGAACGTTGGCGACTAGATGCTCCTTCAGGTGAGCGTTCACAGAGCCCGGCTCGGTTCCGATTGCAAGGCCCGAATCGTCGAGTTTCCGGCGAATCTCGTCTCTCGAGAAACCTTCGCGGCCGGGAGACTCCTGGTGTAGAAGGGCGACCGCGATCCAAATGCGATCCGCCAAGAGAAGATCAGATGTGGTTATTGTCATGTTTCTCCCTCCTAGTTGATTCCTATTAAGGTATGATACCTATAATACGTACGTACGGCAACATCTTGAGAAAAAGGCCCCCAGCCGAAGCCGGAGGCCTTTTGTTTCTTCAGGATGCTCGATAGAGTCAAGAACTTCGGGTTTTTTCTGGTCCCTGTTCCCTGATCCCTGTCTTTAGTACATTCCGTCCATGCCGCCGCCGTGGCCGCCCGCCGGAGCCGCAGACTTGGGCTCAGGCAGGTCCACAACCAGCGCTTCAGTGGTCAGCAA
>JBEKCW010000238.1:0-8756 GCA_050014675.1 Occallatibacter sp. | reverse complement strand
TTCTTCAGGTCAGAGTGCGCCGTGGCCAGCACCGTCATGTTCTTGCCCGGCCCGCGCAACATGCCGTAGAGCTCGTCGTTGGCGTGCATCCACACCGGCGGCAGCCCGCGCATGATGGGGTTCTTATCATCGCGCGTGGTCACCTGGAACGGCAGCCGCTGCCCATGCTGGCCGGCTGTGCCGGGCCTCGTGTCCGAAACGACTTTGCCGTCTTTCCAATACCAGTACGGGCCGGCGTTCTCGTTGCGATTCCGCCATCCGCCGACGCCGATCATCTGGTTGTACGCAGGCCAATTCGGAAATGAATTGTCGGCCGCGTGCACGATGACGAGCCCCCCGCCGCCGCTCACAAATTGCTCAAACTGCGACTCAAGCCCGGCAGGCCAATCGGGGCCGTCGTAGTTCATCACCAGGGCCTTGTACTGCGCAAAGTTGGGGTTGAAATTGCTGAAGTCGCCATTCGATTCCGGCGCGGTAATCACCGTTACGTCGAACATGCCCGTCTCTTCAAGCTCGATCTTCATAATCTGCGTGGTCAGTTTCCAGTTATGGTAAGCGCCGCCGCTCTGGCCATCGACAATGGCTACCGGAATCTTTTGAGCGTGCGCCGAAACTGTGGTTTGCGCTGCGAAAGGCATCGCCAATAAAAGCCCGATCAAAATCTGTTTCATCATAGTCACGTCCCCGCCAACAAAAACTTTCAGAAGGAGAAGGATACTCCTGTGGCCTGTGTGTGGCAGCCATCCGCTCGCCACACCCCCGGCAAAATGTTTTAGAATGCCGCCATCCCGTCGCGAGCAATCGCATCGCTTTATTCCATGTGCTCAACTGGTGAGCTGGAGGTCCTAATGTCGAACGATAGGCCGCTGGTAAGGCAAAACTACCCAGCCATCCTGGTTGCAGCCATCGTCTGCTTTCTCTTTGAAGCTACCTGGTACTCTTTCTTCCTTAAGAACTGGCTGAGCGCATTGGGCCGCCCGATGCAGTGGCTTGAGAGCCCCGAAGTGAATCTCGGCCTGCAATGCGCCGTTGCGATTCTGTCCGAGACGCTCATCGCCATGGCGATCTCGAGCGTCACGCAGCGCAGCGGCCCGCAAACCCTGATTCGCGGAATGAAAGTCGGCGCGCTTGCGTCGATCGCGTTCGTGCTTCCGACGTTCGCCGTCGGGTATGTCTTCGAGGCACGATCCTTTACGCTCTTCGCAATCGACGTAGGCTTTTGGCTGGTCGGCATGACCATCATGGGCGCAATCGTCGGAGCGTGGAAGAAAAAATAGGCGTCTGAAAGAAAGCTGCTGCCGCGCTCGCAGCCTACTCCGGCGGCGGATAAAACGGCAGCTTGTCGTTCTTTTCGTTGGCGCGCTTTACGGTTGCGTCGTCGAACAGTAGCGCGGGAGCGATCACAGTCTGCGCAGCTTCGCCAAAAAAGTTTGCCACAAAAAGATCTTTTCCGGCGGCGTCAATGCTCGATCGCAGCGCGCGCGTGTCGATGTCGGCGATTACGGCTCCGCGAACAAGCTGGCGTTTGCCGTCGGGAGTGATGCGGTAAAGCAGCCGCGGATTGTGCGCGCCGGCCACGGTCTCAGCGTAGTAAACGCCCGGCAGGCCGCGGTCTTTCGCCATGTCAAGCAGCTTCTGGTTCAGCTCCGCGTCGCTCGCTCCGTTGTCGGCAGTCACTTTCAGCACGCCGATGATGGGCCGCGCAGCCCCCGTTAGCCCAGCCCGGGCGTGCCCGTTGGATGTTGGAAAGTCTTTTACCGGCTCGCGGCCGAGCAGGTAATTCACCAGCCGGCCTTCGGTTACCAGCTTCACGGTTTGCGCCGGCACGCCGTCGTCGTCAATATCGTATGCGCCCATCAGGCTCTTGCCGTTGAAAGTCTTGAGCGATGGATCGTCGACCACGTCGATGAAGTCGGGCAGCACCCGCGCCTGGTAGCTTGAGGCGAAAGCGCCATTGGTGCGCGCTTCGGTGCCAAGCTTGGGCCGCGTGGCCACTACGGAACCGGCCAGAAGCGATCTCAGGGTCTCGGCTCCAGCATCCGCGCTCATCAGCAGCGGTCCGTGATACTCCTCTTCGACCAGCGGCGCCTTGCGCAGTTCGTTGAGCGAGACAATGTCTGCCACGGCGTGCTTGTTAAATGCATCCTCTGAATCGAGGTCGGCAGGCGTTGTGCCTTCGGTCGAATACGAGCGATCGAGCCGCATGCCGTCGTCTGCCTGCGTTCCGGCCTGGAACGACTCCGCGTACCCGGTCGACGATTTGCGCACAATGGTTCCTTCGCTCGTGACCAGCCAGGTGGTAATCTCGCGCGCGTGAAAATCTGAAGTGCAATACTGCAAGTCCTGCTGGCCTGCCTTCACGGTGGCGTCGGTGCGGTAAAGTCCGCTGGCGCGGGCCACGCGATCTGTCCACGCTGATTGGTCAAGTTTGAGCTGCGCCGGTTCGGCCAGCGAGATCAGCGGCTTCTCGTGGCTGAAGTCGTCGGCCTGGGGCGGCGTTTGCACCTGCTTGAGCGCGGCCTGTTTTTGCGCGTAGGCGGCGAGCGCATTCTTGTAGGCATCATCGGTGGCCATCCACAGCGCCGAACGAATGGCGATGGGATCGTCGTCGATGGCGGTCAACTCAATTGCGCCATCGCCTCGTCCGCCGCTCGAATCGGTTTTGTAGTCGCCCACGCGCACGGTTACGCGCGCAACGCGCTCCTGCGTTCGCGATGAGCCCTCGGTGGCGCCGAACTCAGCCCTCGACTCAAACTCGTCGACACTCTCAATGCGGTATTGGATGAAGAACGGCTTGGCGAAGCCCTGCAACTGCAGCTGGCTCATGCTGCGGTCAAGTTCGGTAAGCATGGCCTTAAGCACAGGATCTTTTTCAGCATCGGCGCGCGTGGGCTGAGCCGATGCAAGCGGGGCAACAACCAGAGATGCTGCGAACATTGAGGTTAAAATTACGCGATTCATTGGGCCTCCTTGTTCGCCGCAGCGTCAACGCCCGGCTTGGGCAAAATCGGCGGTCTCGCCGTGCCCTGCGCCTGCTTCTGCGTCTCAAGATCGCTCAGCAGTATGGCCGGCGCAACCGCGCTTACCGGAATGGTTCCCGACTCTGCGCCGCACTCGCCGTTGAAAACTTCGTCCTTGTCGCCGGTGGCGAGAATGCTCTTCATTGCAGCCAGCGGCGTGCCCACAATGCTCACGCCGCGCACCAGCTCGTCGGGACGGCCATCCACATATACGCGCCACACCACCAGAGGCACGACTGAAAACGCCTGGGGTGAATCACGCGTGGTGACTGCGAAGCCTGAAGAAATGTCTTCGAAGTAAAGCCCGTATGGCTTGCCCTGCTTTTTGGCTTCGTCGATGAGTTCTTGCCGCAGTTTTGCGTCCGTCACCTTGTTGGTTGAAGTAACAATCAGGTTGCCCTGGCGGCCGGTAGGTATATGTCCTGTCTCGGCGCGGCCGTGGCCGTTTGAAGAACTGAAGCTGGCAATGGGCAGCCGCGACATGAGGAATGTTTTCAGCACGCCATCCTGAATGAGATCGACGCGCCGGGCTTTCTCGCCTTCATCGTCATACTCGTAGCGGCCGCTCAGCCACGTGTCGCCATATTTGGCCATGGTGGGGTCGTCGGAAACCGAAAGGAATTTTGGCAGAACTTCCTGGCCTATGTCCTTGGTAAATGTCTGGCCTTCTTCGTCACCGCGCTGGCGCTGGCCCTCAAGCCGATGGCCCAGCACTTCGTGAAAAAAGACCGCCGCAGCGCGGCCTGAAAGCAACGCCGGCCCGTTGAACGGCTCGGTGACCGGCGCTTTGCGCAATGCTTCAAGGCTTTTGCCGAGCTCGCGAATCCCAGCTTCCATTTCTTGCTGCGAAGGCAGCCCGTCCACGGTCTGGGCTTCAAACGTCTGGTCGCGGAACAGGTCCATTCCGTCATCGGCGCGGGTCACAGCGATAGCCACCAGCCGCGCCTGCAAGTGCGGCGCAACAATCTTCGACCCTTCAGACGACGCGTAGTAGTCGGTCTCATTCTGCACGGTAAGGATCACCGCATTCTGGTAAACGCCGGGGAACTCGCGAAAGATGGCAGAGAGAGCACGCACGCGTTTTTCCCACGCCGCGCGATCGACCACAATGGGCGGGGCAACTTTGCCGATGTGCGCTTCTGGATCTTCTTTGCTGAAGTCCGGCGAAGTATCTTCTTCTTTCGCTCTCACCTGGGCTTCGGTCTTCACGCGCAGGTAGTTGTCGAGCGCGGTGCCGTAGCCGGCGTTGGTCGCAAACCACAGCGACCGGGCCAGCGCTTGGCGATCGTCCCCGATGGGCAGCGGCAGGCTGTTCACTGCGGAGGCGCGATAGTCGCCGTGGGTATTGTCGAGGGCGGGACTGCCCACACGCACCTGCACGTCGGCAACGCGCGCGCGATTTGCAGTACTTAAACTGAGCGCCCCATACTGCGCGCGGATGGTCACAAAACTTGCGTCGCTCACCGCATAACTGAGAAAGTAGGGCGGCAGTTGCTTGTCGGCGCCCGCGTTGGCGCCAGCTGTCTGCTTGCCAAGTTGCGCGAAAGCGCGTTGCAACTCCTGGGTCATGGCGTCAAGAATCACGGGAGCGGCTTGCTGCGCCTGCGCGACAGGTAGAGTTACAACCATGAAGAAGAGAGCAGCGGCAACAAATGACCCGTAAGCGAAGCGGCGATTTTGAGAGAGAACAAGGGATGGTTTAAACATGAGCCGGCGGAAACCTGCAATTTGCATTTATGCTCGATTGTCGCAGACTTTGGCGGTCCCGGGAGGGCGCAGGATGAGATTCGCAATGCGGGGCCCGGCCCCGTGGTTGACCCGGTGGCTGCTTGCTGGCGTTCTTGCGTTGAATCTCGCGGGGATGACCGCACCGACCGCCAGTGCTCAGCAGACGCCGGCCGCCTCGCAAGCCACAGGCACGGCCAGCCCGGCAAACCCGCAGGCCTATTCGCTGCCTCCCGACAAGCTCGCCAAGGCCATCGCCCTCACCCGCATCCGCAACATTCTGGATATCGTTGGCTCGCTGTGGCAGATCGTCTTTATCTGGCTGGTGCTGGCCTCGCGCTTCGCGGCCAGGCTTGAGGCCGAGATCAAGCGGATCGCGCCGCACCACTGGGCCCAGGGAATCTTTTTCTTCGCCGCGTTCTTTATCCTCCTCTGGTTCTCGGGCCTGCCGCTCAGCATCTACGGCCATTACGTCGAGCGCAGCTACGGCATCAGCATTCAGTCCTGGGCCGATTGGTTCCGCGACGACGCCAAGGAGCTGGGATTCGCCATCGCCATCACCACGCCGCTGCTGCTGCTGTTCAACTGGATCGTGAGCCGATGGCCGGGCCGCTACTGGCTGGGCGCCTGGATTGTCACGCTGCCGATTCTGGTGATCGTCTTTTTCGTAGAGCCGCTGGTCGAGCCGCTGTTTGAACAACACGAGCCGCTTGAGGCGCACAATCCCGCGCTGGTGGCCGATCTCGAAAAAGTAGTCGCCCGCACCGGAACCGATATTCCACCCAGCCGCATGTACCTGATGAAGGCCAGCCTCAAAACCAACGGCCTCAACGCGTACGTGACCGGCATCGGCGCCACCAAGCGCATTGTTGTGTGGGACACCACGGCCGGCCGTATTCCCAGCGACGAAATCCTGTTCATCTTCGCGCACGAGTGCGGGCATTATGTACTGCACCACCTTCCCAAGGGGATGGCGGTGACGGCGGTGTCACTGTTTTTCATCTACTGGATTTGCGCGCGGTTTGCGGCATGGATCGTTGCGCGTTGCGGAGCGCGATGGGGCGCAACCGACCTAAGCTCGCGCACCGGATTCCTGATGCTCCTGTTCGGCGTAACCATCGTGATGTTTCTGCTGCAGCCGGTGGACAACGGGATAAGCCGTTACTTTGAGCACCAGGCCGATGTCTACGGCCAGGAAGCGATCCACGGCATAGTTCCCGATCCGCAGAAAACCGCGGTGGCTGCGTTCAACGACCTGGGCAAGGCATGGCTCGACGACCCCAATCCCAGCCCGTTTATTGAGTTCTGGCTCTACAGCCATCCCAGCACCCAGCAGCGCGCCGAGTTTGCCGCGCATTACGACCCATGGGCGAATGGCGGACATGGGAAGTATTTTGCGAAGTGAGATTCGTGGATCGTGTGCTTAAGCCGCGGTTGCAAAGCCGCGCAGGCTCGCGCTTTGCCCCTGAACCAAACACAAAGAGATTGCGAACTCAGCAAAGTGGGGTATATCCTCTCGTGGCCTGGGAAGAACAATGGAAAATCCCCCTGAGGAGGTCTCAAGAGTATGGCAGGTAATCGTGGCGTGGTTTATATGGGTCCCAATGTCGTGGAAATTCAAAGCATCGACTTTCCAAAATTGGAGCTCGGGAACCGGAAATGCGAACACGGCGTCATTCTCAAGATTGTTTCCACCAACATTTGCGGCAGCGACCAGCATATGGTCCGGGGCCGTACCACCGCTCCCGCCGGTCTCGTCCTTGGGCACGAGATCACCGGCGAAGTGATTGAAGCCGGCCGGGATGTTGAGTTCATCAAGGTCGGCGACCTGGTTTCAGTGCCTTTTAATATCGCCTGCGGCCGCTGTCGGAACTGCAAGGAGCGCGCCACCGGTATTTGCCTGAATGTGAATCCGGCGAGACCTGGCGCGGCTTATGGCTATGTGGACATGGGCGGATGGGTAGGCGGACAAGCCGACTATGTCATGGTTCCTTATGCCGACTTCAACCTGCTGAAATTCCCCGACAAGGCTCAGGCGATGGCCAAGATTCGCGACCTGACCTGCTTGTCAGACATTCTGCCGACGGGCTACCACGGCGCCGTGAGCGCGGGGGTCGGTCCGGGAATGACGGTCTACGTTGCCGGGGCGGGGCCGGTGGGGCTGGCATGCGCCGCCGCAAGCCAACTGCTGGGCGCCGCGGTGGTGATTGTGGGCGACTTGATCCCCGAGCGGCTGGCGCAAGCCCGGAGCTTCGGCTGCGAAACCGTGGATGTCTCGAAAGATGCCCCGGTCGGCGATCAGATTGCGCAAATCCTCAGGGTTCCTGAAGTGGATTGCGCGGTGGACTGCGTGGGATTTGAGGCCCGCGGCCATGGCCATGCCTCCAAAAAGGAGTACCCCGCGACGGTTCTGAATTCGCTCATGCAGGTTTGCCGCGCCGGCGGATCACTCGGCATTCCAGGATTGTATGTAACCGACGATCCAGGTGCGTGCGATGAGAGCGCCAGGACAGGCAACCTCAGCATTCGCATCGGTTTGGGGTGGGCAAAGTCCCATGTCTTCACCACTGGCCAATGTCCGGTGATGAAGTACAACCGGCAACTCATGATGGCCATCCTGCACGACAAGATCAAGATTGCCCAGGCTGTAAACGTCAATGTCGTGACTCTGGAGCAAGCCGTTCAGGGCTATAAGGACTTCGATCGAGGGGCAGCGAAGAAATTTGTCCTCGATCCCCACGGCATGATCGCAGCATAACTTGAGCGGCATAAGCGGGCCATTCAGAAGCCGGTAACCGAATCTTTGGGGGAGTGGGGGGCGAGAGCGAAGTTAACGGGCTTGCGTCACTGGCGCAACATTGGCGAGTTTGCAAGTCAGCGGGGGCTTCAGATAAGTCATGTTGGTTTTGGACGCGAGTCGTGCCACTCAAGATGGGTGCCCCTGGTCCCTCGCATTTGGGGACCGGGGAGACCACGAATCCAACCGCGCCGCTCTCGAATTCTGCGGTCCAGGGCCTCTAACCGCCTATCCAGGAGTTACTCCGCACCGCCTGCTATTCCCCAATTCAGCCTCATTCAATCGGGCAGTCAGAATCCGTAAACACCATCCTGGAACTAAGCTGCCCTACTCCGCAGGCACAATCGGCTTAGCCGGCGGCGTCAGAACGAATCCCTTCCGCACCAGCGCAAATCCCGCCTGCGGCAATTCGGCCTGCAGAAGCTGATTCTCCGGCCCAGAAAAGAGATCTGTGTTGGCGCCCGCGATGGTGGCCACAAGATGGTGGACGACGACTGGTTTGCCGTCGAGGGTTCCCTTTTCATCCGAGTAGGTTGCCAGCGTTACCGGCTCAATGGACCCGGTGTTCTTGGGCAGTATGGCCCAGAGGTCGCGATTGTTCTGTGTCACGGCCAGGGCAAGCAGCGTCTCAAGCGCACCCGGATCGAAGTCGGGTAGGAAAACCGCTCCGTGATGTGCGGCCAGCCGAGTGGTCGTGCTGCGGCCATTGGCTGAAATGTTAAGCAGAAGCTGCGCGTGGCGCTCAGCAGCACATGCACCAGGTTGTTGTCCGGGCTCAACCGCTCAGTCTTCGACAGCGCGTAATCCAGACCTTGCATGGATACTTTGACCACGGAAGACGAATCATAGCCATCTTTTGTCGAAGTCACGTTGAACGAAGCTGTGCCGGTGTCGTGGCCGTTTTCGGCAACCACAAACTCGCCGGTCTGTGCGGCGAGAGGTGAGGCGGCGAGGACAAGACCCAGGGCAATCCAAAGAAATCTGCGTGCGAAAGCCATTCCATATATATAGACACGGAATGCGGGATTCAGTTGCAGGGGGGACAGCTTTTAGCTATTAGCTCTTAGCTATCGGCTATTGGCTCTTGGCTATTGGCTATTAGCTCTTCCCCAAAAACACAACGGGCGGCGCATTGCACGCAAACCACGCGCGCAAGCACCGCCCATCGTCAAGCACAAACCAGCTAGTAGATAGAATCTAGAGGCTAGAAGCTG
>JBEKCW010000237.1:0-8312 GCA_050014675.1 Occallatibacter sp. | reverse complement strand
AAGTGCAGCTCAACCTTTTTGCTGCTACTGGGTTTTTTGAACGGGAACCATCTTCGCGTTCTTGGGCACTATTTTTATCTCGAAGAGCTTGGGCCACAGCTTGCCGGTGACGAAGAGCCGGTCGTGGCCCGCGTCATAGGCAATGCCGTTCAGCACCGCGTCGGGATCGGTATGCTCGGCGGGATCGAGAATGCCGGACAAATCGATCCAGCCGAGCACTTCGCCGGTTGCGGGCGAGATGCGCGCAATGCGGTCGGTATACCAGATGTTCGAGTAGATCTCGCCGTGGATGTATTCGAGCTCATTGAGCTTGTCCACCGGCTTGCCGTGATCCTTCACGGTAATTTCGCGCCGCTCGTGAAAGGTATCCGGATCGAGGAAGCGGAGGGTGGAGCTGCCGTCGCTCAGGATCAGCGATTTGCCGTCTTCGGTCAGCCCCCAGCCCTCCCATGGGCAAGGGATGGTGCGCAGCCGGCGGAAGCTGAAGCGGTCGTAGACAAAGGCAACATGATTCTGCCAGGTGAGCTGGATGAGCGTGCTGCCCCAGGTGGCCAGCCCCTCGCCGAAGTCTTGCTGGGGCAGGTCGAATTCCTGCTGCACCTTGCCGGTTGTGAGGTCGTCCATGCGGAGCGAGGAACGGCCGTTGAGACCCGTACTCTCGTACAGATGGCCGTCGACGTAGATCAACCCCTGCGTGAATGCATTGGGGTCGTGCGGATAGGCATGGACCACGCGGTAGCTGTCGGCGGCGTGGCAGCCGGTGGCCTGAACCGAAGCGAGGCAGAGCGCGAGAAGCGCAATGCGAAGACGCGGCCAAATCCGCATGGAGTCGCGAAGTTTCATCGGCCCCCGTAGAACTGGCCGAAGTGGCGTGCGAGGTTCATTGACGTCATCAGTGCTCCTACCAAGGTCATGGAGACATCCACCCAGTTATGGATGCTGAAATCGCTGACCAGGATGAGCAGCACCCACGCGACGAAGAGATTGAGAAATCCCCACACCACGTTGATGCTGGCAGGCGAGACGCCTCTGCCGGGCGGTTTGGCAAAGGGAGATTGAAACGCGCGGCCCGAGATGCCGTTGACGATATGCGGCACCGCGTTGGCAAGGAAAGCCCCGCCAAAGAAGAGTGCGACGAGAGAGTACCAATGCATTGAAAACCTTCCAGTTTTACGTGTTGTCGTCCGCTCAAGGAATTTTAATGCTGTGAACACGAAGTTTGGTGAAAAACAAATTGGTGTGGGGTTGCTGTGGAGCCCATGTACGGGCGGGGACGCCCGTACGACAACCGGGCAGGAGCCCGGCGCTACTCTCTTGAAATGCAAAATCTAGCTGGCGCCGAGGTAAACAAAGCGGGCGAGGAAGAGCGCGGCGAGGATGTAGAGAAGCCAGTCCTGCTTGCGGGCCTTGCCTGCGGCCAGATGCAGCACCGCCCAGGCGATGATTCCAAAGCCCAGACCGTTGGCAATGGAGTAAGTGAAGGGAATCATGACCAGGGTAAGGAACGACGGCACGGCCACCAGCGGATCTTGCCAGCGAATCTCGGTGATGGCGGCCAGCATCATGGAGCCGACCAGGATGAGCGCGGGAGCGGTAGCCGCCGGGGGCACGATTCCAATGAAGGGCGCAGCGACGATAGCGCCCAGAAACAGCAGGCCGGTGACGATGGCGGTGACGCCGGATCGGCCGCCTGCGGCAACGCCGGCCGTCGACTCAACGTAGCTGGTAACGGTGGATGTGCCCACCATCGATCCGAAAACCGTGGCTGTGGCGTCGGCGAACAGGATTCGATTGAGCCGCGGGATGGAGTGGTCGGCGCCGATGAGCCCGGCGCGCTTGGTGACGGCCACCAGGGTTCCCAGGTTGTCGAACAGATCGACGAAGAAGAAGACGAAGACAATTTCGAGCAGGCCCTTGCTGATGGCCGCGCCGATGTTGAGCTTGAACGCGGTTTGCGAGAGTGCGCCAAAGTCAAAGGCTGCGTGGGTCCAGTGCACCAGGCCCATGGCCCAGGCAATGGCGGTGACCGACAGGACGCCGATAAGGATAGAGCCTTTTACCTTGCGAATTTCGAGGGCGACCATGATGATGAGGCCGACCAGCGCCAGATACGTGGTAGGGCTGCGGATGTTGCCCAGGCCGACCAGCGTGTTGGGGTCGCGGACCACGAGGCCCGCGTGCTGGAAACCAATGAACGCGATAAACAGGCCGATTCCGCTGGCCACCGCTGCGTAAAGCTGGTGGGGAATGGCGTGCAGAATCATTTGTCGGATGCCGGCCGCGGTGAGCGCGAGAAAGATGACGCCGGAAAGAAACACTGCGCCGAGCGCCGTCTGCCACGGAATGTGCATCTTGATGCACACCGTGTAGGTGAAATAGGCATTGAGGCCCATGCCCGGCGCCAGTGCAATGGGATAGCGGGCAATGATGCCCATCAAAATGGAGCCGAAGGCCGCCGAAAGGCAGGTTGCTGCGGTGACTGCAGGCAACGGAACACCGGCGTCGGCCAGGATGGCGGGGTTGACCAGCACGATGTAGGCCATCGTGAGGAAGGTCGTGACGCCAGCGAGGATTTCAGTGCGCCAGTTGGTGCCGAGATGAGCAAATTCGAAGTACGCTTCGAGTCGCTTGATCATAGACGGGTGTGTTTAGAAAAACACAGCGGCCTCCCAACACAAAGCGATTTGTTCGCGATGCGGCACGACGAGGGGCCCAATTGTCCTCGAATTGGTTCGTGAAACGCTGTTTACTCGTCGCGCAGCAGGGCAATGGGGTTGATTGACAGCGCGCGCTGCGCCGGAACCCATGTGGCGAAAAGGCCCAGCAGCGCCATTGCGGCCACCACGCCGGCCAGCACCAGCGGGTCGCGCGGCGTTGCAGAATACACAATAAAAGCCAATACCCGGCTGGCCAGGATTCCAAGCAGCAAACCCGCTGCCGAACCAAGCGCCAGCAGCTTCAAAGGCCGCCCCAGAGCCGCCTGCAACACTTCTTTGCGCTGCGCGCCGAGGGCCATGCGAATTCCAAGTTCCTTGAGCCGCTTGCTTACCGAGTACGCCGCCATTCCGAAGATGCCAGTGAGCGACAGCATGGAGCCCATCAGACCGAGCACACCCAGCGCCACCGTGGCTACATGCGAGGGGAACAAGGCGATGTCCAGGCCCTCTGTCCATGTTTGCATGGTGAGCGGCAGGCTGGGGTCGAGGTTCCGCACCGTTCTTCTGATTTCGGATGCCAGCTGGAGCGGATCGCGTTCCGAACGCACCACGATGGCTATGTTGCCGGCGGGAGTTTGCAGGAAAGGGAAAAACATGGCCGGCCGCGGATCTTCGGTGAGTTGATAATATTTTCCGTCCTGCGCGACGCCCACTACCTGGATACGTGTTCCGTCTCCAATCTTGTAGTACTTGCCGATTGCGTTGGTGACCGAGCCGAAAATCTTGCGCGCAAAAAGCGCGTTCACCACGGCCACGGGCGGCGAGTTTTTGTCGTCAGCCCAAGTGAAACTACGGCCGGCCAGCAGAGTGGTTTCCGCAGCGCTGAAATAGTCGGGAGACACCTTGAACTCCTGGGAGGTGGCTGCGGCATTCGCAGTTCTCAAGTCTGTGGTCTGCTCGGTGAACACATCCTCGGTTGCGCCGCCTCCGCCGAGAGGGGTATAGCTGGTGAGCCCCACGCTCTTTACGCCCGGCAGCGCTTCAATGGATTCGATCATGCGCCTTTCCATAACCGGGATCCGGTCGCCGGCATAGCCGGCCATGCCGAGATTCAAGTTGGCCAGCAAGGCATTCTTTGGTTCAAATCCGAAGTTGCTGTGCATCGATCGCACCAGGCCGCGCACGGCAACCAGCGATGAAGTAACCAGCACGCAGCAGATGGCGATCTGCACAACCAGCAGAATGTCTCGGAGTGTCAACCGTCGAGCAGTATTGCCGGCAACGATGGTGCCCGAACCGGCCTTTACAACCTCGTAAGGATTGGTGCGGAGAATCTGCCTGACCGGTACAGCGCCGAAGAGGAATCCGCTGATCAATGCCAGCAGGAACGCGACCACATAAACCGTTGTGTCAGCGTACACCGGAACGTGCATTGGAAATTGGGGGATGGGATGCCACACGCTCAATGCACGCAAGAGCGACACGCTGCCCTCAAGACCCAAAGCGCCGCCCAGCAGCGAGATGAGCAAGGCCTCGGTAAACACGCTGCGCAGAATGCGCTTGCGGGTCGAGCCGAGCGCGAGGCGCAGAGCCACTTCGCGGCTGTGATCGGCGGCGCGCGCGGCAAACAGGCTGCCCAGGTTGGCGCACGCGGCCAGCAGAATCAGCCCCGCCAGCAGCATCATGCCCGTCATGAATGCCTTTACTCCAGGCCCAAGCATGTCGCCGGCGAGACTGGGGCGCGCCAGTGAAAACGTCATATACGCATCGTCTTTGGGGTAGGTCTTTTCAAGATACGCGCCAACCGAGTTCAGGTCTGCGATGGCCTGGGCCGGCGTGACGCCCGCCTTCATATGTCCCAGCACCATGTAAATTTCGCGCTCGCCGCGCGCATCCAGCACCTTAAACCCCTGCACTTGTTCCTGCTGGACCATCGGAAGCCAGAAGTCGGGATAAAAGAAAAGCAGAGTTCCGTTGAAGGCGGGAGGCGCTACGCCGAGGATGGTGTAGGGATGCTTGTTCACCTGAACGACGCGCCCCACAACGGTGCGATCGTCTTGAAACTTGCTGTGCCAGAATGCGTAACTGATCACCAGATAAGGAGCGCTGTTGGGGCCGTGTTCATCGGCATCGTGGAAGAACCGGCCCAGGTACGGCTGCACCTGCATCGCGTCGAAGTAGTTCGATGTGACCTCGTAGGCCCAGGGCTGCGACGTCTCCTTGCCCGTATCGAGGCCCACCTCGACGAGGATGTATGCGGTGAGGTCTTCAAAGCTGCGATTGCGCTTGCGCAGATCGAGAAAATCGGGATATGAACTGGACGTATCTTTGTTGCCATGCTCAATCGTGTACAGGCTCTGCGGATGCGGCACATTGAGCGGCCGCAGCACGAGGGCGTTCAATACTCCGAAGACCACGGCGTTGGCGCCGATGGCCAGGGCCAGTGTAAGAACCGCGGCGCAGGTGAATCCCGGCGACTTGCGCAGCACGCGGATGCTGTAGCGGATGTCGCTGAGGAACGTGCGGATCGAGTCGCCGCCTAGCGCGGCGTGGCTTTCTTCCTTATAGTGCTCGAGTCCGCCGAACTCGATGCGGGCCTGGCGCTCGGCGCGTGCGCGATCCATGCCTGCGCGGACCAGATCGTCGGCGCGATGCGCGATGTGCGCGCGAAGCTCTTCGTCAATCTCGCGGGCGGAGCCGTTGCGGCGAAACAGGCCTGCGGCAAAGGAACGGAGCGAGGCGATCGGGTTCATATCTCCTCCGCTGTTGCGCCGAGGGCTGCAGCCATGGCGGCGGCTACCCGGTTCCATCCTTCAGTTTCTTCGCGGAAGCGCTTGCGGCCGGCCGCCGTGAGCTCGTAAAACTTGGCGCGGCGGTTGTTATCACTCACTCCCCAGCTTGGTTTGAGCAGTCCCTGGCGAACCAGGCGAAAAAGCGCCGGGTAAAGCGCGCCCTGCTCGATGAGCAACGCGGAGCCGGTGATCTGGCTGATGCGAAGCAGGACGCCATAGCCATGGAGTGGCCCCAGAGAGACAGCCTTGAGGATGAGCAGATCGAGTGTTCCGGGAAGAAGTTGGGCCTGGTCGGGCATTGGGGTCTCCTAAGCTGATAAGGAGAGTAGCCCGCTTCTCCTAAGTTGTCAAGGAGAGAGTGAAAACAGTGGTCAGTTGCCAGTCTTTTCGTGCGAAACGATGAATGCGATGCCGCGACCAAAGCTGTTGGATGGCGTCAATCCATTCATTGTGCTACGCCGGCGCAGCCGATCAAACCTGGCGGGCAGTTGTTGGTTGGCGCCTGGCCGGGGCTCTTTGGGGGAGCGGGCGGGGTTGGCATTGTTCCGGTACCCACGGTGGGCGCAGAGCTGTTGAGGGCGCTGATAAGGGAATTGTTGTGGTTTACGCAGGCCTGCCACTGGGAGCGGTCGGGGCCGGCGGGATAGGCATTAATGAAACACTGACAGATACTCACGGCTGCTTGATAGCAAGGCAGTTGGGAAAGAGTGCTGGTAGCGCATGATTGTTTGAGGTAGAGATAGTTCCCGTTGGCGGAGCATTCGTTGATGGAGGCGTTAACGTTGGGGCCGCCATTGGGAGTGTAGCCGCCATTGTTGGCTAAATCGAGCGTGGCGTTGATTTTATTCAATGTGTCTGCCAGGTTGGCCAGCGCGTTACCGCCGTCGTCGCTATTGGTGATTGCGTTGTTAGCATCTGCTATGTTCGCAACGGCGTTGATGACGGCCCCTGCGCCACCTCCGTGACTGGCAGCATTCATGTCGGCGCTAACGGTCATTCCGGTATAAGCCACCGTGGCGAGTGCGTTTACGAAACCAAAGATGGAACTCCACCTGCTATGCTTCGGCGTTGCCATTGGGGCGGGCGCAACAGCCCGTTGGGCGGCCAATTGCGCGTTTTGCGCCATTTGCTGCTGCAGAATCCGCAAATTTGTTTGCGCATCGGCATTGCCCTGCGCAGCCGCTTTCTGATACCAGCTCATCGCAAGCGCATCGTTCCTTGGCGTTCCAAATCCCATCGTGTACATGTAACCGATATTGAACTGCGCAAGCGCGTATCCCTGCGCCGCTGCCTGCTGATACCAATACATCGCCTGGGTGTAATTCTGAGGTACTCCTATTGCGTATTCGTACATGAATCCAAGATTGACCTGCGCACCGGTATGGCCCTGAGAAGCTGCGTTCCCATACCAATGGAGTGCTTGCGCGTAATCCTGAGCGGTACCCCTTCCGTTTTCATATAGAAGGCCGATTTCGTACTCGGCGGGCAAATACGATTCTGCAGCGGCCTTGGAGATCCAGGCGAACGCCTGGGTGAGGTCCTGGGTTCTTCCCATGCCGTTTTCGTACATCACGCCAATGTTGAACTGCGCCGTTGAACTCCCATTGACGGCTGCTTTCTGAAACCACGAGAAACCCTGAGAGTAATCTCGTGGCACGCCGAGCCCGTAGCAGTACATAGCTCCAATATTGCCCTCGGCCGCCGGGTGGCCTTGCGCGGCCGCTTTCTGGAACCAATACATCGCTTGAGCGTAATCTTTGGGGCGCCCATCGCCTTCCAGATAGATCATGCCCAGGGCGTACTGTCCGGCCATCCTTCCCATTTGGGAGTCGGTCAAATAAAGGTCGTAGGCCTGGTCAAATTTCTTCTGGCTCGCCAAATCAAAAGCCCTTCGCTCCAGAAGCGCTCCCTGTGCGTCCGCATCAGGGGCAGGGCTCATCGGCGTGGATGCCGGGGATTGGTTTTGAGAGAAAGGATCCTGGTCTCCACCGCCGCAAAGCTGTGCCGCGTGGGTCATGGCTTTCGCGACGCGATTGGCAATATCCTCATCAGCGAAGATGAAGGCATTTTTCCCATTGCCTTGCTTTTGAACTACGACCTCATAGGCAGGCGGATCGACCGTGGCATCACGGGTCAGGTGGCCGTGCGCCGCGTCATTGAGCTTGGCAACCGCGGCAACAGTGGTTACTTTGACGTTCGCGACCGCGGTAAACGGAAACCACGCGTCGGCGTCAATTTGAACTACGCCGTCGCCAATGCTCTTCCAGTGATAGCTCAACTTGCATGTGTCCGGTTCAGTTACAACGCCGGTGAAGGCTTCGTTTTTTTGAATAGTCCAATTTCTGCCGTCCTGGTTGTCATGGACATGAATGGCGTAGTTCACCAGTCCGTTTTGATTGATTTTCTCCTCTATGTACTGCAGGGTCTCCGCCAGCGATGGCCCATTTGCCGCTGACTGTTGTGCCGCGGTGATTGATGTCCTGCAGGCGGCGACGAAGATAAATAAAGCAACAGCGCGAGCGTGACGCATGGCGCAACCTCCATCATTGGGTGCCTGGAAAAATGGGTTCGGGCGGGGAAGCCGAAGTCTTTCACAATTTCTAAAGGTGAAATGAATCAAATAGCAAGCGAAATTTCATTGTTCACCAGGCATTTCACGCGAAATCGACGGGGACCGCTGCGCTGCGGTCCGGTCTACCGCCTTTAGGGGCGCTTACCCAAACAGCTTAGCGGCGTCCTTTGCGAAATAGGTCACGATGAAGTCGGCCAGGTGCCCTAGTTTCCTCAGTCTTGCGAGGGCTTTTCAATCGAGTCCACTACGAGAGTGTTTACAAGAGCTTTGGCGGAAACAAGCGCTAAACCG
>JBEKCW010000236.1:0-8327 GCA_050014675.1 Occallatibacter sp. | reverse complement strand
CACCTGCAGAAGAAGCAGGGCCTCGGCTTCCAGAGCGAGCGCGAAGACCTGGTGAGCGAAAAAGTCGAAGAGCTGGTGAAGAACGAGGTGAAGAAAACCTTCAACCCCGAGTTCCTCAACCGTCTCGACGAAGTGATTCTGTTCCAGTCGCTCTCCGACGCCGACCTGATCCAGATTGTCGAGCTGCTTGTGCAGCTGTTGAACGCCAACCTGGCGCAGAAGTCCATTACCATCTCGGTAACCGAAGATGCCAAGAAGTGGATCCTCGATAAGACTCTCGGCGATCGCAGCTACGGAGCGCGTCCTTTGCGCCGCGCATTACAGCGCTACGTTGAAGATCCGCTCTCTGAGGCGCTCATCGCCGGCCATATTATGACCCGGCCTGCGTTCCTCGAGGTCTACCTTGACGCCAACCAGCTCTTCTATCGCCCGATTACCGCGGACGAAACCGAAGAGAAGCCGGCTGGGGTGTTGCTGTTCAGCGCGTAACTCGCCGATAACCAGGCAATTTAAAGCGCCCCCGGAAATCGGGGGCGTTTTTGTTGTGCGGTAGGCGGCATTGATCGCTCAGGACCAACCTGTGGGACAATTGAGATGAGGCTCAAGTAATGACGGGGAATCGGTCAAATCGTTCAAGAGACGCGTGGATTTGGGTGACGGTTGCCGCCATCTCGCTCACCTCGCTTGCGCGCGCGCAGTCCGGCATTGAAAATGCCCGAGGCTACGCGAATCCCTTCATTGCATTCTTTGCCGACGCCCATCTGGCGGATTCTGGCGCATCGGCTGCCGCGCATCGTTCTGCCTCGTCCTCGCGCTCGGGGAATTCCGGCACGGTTCTCAATCTGCTGCCGGTCTACTTCGTTGGCCTGGTTTCTCCGCTCAGCCTGTTGTTTGCGGGTTCAGTTCCCTGCCTTAAACGCGCGCTTCCCGCGCCAGCTCTGGCCGGACGGTTCCAGCGCCCGCCTCCTTTTCTTCTTTCGTAGGTCGCCCGGCCTTAAGCAGGCGCACGCAATGGCTGGAGTGATGCCACGCGCATCTAGTCCACGCTGGTGCTCGGCGCCCGCTCCATCGAAAGAAATGCCCCATTTACACTGATAATCGGAGAAATGTGTGTTTTTTGATAAGTTGTTAGCCAAAATTTTCGGCACGGCCAACGAACGGGCCGTCAAGCGGCTGGTGCCCATCGTCGCGGAAATCAATGCGTTTGAGCCGGCCATCAAGCTGCTCTCTGACGAGCAGTTGCGCGACAAGACGACCGAGTTCCGCGCTCGCATTGCCGAGCGCTTGAAGGGACTGACCGACAAGGACGAAGACAAGGAAGCGCGTAAGGCTGCCGAATCTGCGGCGCTCGACGAAATTCTGCCCGAGGCATTCGCGGTGGTCCGCGAAGCCGGCTGGCGCGCCGTGAAAATGCGCCACTTCGACGTGCAGTTGATTGGCGGCATGGTGCTGCACCAGGGCAAGATTGCCGAAATGAAGACCGGCGAAGGCAAAACGCTGGTGGCCACGCTCGCCTGCTACCTGAACGCGCTCGCCGGCCGCGGCGTTCACGTGGTTACTGTGAACGACTACCTGGCCAAGCGCGACGCCGAGTGGATGGGCAAGATCTACACCTTCCTCGGCATGACTGTGGGCGTGATTGTGCACGACCTGAGCGACGATCAGCGCCGCGAAGCATACGGGGCCGACATCACCTACGGCACCAACAACGAGTTCGGTTTCGACTACCTGCGCGACAACATGAAGTTCGAAATCAAAGATTGCGTGCAGCGCGGCCACTACTACTCCATCGTCGACGAAGTTGACTCGATCCTGATCGACGAGGCCAGGACTCCGCTCATCATTTCAGGACCTACGGACCAGACCACCGACAAGTACGCGCGGGTGCGCAAAATTATTCCCCAGCTCGAGATGGGCGAAGAGGTTGAGTGGACAGACACCAGGCGGCAGGAGCAACTGGGCATACGGCTCAGCGAAGGTCAGAAGCATATGACCGGCGATTACTTTGTCGACGAAAAGACCCGCCAGATCGGCGTGACCGACGAGGGCTGGCCGAAGATTGAAAAGCTGCTAGGCATCGACAACATTGCCGACGCCGAAAACTGGGACCTGAAGCATTTTGTTGAAACCGCCATCAAGGCCCACGCACTGTACAAGCGCGACGTCGACTATGTTGTGAAAGACGGCGAGGTCATCATCGTTGATACCTTCACCGGCCGCCTGATGCCGGGACGCCGCTGGTCTGACGGCTTGCATCAATCCATCGAAGCCAAGGAAGGCGTGAGCATCCGCAAGGAAGACCAAACGCTGGCCACCATCACGTTCCAGAATTATTTCCGCCTCTATCAAAAGCTGAGCGGAATGACCGGCACGGCAGAGACTGAAGCCGCCGAATTCGAAAAGATCTACAAGCTCGAGATCGTCGTGATTCCGACGAACAAGCCGCTGCTGCGCATTGAAAATGCAGACGTGGTTTTCCGCACCGAGAAGGAAAAATACAAGGCCGTCGCGGACAACATTGCAGAGCTGCACGAAAAGGGCCAGCCGGTGCTGGTGGGCACTACGTCGATCGAAAAGTCGGAGCGGCTTTCGGGAATCCTGCAGCGCAAGGGCGTGAAGCATGTGGTGCTGAACGCCAAGCAGCACGAACGGGAAGCGGAATACGTGGCGCAGGCGGGAAAGCCCGGCATGGTCACCATCGCCACCAACATGGCCGGCCGCGGAACCGACATTCTGCTCGGCGGCAATCCCGAATTTATGGCCCGCCAGGAGCTGGTGAAGTCGAAAGACGCCACAGGCGGCACAAGGGCCCGCGCCATCAGCACGGCTGAGGGCGCAATCAATCCCATGGCGCCGGCTGGTTTCCTGCGCTTCTATTACCAGGGACAGGAGTTTGAAGTCTCAGAGGAAGATTGGCAAGCAGCGCTCAAGGGCCACGCCCAAAGTGCCAGTAGCGAGCACGAAGAAGTAATCGGGAACGGCGGTCTGTTCATTCTCGGCACCGAACGCCACGAGTCGCGCCGCATCGACAATCAGCTTCGCGGCCGCGCCGGACGCCAGGGCGACCCCGGTGAGTCGCGCTTCTTTCTCTCGCTTGAAGACGACCTGATGCGCATCTTCGCCAAGCAGTGGATCAGCACGCTGCTTGAGAGACTCGGCATGGAAGAGGGCGTGCCAATCGAGTCGAAGATGCTTTCGAATCGCATTGAGGGCGCGCAGAAAGCGGTTGAATCGCAGAACTTTGAATCGCGCAAACACCTGCTCGAATACGACGACGTAATGAACAAGCAGCGCGAGGCGGTTTACGGTCTTCGCCGCCAGCTGCTCGAGGGAGTCGACCAGCGCGAGCTCATTCTTGAAGACTACGTGGGCGGATCGTTGAGCAGCTTGCTCGATGAGTTTGCCAATGAAAAGGTGCGCCCCGACCAATGGGACCTAAAAGGCCTGGAACTGAAGATGGTCGACCAGTTCGGACTGAAGCTATCGGATTTCGGCCTCAAAACGGAAGAGCTGAGCCGGCACGAACTGGGCGAGGAGATATTCGCCAAGTTGACCGAGGCATACGAGGCGAAGGAAAAGATTCTGGGCGCGCCGACCATGCGCTACCACGAGCGCGTGGTGATGCTGACCGTGATCGACGGGATCTGGAAAGAGCACCTGCTCTCGATGGACCACCTCAAAGAAGGCATCGGCCTGCGCGGCTACGCGCAGCAGGATCCGCTGGTTGCGTACAAGCGCGAGTCCTACGACATGTTCGAAGCCATGATGACCAAGTTCCAGGAGGACACCGTCCGCTATCTGTTCAGGATGCAGATACTAGGGCCTGACGGCCAGCCGGTGGATGCAGTGCCGCGGCCGAACCGCGTGGTTCCGAAGGCTCCGCCGGTGGCGAGCGCTGCGCAGCCAATGTTTGGCGATGGCGCGCCACGCGAGATCGGCATTCCCACGCGGCAGCCGTCAACAACGATCGACGCGCTGGAGAAGGAGTTCCACCGCAAGAAAGAACGCGAGTTGGCAGCGGCCAGCCGCGCCGGAGCCGGCGAAGCCAGCCAGCCCACCCAGCGCCGCACCGGCGAAAAAGTGGGCCGCAACGATCCCTGCCCCTGCGGCAGCGGAAAGAAATATAAGAAGTGCCACGGGGCTGAGGGGTGAGACGGGATTTACCTTAGGGTCCGAGTATAGTTTTGAGTTGCTTGTTGGGATTTGTGGTGTCCCGCCCATTTCACGATGAAACCGTGAAATGGATGGGGCACGGGACTTTGTGGCTGATTCGCTCTCTCACCGGAAAAAGCTGAACAGACTTTTCCTTTCTTCGCGGTCGGCGGGCAGGCCGCAGGCGATACGCGCCATTTGCCTGATGGCCAGAGAAATTTGCGAATCATCTAGCGCGAGCGGAGTGGCCGTGGTCTGCGTTCGCCTCGCGCTGGCCCAGTCGTCGGGAATCTTCCACTGCGTTGGCCGCGTGAGCGCCCGCTCCACGTTCTTGTCGTCGAACAGCAGCGTGGCGGGCTTGTACCGGTTCAACACAATCTGCAATCCCCAGTCGCGCTTTTGGAAAAACCGCGTAATCATGCGATTGGCATTGCGCAGTTCCGAGATTCCAACCTGCGTAATGAGATAAATCACCGCGTCGTCGCCAAACAGCGCGGTGTCCATCAAATCCACTCGCGAGCCAAGGTCCACCACGATGTACTCGTAGTTCTGGCGCGCAATGTCCAGCAGCTTGTCGATGAACTCCCGGTTGGGCTGCTCGCCCTGAAAATCGCTGGGCGCCGATAGTACTCCCACGCCTGACGAGTGTTTTGCCACCAGCGTGTTCAGAAAGTTGGAATCGAGCCGGGTGGGATCCTGGAGGGCATTGGCGATGGAGAACTCCGGCACGATGCCCATGTTGATGGCCGCGTCTCCCAGTGGCAGCCCAAGATCGATCAACAGCGTGCTGCGCTCCGACTCCTGCGCCATTGAAATCGCGAAGTTGGCGGCAATCGTGGTTACACCGCAGCCGCCCTTGGTGCCCAGAAAGGTGAGCACCTTGCTTACAGCCTGGATGGGTTCGCGTGGCGAAGCTGAGCGGTTGGACACGCGAATCAGCGCCTCGGCAATTTCGCCTTTGTCGAGCGGCAAAGTGAAGAACTCGCGCACACCCGCGCGCATGAATCGGATGGCCAACCGCACGTCGGGATCAGCGGAATAGGCCATGACATAGGTCTTGCCGGCCGCCAACAGGCTTTCGGCAAGTTGCACGGCAAAATCCGAATCGCCGTCGGCATCGACGATAACCACGTCGTAATGCTGTTCCAGCAGCCTGGGCAGTTCGTCAAGATGGCGAGGAAAGGCGACGTACTCTTTAACGGAGATGCCGGGACGACCCGACAGGGCTTCAGCCATCGCCCTGCGATGCTGCTCATCGGGGCCGATGAGCGCGATCGACAAGGAGGGTTTGTCCGAACTGCCCGGAGCCCTGGTAAAGTCCGCCATAGTAAAAAGGCTGCATCAAGCAGCCGAGCACGCCACTTAATTTTAGCGTGCGACTGTGAGGCTTTGCTGCGCACACGCTCCGGCAGCGTGTGCGTATTCTACCTTCAATCGCATGATCACACAAAACTTACGCCGCCGCGGCCTGCACTTGTTGGCAGATCAAGTACCGTCTGCGCCATCAAACAAGATCATCGGCGATTTGATGATTTTGATGACCACGGAGATGTTAGACGACGTTACTAAGGGAAGTGACAGGAGTGAAGAAGTGAAGAAATGAACGAGTGAACGAGTGAACGAGCTACTTCTGTCCCCCGCAGGCCTCAAACGTCAGGTCGCTCGCGTTGCTCCGGTGCTCGGCGCACCATTGCTCGAACAGCCGCCCGTAGCTCAGGGTCAAATAGCGCGACCGGTCCACGCCCAGCCGCTCTGCCGCAGCATCGATCCACTCGCCATCGCCTTCAAGCTCAGCGTAGTTGCCAATCGGCGTCTCGTCGACCACGCAGTGGCCCTGGCCGTCGCTCCACTCGCTGCGCCACTTTTCGTAGCGGAACGCTGGAGCCAGTCCCACCGAGCGAAACACCTCGGCCAGCACATTGCCGTCGGCAACCTCGGTCTCAGTCTCTACCCGATGCTTGTGCCGGTCTTCTCCGGGACCAACCTCGGGAAGCCGCTTGTGGGTCAACGTCCACTTTCCGGCATAGCTGCGGATGCGCAGAATTTCGGTGCGGCCGCGCAGGCTTCGGTCGACAGTGTCGTATAGCACATTCGACTCAAAGCTGCGCGGGGTCACAAGTTTGAATCCCGCAGCCGCAAGCGCACTCGCCAGTGCGGGCAGGTCATCCACGCGGAATTTGATCTCAGTCTCTACAGCCATGGTAATGAGCGAGTATATAAGAGATGGCGCAGCCGGCGTTCGAGCGGCGAGAATGATTGAGTGAAGACGCTCCTGCTGCAAGCTGGTAACGGCAAGGCGGACCCCGACAACCCAGGGACGCCGGAGTTTGCCGCGGCGCTCGACCAGGCTGCTCAAATTTTGCGGGCGGGCGGGCTGGTGGCGCTGCCCACTGAAACCGTCTACGGCCTGGGCGCCAACGCGCTCGATGCCGGCGCTGTAGAGCGCATCTTTGCCGCCAAAGAACGTCCGAAATGGGACCCCATCATCGTGCACGTCTCCAGCCTCGAAATGGCGCGTAAGCTGGTATCTGCCATCCCTGATTCGGCCATGAGACTGATAGGCGCATTCTGGCCTGGTCCACTGACCCTGCTATTGCCGCGATCGGCCGCAGTTCCCGATGTGGTTACAGCCGGCCGGCCGCTGGTGGGTTTGCGAATGCCGTCGCATCCGGTCGCCCTTGAGCTCATCCGCCGGGCAGGCGTGCCGATTGCCGCGCCCAGCGCAAACCGCTTCTCTCATGTGAGTCCAACAACCGCGGAGCACGTCCTGCGCGATCTCGACGGCCGTATCGATGCGGTTCTCGATGCGGGACCGGCGCTGCACGGAGTTGAATCCACCGTGCTCGATCCGAATCAAACACCCATGCTGATTTATAGACCTGGCGCCGTTACGCGGGAGATGATTGAAAAAACCGTGGGCGCAGTTGAGATTTTCAAGAGCCCAACGGAACTGCGCGAAACGCCGGCTGAAGCACTGCCTTCGCCGGGTGTTGGTTTGCGCCACTACGCTCCACGCGCGCGGCTGGTGCTCATCGAAATTCCCGCAATTGAATCTGGCGTGACCCCCGCAGAAATTGCAGCGCGCATTACCGATGCAGCTCTTGCGAATGAATGCGATCGCATGGGAGTAATGCTGCCTGCGGGAATTCCAGTTCCCGAAGAGTTGTTTGCGCTGCCGATTTTTTCGTGGGGAAGTTGGGACGCACCCGAAGAGATGGCCCACGCGCTCTACGCCGGTCTGCGCGCGCTCGATGAACAGGGATGCACCGTGATTTTATGCCCGCTGCCGCCGAACGAAGGTATCGGCGTGGCGATTCGCGACCGGCTGTTCAAAGCAGGGAATAGGGAATAGGACGCGGGGACTGCGTTGTTCGCCGCGACTACAGTCCGCCCTCGCCCTGCTTGTGCATGTACTTGATTGCCGATTTATAAATCAGCATGCGGGTGCGTCCACGCACTTTCAGCGCATTGCGGTCGTACCACTCGATGCAGCCTTCAATCTTCTCTCCGTCTTCGAGCACAATCACCATCGGGGTCTGCGACTGGATCTGCTTCTGCAGATAAAACAGCTCGGCGTGACGGTTGTGCGCGTCTGTCTCAATGTTTTGCGCCGCAAACCGGAAGGGCAGCGAGGTTGGAAAACTCTTTTTCAGGTGCAAATTGTTCCCACCGTTCTCTACCACGTTCTCAAATCGTCTTGTCTGCAACGTCGAGGGAAGACTCATAAGGCATCAACCTTCCTGAAAAAATGAAAGATGTTCATTGCTACGAAACTGCGTGCCTTTGGGTTCTGGACCGCCAATTTTTCCTTGCAACCGTTCACGTTCCCGGCAAATGGGAAGAAAAACCCGGTACGCATGAAAAACCATGCGCCTCTTATCTGCGTTACCGGCCCGATACTAGGGATATCTCGTATTCGGAAAGATGCCCGGAAATCTGTGGAGGTTGCTCTTACCATTATGGGGTCAATGTCAAGTATTGGGACGCATTTATTCCGACGCGCTTTTGCGCCCCGGCGCTCAATCGCCCCAAATCACTCGCATGATTAAGAGATGCTCGCCGCGGCGATCAGGTTCATCCCCGGTCGAGACTGAGCGCCATGGCGTCGAGCGAGAGCGACCGCAGCAGATTGCGCCGCATTCCCTGCTCAACCTGTGTTGCCGCGCGAACAGCAG
>JBEKCW010000235.1:0-8430 GCA_050014675.1 Occallatibacter sp. | reverse complement strand
CGATCGCTACCTGCTCAAACATTCAAAAACCTCGAAAAACGGCTTCTAGCTTCTAGCTACTAGCTCCATCCTGCTTAGCTCGCCGCGTCGGCTCGTTCCACCAACGCTCGAGCTAGAAGCTATTAGCTAGAGGCTAGTAGCTGCATCTCTGGAGCGGGAGACGAGGATCGAACTCGCGACCAACAGCTTGGAAGGCTGTGACTCTACCACTGAGTTACTCCCGCGAAAACCAGTTGTCAGTGGTCAGTTATCAGTGATCAGTTTTTCCCTGTCGATGGAAGCCGAATCGCTCTTACTGCTTATGCTCCAACTGACCACTGATCACTGATCACTGACCACTGTTCACTGTACTTCTCATCACCCCAGCGGCAAAGACCCGCCGCCGGGGGCCCGATTCTGGAGCTGATGACCAGGATTGAACTGGTGACCTCTCCCTTACCAAGGGAGTGCTCTACCAACTGAGCTACATCAGCCCTTCAAACTCCAGCTTTCAGCTTTTAGCTCTCAGCTTTCAGCCCTATCCGGCCGGTGTCGGCCTCAACGGCCAATTCCACCACCATCCAAACTGAAAGCTGACAGCTGATCGCTGAAAACTAATCTTTTCCCCGCCTGATCCGGTCTGCCTGCATTGCCACATACGTCCGAAACGCAAACAGGGCCAGAATCACCGTCGGAATCCATCGCACATCTACCGGCCGGTTCCGTATCCAAAAGTGACCCGGACCGACAGTCAACCACGATACAACAATCAAAACCGCGTACATCGCGAGGGCTATCGGGTATTTCTTTTCAAGCTCGCTTCCGAAGCGCTTTGCCCGATCGTCTTCCGCCGCATTCACGGGATCACGATCCAATTGCGCTTCCTTCGCCATCCCTAAGCGCCTCTTAAGAACCAGCTTTCAGCTCTCAGCTGTCAGCCTTCAGTCCATCCCGTCTCAGCCCATCCGCCACAATCAAAGCTGAAAGCTGATGGTTAAAAGCCAATAGCTTTCTTTATGGTGCACAGGGGAGGATTCGAACCTCCGTAACTCGAATGAGTGGCAGATTTACAGTCTGCTGCCATTAACCGCTCGGCCACCTGTGCCCAAAACCACAAACTCAACTACAAACCATCAACCCGATCACCGGTTACTTCCGCTTCCGCGCACGCCGCAACCGCCCGGAGTACCCTCCGGAATTTGGCAGCCTGCACCTGAAGTGGAGTCACTGCGGAGAACAGGCCCGACGCATTCAATGCTCTGAATCGCCGGTTAAATCTCGCCGTCTCAAGCTTCTTATCCGGTTCCGTTTTATGGAGCTGGCGAAGGGATTTGAACCCCCGACCCTCTGATTACAAATCAGATGCTCTACCAGCTGAGCTACGCCAGCTCTTGTTCGAGTTGTGCGGGAGCGAAACAACGCCGCCGCCCAACCGCTCAAACCACCGGAAACCGTTCCTGAAGCCCGAATTACGCGCGGACACACTACCGCTCCGCGCATACCACGGCACAGAAATAAAGGTTAGCATACTGCGATGGGCGGGGCAAACGGGGGAGCGGTCTCAACTAGAAGTCCGTTCGCCCCTTCTGCCAAACAGGAGTATCGAGCCAATCAAGACGAGTATGAACGGAATCGCCATCACCACCGAGGCAGGATTCCATCTGATGCCGAAAATGAATACGTGATGGAACCAAAGAACAAACCAAACGATGGCGACACCCGCGAAAATGAGGCCCGCGCCCAGCCCAATAAGAAGGAATGCGACCTCTCGCCTTTTCATAACGTGAATCGAACTCCTGTGGCTCCCCGCCACCTACGTCTGCCCAACCAGAATCCGCAGTTCCTCCTGCGAGCGCAGAATTGCCGCCAGAAATGCCGTGGTTACAAAGAAAACCCAGCAGCCGATCACGTAGGGCAAATGCGGCGCCAGTGCCTGTGCCCACGGCTGGTGGCTGAGGTAGCGCGTCAGGTGGCCGAACATATCTAGCAGATTGAAGAAGTGCGAAAGCGGAGCAAAGACCCCGATGCCGCCGGTCAGATTCAGCGCCCAGCGCATCCAGCCCGGGCACCACCGCTTATACGAGCGCAGCAGCCACCGGCCCTCCTCAGTGCGGCGCAGATGCACGTTGATGGCGATGGCCGAAAGCCAGCACCAGCCCAGCATGAATCCGCCCACCCACAGATACTGCCGCGGGCCCAGCTTGCCGTGGGTCACAATGCTCACGCCGAGCAGCACCACGCTGGTTGCCAACCCGGCCAGTCCCACAATCTCTGAGATTGCGCACAGCATGCGAAACCCCGGCGAGATCACATGCGGCACCACCATCCAGTCTTCGGTGGGTGAAGGCGTGGGCAAATGAGTTACCAGGTCGTTGCCGGCCAAATCGCGCTCCAGCAGAACCGAATCCGTAAGATCGTCAGGATTGACGTGCACCAGCACCGTGCGCCCCTTGAACTGCGTCGCCCAGGCCCTGGCCTGCTCCTTGCTGCCGAAGGGGCGGGTATACTCGCCCATCTGCAGGTTGGGGTTGCGATAGAAGTAGGTGAGCGAAGCCGTGTAGACGCTGGTCTTCTCGGTCACCGGCCGGGTTAGCACGGCAGCCACCTCGATAGTGGCCGTAATGGGAGGCCAGTTGCGCACAGCGCGCTCACGCGCCCGCCGCTTCAACGTGGCGCGCAGCCGGCCGGAAAAGAGCCACGCAACAAAGAGGGCCGGAAGGAAGACACGCGGCTCGGTGATGACACTCACAATGGAGTGAACCGCAGCGATCGGGTTGAGAGCCATAGCGAGCATTCGTGAATTGAGTATATGCAGTTGCAGCGCGATTCACGGCGATTATCGCACGAATCGAAATGCGGGAAGGCGGGAAGAAACTGCTTGCCGAAACTGCAGCGCGGGAGGATGATTTGGGTGCTCCACTTTACAGATCAAATCCGCTTTCAACGGGCGGGGAGTGTCCTGAGGGGGAAAATTGATGAAGCGAATGATTGCCATTTTTCTTTGCATATTGTTTCCGGTGAGTGCGTTTGCCGGCGATAACGGCTACAAGATCGTTTACGACGGCGGCTCCCTGGCAAATGCAAAAGCCGGGAACGATATGAAGCTGATCATGGACGGGACAAACATCCGCATCATGAAAGACAAGACAGAGGTCCTCGTGATTCCGGCGGCCGCAGTTACCGAAATCAGCTATGGGCAGGATGTGCACCGTCGCGTAGGTGCGGCGATCGGCCTTGCTGTGGTGTCGTTTGGCATTGGAGCCTTGATGGCCCTGTCAAAATCAAAGAAGCACTACGTCGGCATCACGTGGGACAACAAAGACCAAAAGGACCAAAAAGGCGGAATCGCGTTTCAGGCAGATAAGAACGATTACCGGGGCTTGCTGGCTGGGCTTGAGGGAATCACCGGAAAGAAGGCCGTTGATTCCGACACGATGAATGTAAAGAACTGACGCGCACTCGAGTTCCCGGTTCTCTGACAGCCCGGCACGCCTCGCCCGCCTCGGCTCCGGCCCCGCAATAAGAGGGCCGGAATCACGCACGCCGCACATTCAGCACCACGCCGCGCGCCGTAGGCGCAGTGGATGTTAGCCCAGCGCTTCAGCGCTGGGGGGGTAGCGATTTTCGAAAGGCAGTCCCGTAGGGACGATGCAGTCATGCCCCACACCTACGCAAGCAATTTCGTCCACTGCATTTTCAGCACGAAGGATCGCCGGCCCCTTATCCGCCCTGAACGAATGCCGGAACTCTTCGCGTTTTTTGGCGCCGTCGCTAAAGGCGAGGGTTTTGAGCTGATCGTTGCCGGTGGAACCGCGAACCATGTCCACCTGCTGTTCGTTCTGCCGGCAACGCAGTCGCTCGCATACGCGGTCCAAAAACTGAAGGGCAGTTCCTCGCGATTTATGGGAGGGAGCTTCTCATGGCAACAAGGATATGGCGCTTTCAGCGTCAGTCCTTCGCAGGTCCCAATCGTGAAGAAGTACATCCAGAATCAGGAGCAACACCACCGAAAACAGAATTTCGAAGAAGAATTTACGACCATGCTTCGAAGCTGCGGCATCGCCTACGATGAGCGCTACGTATTTGGTTGACAACGCACCAGCATCGTCCCTACGGGACTCTCTCCCTGATTGCAGGTTTCCCAGCGCTGAAGCGCTGGGCTAACATTCGTTGCGCCTACGGCGCGTGACGGTTGGTCATCCTATTTTCCCAGCGCTGAAGTGCTGGGCTAACATTCGTTGCGCCTACGGCGCGTGACGGTTGGTCATCCTATTTTCCCAGCGCTGAAGCGCTGGGCTAACATTCGTTGCGCCTACGGCGCGTGACGGTTGGTCATCCTATTTTCCCAGCGCTGAAGCGCTGGGCTAACATTCGCTGCGCCTACGGCGCGTGACGGATGATTGCTTCATTTTCCCGGCGCTGAAGCGCTGGGCTAATTCGCCGCGGCGAACGCCTACGGCGCTTAGCAGATGGCCTCCCGCACCTGCCACAGGTGATACGGTATTTCTTGACGGCTCATGCCGTCACTCATGCATCGGCGCACGCGCAGAACGCTTTTGATTGTCGCCGCGGTCCTGGCTTCACTGGCCGTGGCTGTCTTTCTACGCTCCAAGGCTCCGCCCGAGGCCGCGCGGCTGCTGCCTGAGTCCGACGGCATCATCTACATCGATCTCACGCCCATCCGCGCCGTCTTTCACAAGAACCTGAAGCCCCTCGAGCCCGTGCCCGAGTACCAGCAATTCATCGATACAACCGGCATCGACTGGGAGCGCGACCTCGACCAGGCCGCCATCGCTCTGCACCGCATGGACAATCCCAACGGACCCAACGGCCCGGTCGCATATTCCATGGTGCTGGTGGGCCGGCTCACCGGCCAAAAGCTCAACACCTGGCTTGAAAGCCACGCCACCTCGCGCGAGGACTACGCCGGCAAAACCATCTACAACATCCCCTCCGAGAGCCGCACCGTGCGCGTGGCGCAAATCGGCTACGACATGCTGGCCATCAGCAACACGCCCACAACCGAGCAGATTCACTCCATCATCGACCGCCATCGCTCGGCGGCACTGCCCTTCTCCGGCTCGTCGCTGCTTGAGCAGCACTACAAAGACGTGCCGCTGCTGAGCGTGGCCTGGGGCGTGGGGCAAATCGGCCTGCCCTTCAACGAGAGCGGCGCAATCAGCATCTTTGGATTCGAGCTTCCCCTGCCCGCCGACGCCACCATTGTGGCCAGCGTCGCGCCCGTGCTGCCCGTGCCGGGCAAGCTGGGAGCGCTGCGCCTGAAGGTGGAAGAGTTTGCGCCCAACGAAACCGAAGCCGCGAACCAGGCCGCAAGCCTGAACACGCTGGTGGCGCTGGCGCGCGGATTTACAGCGCCGCTCGGCGACAACACCGCCAACAACGCGCTCAAGGCGCTGCTTAAAGATGCCAGCGTAGTGCAGCACCACGAGCGCGTGGTGGTGACGGCTTCACTGCCGGCAGGGATGTTGGCCGGCGGCGGGAAGTGAGAGGAAGGAAGCGGGGTTAGCGGGGTTAGCGGAGTTCGCTAGGCCTGTGCGGCGTCTCAGGTTGGATTTCTTGCAGCCCTTTATTTGCCGGCCCCGCGATCACATCAGGGATTCAGATGTCCCGCAGGCGAGCCTAACGCCGCTAACACCGCTTGTTTTTCCGCTTATTCGCCGGAGCCGGACTTGTCAGCGCCTGAGTCGGCAAGCTGCTCAAACGTCATGCGCAGGTATTTGTGCGGGTTGACCGGCACATTGTGCACGCGGACCTCGTAATGCAGATGCGGCCCGGTAGCGCGGCCCGATTGGCCAACGTATCCGATGACCTGTCCGCGGGTGACATGCTGGCCTGGCAGGACTGCGATAGCCGAGAGATGCCCGTAAACCGTCTCCAGATCGTGACCGTGATTGAGCACCACTTCCTTACCGTAGCCTGCGCCCATTGAGGCGTCGGAAACCTCACCGTCGCCGGCCGCATGAATCGGCGTACCGTAGGGCGCATCGATATCGATGCCGGTGTGGAATTTGCCTTCGCCGTTGATCGGGTCTTCACGCTCGCCGAAGCTTGATGCGATGGGCCCCTGAATCGGCCACAGCGAGGGCGCGTCGGCAAAGACGGTCCAGTCGCCGCTAAAACTTGGATTCAGCCCGCCCTCGAGCGCGCGGGTCACGCGGCCTGAGAGCGCATCGCTGCGCAGCGCATAAAACTGGTCGATTGTTTTTGCGAATTGCTGCTGGGCCGCCTCATCGGTCTGCGTTTGGCCTGCCTGCGCCGGAGAGGCAGTCTTGACCACTGGCGTTACACTGCGCGGAGTTGCGCTGGAGCGGTTCGGCCTTAATCCGTAGAGCGTTGAAACCTCGTTGGCCAGCGCGCCCAGCGAAGCAACCTGTACGCTGCGGTCGTGAGCAATCTGCGCCATCTGGTTGTAGTCTTTGCGCAGCGTCTCGCGCTCCAGCCGCATCTGGTTGTAGCTCTCGGTTTTCATCAGCATGCGGGTATAGGAACCCGCCAGGCCCACGATGGTGAATGCGCCAACCACCGCGGCAACGACAAAGCCGTAAGCGTATCGCAGGGGAAGCGGAATCTTGCGAACTCTTCCGTCTTCATCCCGGGCTACAAAGAGAATGTAGTAGCGCTTGCGCAGCATAATTCTGGCCTTCATCCCGCCGCAGCAGGTCCGCAATTCGCCAAAAACCAAAAATGGCGCAGAAACACTAACCCTATTGCAAAACCGGAGTTGCCGAACCCCTGGAGCCTACCCGCTGAGTTTCGATGCAATCAACAGGCGACAGCTACCCCTTCGACGAACCCCAGCAGGGCATACCCGCCTCGGCTTTGCCGTTAAGCCTAACCGTAGCAACCAATGCGCACGAGGGCGCAGACACGAGAACTGCCTTAAAGGCTAACAAAGGCACCTCTGCCGGGTCAATCAATTTCAAAAGGAGAAACGCTGCGACTCCAGCGGTTTGCAACGGATTTGCAGCAATTCGTTCGAAGTAAAGGCCTCCGTGCTTACTGCTTCGGCCAAATCGGGCCGGAACTTGAGCGCGCCGGCCGCGCCTGCCTGCGCCGCGTCAGATGTAAACCGGCGTGTATCCTCAACCCATGGAGCACATTCAGTAATGGAGAGGCGTCCACTTGCTGGCCAGGAATCAACGCAACGCCGGCCTGTTGAGCGGGTTGGCGAGCTGGCTCTGCTGGCCCGGATCCGTGCCCGGGTCACGGCTGCGGGCTCCAGCCCGAGTGTGCGCCTGGGGATTGGCGACGATTGCGCGCTGGTGAGCGTGAAGCCCGGCGAAGAGGTTGCCGTAACTACCGATTTTTCAATTGCCGGGCGGCATTTTGAGATTGCCTGGCACCCACCTGAGGCGATTGGGCAGCGGGTATTGGCGCGCGGCCTGAGCGACCTGGCGGCCATGGGCGCGCGTCCGCTCGCGGCGTTCCTTTCGCTGGGGCTGCCGAAAGAGTTGGCCGGGAGTTCCAAACCCCGCAGCGCAAAGAGTCCGGCTGGGACAAGCTGGATCGACCGCTTCTACGACGGACTGCTTGCCCTCGCCGCCGAGTTTCACACCCCACTCGCCGGCGGCGACCTGGCTGAGTCGCCCATTGCAGCTGCCGACATTGTTCTGCTCGGCGCTGTGCCGGCCGGCAAGGCGCTGCTGCGCTCGGGCGCGCGGCCCGGCGATGCGATTTATGTAACCGGAAGCCTGGGCGGCGCGGCGGCTGGGTTGGAGATCTTGAGAGAGCTGGCCAGGGTGCGCAAAGGCTCTCGCGCTGGCGGGGCGAATACTCGGGGGAACATGAAGGAAACCCTGTACAGACACTTGTATCCCCAGCCACGAGTCAAACAGGGATTATGGCTTGCAAAGGGCGGGTTCGCCGCCGCGGCCATCGATTTAAGCGACGGGCTTTCGACCGATCTCGCGCATCTATGTGACGAGTCGGGAGTGGCCGCGGAGGTTGATGGCGGCGCGTTGCCCGTCACGGCCGGCGCTACGCTCGAGCAGGCGATCCACGGCGGTGAGGACTACGAGTTGCTGTTTACCGCGCGGCCAAATACGCACCTGCCGCGAAAAATCGCTGGCGTGGCCGTAACGCGCATCGGGCAGGTGGTAAAGCGCTCGGCGAAGCAGCCGATTGTTACGCTGATTACGGCTGAAGGACGCCAGGCGCTCGAGGCGCAGGGGTGGGAGCACTTTGCGTAATGCAGCCCGCCCTATCTACATTCGACAAGAGTTTCCCTCACCACTGGCAAGCCGAAGTGCTGCCCGCCCGGCCCGCAATTCTGCCCGCGCGGCACTACGTGTATCCCCGCCAGGCCGAAGAAGTGGAACGCGGCGCGCTGGAGGTGCTCATCAGACCGCGTCCGGGCAAGGAAATGGGTGCCCCAGGTCCCTCGCATTTGGGAACCTGGGAGGGAACTTCGCTTGACCCACGGACCCAAAC
>JBEKCW010000234.1:0-8444 GCA_050014675.1 Occallatibacter sp. | reverse complement strand
GCGTGCCTGGCGTGAGCGACTGTCACGCCAGGCCAAAAATCGTTCATGGAGTACCTGTCGTCATCGAAACTTGTTCCGGATCATCTACTGGAAGTCCTGCCCGTTTGCCCGCGATCTGGGCGGCCCGGTCGTCATGTGCGGCCTTGCTCTCAGACCGCAGCCGCAGAAAATTCTGCATGGCGGCCTGAGCCTCCTGGTTCTGATCAAGCTTGCGGTAGACCTGCGCCAGCCTGTAGTAGGCGCTCATGGCGCGGTCGTTGATCGGGTCGGCGGCGATGGCCTGGTTGAATTCGCCTATCGCCTCCTTGGGCTGATCGGTAGCTACAAGTCCCACGCCGAGGTAATAGTGCGCGTCGATCAGCGATGGGTCGGCTTCGAGCGCATCCCGCAGCAGACCCACCCCCCCGGTTGGATTCTGGTTTAGCACCAACAGGCTGCCCAGCTTGTATTTTGAAGAGGTCGCGTACGGGTCGATGGTCAGCTCTTCGCGATAAGCGGCAGTTGCCTTATCCAGTTCTCCCACCACCCAGTACTGATCTGCAAGCTCTTCGTGGAGCCCGGGCTGGCGGGGCGCGATCTTGACCGCGAGTTCAAGTTCGGCGACAGCCTGCTGGTTGCGCGTTGCCTGCGCGTATGCCTCGGCCAGCACCTGGTGCACTCTCACCGAGTCACGGTTGAGTTGAAACATCGCGGCGTAGGACGCATTCGCCACTAGAAAATAAGCGCGCCCGCGGTGGTAAAGGATATCGACGTCGTGAGGGTCGAGAGCATATGCCTTATCGAGCGGCGCGATCGCACCCCGCGGATCGCCCTCAGCCAATCGGCAGACACCCAGCCACATCAAAGCTTTGGCGCTGTGGGGGTCAAGGGCTGTCTCCCGTTCAAGACGCGTCTCGGCGTCCTTGAAACGATTCTCCCGATAGTCGATTAGGCCGAGGAAGAGATTGGCTCCGCGCAGCCCCGGTTTCAGGGCGAGAGCCCTCGCAAGTTCCGGCCGCGCATTATCCAACTTACCGCTCTGAAAGAATGCCAGTCCGAGGTTGAGGTGGCCTTCGGCTAAATCGGGTTGATGATGGGTGACGGAAGAGTAAGCGGTCACCGCCGTGGCAAAGTCGCCGGAAGTCATCGCCTGGGCACCCTTCTGCATTGCCGACTCGATGGAGTCATCGGCTGGATTTTGGCCTTGAGCATTAACAGAGCGGCCCATCATCAGGACGGAGGCGCAGAGACCGGCGCAAATCCACCCGGTGCAATGCCTGGCATTCGGAAAGAAACGAAGATTCCTCCTCGCGGGAAGGCGACGCCGCCCGCCCCTCTCGGAAATCGATGGTGGAATTCGAGTCAACAATCGGACCATGTTGAAAATTATCGGGTAGGTCGGCTTTGTTGGTTAATAACAAACCGAACCCGAAAATCCCCATTCCAAAAGCACACGAATCAGAACACCGGGTCGATTGCGATGTAAAGCGTTTAACGGATCAGGCACCCGTTACGAGCGATAAGTCATTTAATTAAAGGCGTTTAAATAGTCGAGCGCGCAGCCCGTTACGAGCTGTTTTTGATCGCCGGCCAAGCCCAGACCTGAAAGTTAATGCGATGTTATAGTAGGGAACTGAGGAGAGGTCTGAGTGAGGAATGTCGCCAGCCGGTCCATCTTCGCTCGGTGAGCCGAGTGTGCTCGCACCAGAGCAGATAACCCTGGTCCGGGGGCACCTCGAAAAGATCCTGGCGAGCCATGTCTTCGCCGGGAGCAGGCGCACCCAGGACTTCCTCCGGCTGATTGTCGGCCACGCGCTCGATGGGGACGTCGATAACCTCAGAGAGCGGATGATTGGCGCCGAAATGTTCGGGCGCCCGGTCAGCTACGACACTGGAAGCGACTCTGTTGTGCGCGTCAGGGCGAGCGAAGTTCGCAAAAAGCTCACGCAGTACTATAGCGAAACCAGCCAGGAAAAATCTGAAATCCGCATCGAACTGCCCAGCGGTTCCTACGTCCCGCGATTCCACTTCGAACCTCACGAGGAGTCAGCAACGGCAGCAGCGCCTGCGGCCGGCCAACCGACAATCCCAAAGGCCCCGCCAGGTGGCAGCGTACCCGTCGCCGAGCTCGAGTCGAAATTGCGACATTCACGCTCCAGGCGGTTGCTGACTCCTCGATTCGCAGCAGTCGCGGGACTCGCGATTTGCCTGGTTGTTCTCGCCGGCATTTGGGCTGCAAAAAAGTGGATGAACGGATCCGGCTCCCCAAAAGGGATTCACTCCATCGCCATTCTGCCCCTCGAAAATCTTTCCGGCTCTCCCGATCAAAATTACTTTGCTGATGGAATGACCGAGGAACTCATCAACGACCTTGGGCAGGTGTCGACGCTTCGCGTAATCTCTCTCACATCTTCAATGAGCTACAAGGGCACCAAAAAAACGCTGCCCGAGATTGCCCATGAGCTTTCAGTCGACGGCGTTGTTGAAGGTGGCGTGCTGCGTGAAGGCAACCAGGTGCGCGTGAGCGTCCAGCTCATCGATGCCAGAAACGATCGTCCCGTCTGGGCTCACACTTATATTCGCGATCTTTCAGGAGTTTCTTCCTGGCAGGGAGAAGTGGCGCAAGCCATCGCGGACGAAGTAAGCAGCGATGTGACTCCGCAACAACAGGCGCAACTGACGCGCAAGAGTTCCGTCGATCCGGCGGCCCAGGACGATTATCTGCATGGAATACTGTTGCGCGAGGCTGACGACTGCAAGAACGCGATCACCGATTTCGATCGCGCGATAGAAAAGGACCCTACTTACGCACAGGCTCATTCCGCCTTGGCCAGTTGTTATGGCATGCTCGGCGAATCGGGGCGAATGCCGTATGAGCAGGCGTTTGGCTTGCAGAAGACTGAAGCACTCAAGGCCATCGCGCTTGACGATTATCTCTCTGAGGCCCACGCCGAACTGGCCAACACCGCCATGACGCTGGATTGGGATTGGCCCGTCGCAGAATCGGAGTTTCGCCGCGCCCTCGAGCTCAATCCAAATTCGGCCACCAATCACGAAAAATACGCCTTCTATCTGGTCCGCACCGGGCATCCCAATGAAGCTCTCGCAGAGATTCAGCGCAGCGTCGATCTCGATCCGGTTTCAGGCAGTACGTTTCACGCCGAAGGTTTCGTCTACTATTTTTCGCACCAGTACGATCGGGCTCTTGATGTGGCCCGAACCGTGCGCGGCCTTAAGATCAATCTCTCTGACTGGAACTTACTCACCGGCGCAAGCTACGCTGAAAAAGGGATGTACAGCGACGCAATCGCCGCATTTCTCAAGTCCGGTAATGGCGCTTACGCGCTCGGTCATTTGGGCAATGCCTATGCACGCGCGGGCCGCAATCAAGCCGCCCAGCAACTGATTTCCCAGCTCGAAGAAGATGTACGCACGCAGGAAGTGGGCCGGTACGAGATTGCGCTCATCTACGCGGGCATGGGCGACAGCAAGGATGCGTTTAAGTGGCTCGATGACGCGTATCGCTCGCATGACGTCGGCCTGGTTTATCTCAAAGTCGATCCCTGCCTCGATTCGCTGCGAGCGGACCCCCGCTTCGAAGACCTGGTAAGTCGTGTGGGCCTCGCAAAATGAAGTTGCTTCGCCGCCGAAGCAGAGAATGAGCAATGCATCCAGAATCGCACTCAGGATTTTTCGAACTTATTGCAGCCGGCGTTCGAAATACGTAACTTACTGATTCCAGAATCGCTCAAATCGCCAGAAGCGACATTCTCTGGCACAATCCAGGCACAACGACCCGAAAACTCCACATTCGGATCGATGCCGATGCGCACCTGATCTGTCGCCCCTGCAGAACTTCCCTTTGCCTCTATAAGCTTGCTGAAACTTAACTGTCGGATTGGCGACCATCGGAAGAGGGGAGCCAAATCCGCGTATAAAATAACTTCGAACTGCGATGTGGGTTTTCCTGAGTGAAAGCCCTCAACGAAGAGAATAAGATGTGGCTTCTTCCGAAATCGCAAATGAGCATATTCAGGTCTTCCCACCCTGGCGTTCCCGAATTGCCTCGTTGTTGCTTGACGCTTCCGTTGTCGTAACGCAAAATAGATGCACATTTCATTAGTTGGGTCGTAGCTTTACGACGCGTATAGGCGCCCTAAAAAACTCCACCCTGACACTCCGCATTGAGCCAGCGCTGAAAGCGACCCTCAAGTCCGCCGCCGAAGCTGAGCACCGGTCCATTGCGAAAAAGAAAGGAACTCGATGGACCGTCGAACGTTTTTGGGTACTGCTACTGCCACGGCAATAGCAACCGTGATGAACCCAGTTCCCTCGCTGGCTGATACACCAAAGCTGAAACCGATGGCACTGGGACTCATGGTGAGCCCCGATGCTGCGCCTGAGGCGACAATCAAGCGGGTTCACGATATGGGTTTCTCGAACTGCTTCCTGTCGCTCGATGGATACATCGGCAAATTCACTGCGGATGCCGCCCGCCAGATAGGAGAATTGCTGACCAGGTACGAGCTGGTGGCGACGGCGGTGGAGGTGGTTGGACCGGGGAGGCTCGAGTGGAACTTCATCGAGGGTCCTTCCACAATTGGGCTGGTCCCGCCAAGTACACGCGCGGCGCGGATCGATGCACTCAAGCAGGTTTCAGACTTCGCCAAGCAGCTGGGTATTGGGCAGGTACAGACGCACTGCGGATTCATTCCGGAAAACCCGGCAGATACCTTGTATCCGGGTGCGGTGGAGGCCATCCGCGCCGTCGCGCAACATTGCCAGGGGAACGGGCAGTACTTCCTTATGGAAACCGGGCAGGAAACGCCGACGACGATTTCGCGGACGATTCGGGACGTAAACATGCCCAATCTTGGAACTGGCTTGGATACGGCAAACCTGATCCTCTACGGCAAGGCGAATCCGGTGGATGCCGTCGATATTATCGGCACGCATGTGCGAAGTGTTCACGCCAAGGATGGCAAATGGCCAACCGATCCGGACAAGCTCGGCGAAGAAGTTCTGATCGGCAACGGGTTGGTCGATTTCAAGAAGGTGTGCACGAAGCTGCATAAGCTGGGATATGCCGGCACGATTACCATCGAACGCGAGACATCGGGACCGCAGCAAATCGAGGACGTGAAGAACGAGAAGATATACTTGCAGCGAATATTGGATGAGGTATTGGCGTAGATGGAAGGCGTCAAGGCTGGAAATGCGCCTATGCGGAGTTTTAGGAAGCAGGGTGAAGCCACCCGCCGTCGTGGCAGTTCAAGGCTCCTTTAGGCGGCGCTGACTTTACCGTGACGCGTTTCCCAGCCATATTTCCTAAAACGCTATAGGATTCTTGAGCACGGGTTTAGGCCCGGTGTTTTCAATGCGAGGAAAAATGAATCGGCGGGAGTTAATACAGTCAGGAACGGCGGCGGTTTCAGGGATGTTGTTGCTCGATCCACGAGCGGTGTTTAGCTATGAGGCGAACTCGGCTGTTGGGCACGGTCTGCTGGGATGCGGCAATCGCGGCACCGAGGTCGCCACTTCGTTTGCGCAGAACACCTCGGCCCGGGTCGTAGCGCTTGCTGATTTGTTCGCCGACAAACTAGAGGCGGGGCATGCTCACTTCAACAAAGTGAACACTGACCTGGGACAGCCGGCAATCGACAGCAAACTGCTGTTTCGCGGTCCTCATGCCTTTGAACAGCTTGCAGATTCAAAGGAAGTGGATCTGATCCAGATTTCGACGCCGCCATTTTTTCACGTGCTGCACCTCAACGCGGCGGTCGCCTCGGGTAAGCATGTCTATTGCGAAAAGCCGGTTGGCGTGGACATCGCACAGGCCAGGCATGCGCTCGAAATCGCGAAGAAAGTGACGCCGAACCAGAGCGTCGACGTCGGCTTCCAATGCCGGCAAGCCCCGCCTATTGCTGCGCTGGCGGAGAGGATCAAGGGCGGTGCATTGGGAAAAATCGCCACGGTCTCCGGCAACTACTACGCTCCTGCTTCGACAGAGAAGAAGCGCGAAGGTGAGGGGAAGGACGAGTACCGTTTGCGTAACTGGCTCTGGGATCGCGTGCTCTCGGGAGACATTCTTGTTGAGCAGAACATTCACATTATCGATTTGTGCAACTGGATGCTGGGCGCACACCCATTGAAGGCTACGGCCACCGGTGGACGCAACGTGCTTACGCATTACGGCGACTGCTGGGATAACTACCAGGTTGATTTCACCTATCCAAACGATGTGCACTTCTCGTTTGCCTCAACACAGTTTGAGCCCGACAACGTATTCGAGGCAGGGCTCAGGCTGTCTGGCGCGATTGGCTCGGCGACGTGTCCATATGCGGGTCCGATTGCGATTACGGGCAAGAATGCGTGGTCGTGGCAGGACTCGGAATCCACCGCACAGGCATCAGGGAAGTTTGCAGCCAATGGGGCGTTCCTTGACAACCTCAAGTACGCGGATCGCGACAAGGAGCGGACGTTCATCGCGAGCATTGTCTCTGGACCCACGCATAATCAAATTGCCGATGGCGTGGAAACGGCGTTGAGCTGCATGCTTGGACGAATGGCGGGATACCAGAAGCGTGAAGTTACCTGGGAAGAGATGCTTGCCCAGAAAGAAGATTGGCCGCTCGGTTTCAGCCTGGAACAATTTGCCTGAGAGCAGTTCCGTATGCGTGGCGAGGGATACATCGCTGGATGACGGGACACGAACGAGTTCTCGCAACACTCGCCCGCCGGTCTACCTTCGCCTCTCCAAAATACCGATCTTCCCTCGAATCATCGAGATGAATTGACCATTCACTTTAGCTTGCAAGCATGTAAAACTGACCTCATGCTGCGCTTGCTGAGGCTTCTGTCGATTCTTTCCGCTCACTTCTTTCGCTCTCACTGAACTTCCCTGCCCTTCCTCGGAAATCCCTTCCTGAACCCCCGCCGCACTCCCAATCAAGCCCGCAAAACGCACGGGTAGCATTTTGGCGGCGCACACCATGGTGCTGGGATCCAGTTTCAGCGTTCATGAGCTTTCCATCAATAAATCGCCAAAACCTGCTGAGCCACAAAGACCAGGAAATGACCTTCATTAATGTCCGGCAAGTTTAACGTTCGCCCTGGACGGACGAACCTTGTCTGCCGTAACAAGTCCCTGCCCTTCAAGCACGTAATAGTATTTGTCCGCCGCAAGATTGCTGACCTTGTCAACCTTTCCCGAAGGCCAGCGAATTTCAACGCTATCGACCTTATTCACGGAACCGAGCCCAAAATGGACTCGAGTATCGTTCTGAGAAAGGTAGCTTCCGCCGCTATGAATCTCGTCCGTCTGAGTCACACCTCCGGCAACGATGCGAACTTTTGCATTGAGTGCCATTCGGTTGCTGGTGACGCCGGCCAACTCAAAGCTCACCCAGTGGCGCCCCGGGATACCTGAGTTCTTGAGAAGCACAGGGCGCCCATCGAGATTCTCAATCACCAAATCCAGGTTGCCGTCATTAAAGAGATCGCCGGCTGCAAGCCCGCGCGAAACCCACTTTTCGTTCAGCGCCCCTCCCGCCATACCGGTCGCATCGCAGAAGGTGCCGTCTCCTTGATTGAGGAATAAAACCGCGGGCTCCTTGTAACGCGCTCCTGTCGGCTGCGTGTCCACCTGGGGATACAAATGGCCGTCCACTGAAATCAGATCGAGCCAGCCGTCGTTGTCAAGATCGGCGAACGCTGCTCCCCACTTTACGTACGGCAACGATGACATGGCCGTACCCGATGGATAGGAGACTTCGTCGAAGTTCCAATCGCCCTCGTTCCGGTAGAGCACATTGTTCTCGTCGGCAAATGCCGTCAAATAGAGCGACGGGCGCCCACTGTGCAAATAATCGCCGATGGCGATCCCCATAAATCCCTGTTCCGACCCTTCGCCATTGAGCGCGGTCCCCGACTCAAGACCTATTTCCTCAAACTTTCCATTTCCCAGGTTGCGATAGAGCAAGTTCGGCGTTGAATCATCGGCGACAAAGAGATCAAGCTTGCCGGTGTTGTTAAAATCTGCCCAGATTACGCCCATCCCGTAGTACTTATTTGGATTGCTTACTCCCGCAGCTTCAGACACATCTGTGAAGGTTCCATCACCATTGTTATGAAACAGCGCATCGCCGTTCCCTTTCAAGCCGCGAGGCCCGCACTGGACAGCCACACCATGGCTCATGCAATTCGGGGCGCCGCCAAATTTAGGTAGATCGTCGAGCTGAAAATCTACGTAATTCGACACCATAAGATCGACGAAGCCGTCGCCGTCATAATCGCCAAAGGCAGCTCCGGTTGACCATCTTCCATCCCGTACCCCAGCTTTGGCCGTGACGTCGGTAAATGTGCCGTCTCCATTATTCCTGTAGAGAATGTTTCCGCCGAAGCATGTGAGATATAAGTCCGGCCAACCATCGTTGTTATAGTCGCCCACCGCGCCGCCCATCGCA
>JBEKCW010000233.1:0-8448 GCA_050014675.1 Occallatibacter sp. | reverse complement strand
GACCACCGAGTCAGGCACCTACGGAGTGTCGAAGACCGTGAAGCATACGGTAGAGAATCCGGGCCGCATCCACCGTCTTACGGCAGCCATCGTGGTGAATGACCGCCTGATGCAGGCGGCGACGGCAAAGAAGCCCGCCCTGTGGCAGCCGCGCACCGCCGACGAGCTGCGCAACCTTACGGCGCTGGCTCAGGCCGCGGTGGGTTTCGATCAGACCCGGGGCGACGCCTTGACCGTTCAGGATCTGGCCTTCGACCAGAATCGCGCCGCTGTGCCGACGGCGTTGCCGCAACAGGTTTTGTCTGAAGCCGAGAATTCTCCGGTACTGGTCAAGTACCTGGCCCTCCTTATGGCGGCCATCGTCATTCTGCTCTTGGGCGTGCGACCGGCGCTCAAGCGCCTTGCTTCTGTTCCCATCGAGGCAGGCAGGAAAAAACCGCACGAGCTCGGGCCCGGCGAAACAGCGGCCGCGAGCGCTCCGCCGATGGCTCCCCTTGAGCTCGATCCCGAACGCCTGCGGTCGCAGGAAGTTTTCAACCAGGTGACAGCGGAGATGAAGCGCGAGCCGACGCAGAGTTCGCGTTTGTTGCAGAGCTGGATTCATTCGGATTAGCCGGAATCAAAAGGACGACCAAGAGTGGCAGAGGCGACAGGGACAGACGGTTCGGCACGGCGCAGGAGCTCGGAGAATCTTTCCGGCATCCGCAAGGCTGCTGTTTTGCTGGTGGCCGTCGGCGAGGAGCTGGCCAAGGAGATTCTTCGCGCGCTGCCGGAGATCGATGTGCAGCGGCTCACCGAGGAACTGGCCGACCTGCGCGGCGTATCGCCCGAGCTCTCCTCCGACGTGCTCGAAGAGTTCTGGGAGCTGCTCGAGACGCAGGCCTTCATGGTGCACGGCGGCATCGATTACGCCAGCCGGCTGCTGATGGATACCTTCGGCAAGCAGCGCGCCGACGATCTATTGATGCTGGTGCGCCGCTCGCAGGAGGCTGCGCAAGGCAACCTGGCCAAGCTGCAGCGCACCGATCCGCAGCAGTTGGGCAAGCTGCTCGACTCGGAACATCCGCAGACCATCGCGCTGGTGCTGGCTCATCTCGATCCGCGCAAGGCGTCAATGGTGCTGGCCAGCCTGAGCGAGGAGCATAAAGTCGTCGCCGTGCAGCGCCTCGCCGAGATGCGCCAGTTTTCGCCGGAGATGGCGCAGAAGGTGGCGCACATTCTGCATCGCCGGCTTGAGAGCGTGGGCGACGCGGCGCGCAAAAGCTACTCCGGTTTCAAGGCGGTCGCCGACCTGCTCAACCGGCTCAACGCCGAAGAGTCCAAAAAGATTCTCGAGACCATTGAAGAAGGCCAGCCGGAACTGGCTCTCGGCATCCGCAACCTGATGTTTACGTTCGATGACCTCATCACCGTTCCCGCAGCCACGATTCGCGAAATTGTTTCCGGTGTCGACAAGCGGCAGCTGGCGCTCGCACTTCGCGGTGCAAACGAAGAACTGCGGGCGCAGATTTTCAAAGCAATGAGCTCGCGCGCTGTCGAAATGTTGAAGGAAGACATGGAGGTTCTGGGCCCGGTGCGGTCGCGCGAAGTGGCGCAGGCCCAGCAGGAGATTCTGAACCTGGCGCGCAGGCTCGAAGCCGAGGGCAAGGTAATTCTGAAGCTCGAAACCGGCGACGAAATGCTGGCCTGACCTCAAGGAAATGCTTAGGAGAAACCGGTGAGCAAGATTGAGATTTTCGAATATCCGAGCACCGGTCGAGACCCGGCCTCTCCAGTCTGGAATGGCTACGGAGACGCCGAAGGCGAATCCGCGTCCGGCAACGGATCAGGCGAGCATCGCAACAACCATCTCGAATGGGAGAAGCGTCTCGCCGAGGAGACGCGCAAAGCCTTCGACGCCGGGCGCGAGCGGGGCAGATCTGAAGCGCAGGAAACCGAGCGGGAGGCGTTGATCAACGCGCGCAGCCAGGAAGAGCGGCGCATTGCGGGCGTGGTGGCGGGATTTACCGAAGCCAGGGAACGCTATCTGCATGCGGTTGAGAGTGAAGTGGTGAAACTTGCGCTCGGCGTTGCGGCCCGCATCCTTCGCCGCGAGGCGCAGATGGATCCGCTGCTGTTGACCGGCGCAGTTCGCGTGGCGCTGGGGCAGCTCTCCGCAACCACCGAGGTCCGGCTGCGTGTTCCCGCATCGGATCTTGAGCTCTGGCGCGAGGCCATCGCGTATGTGCCAAATCTGGCGGTAAAACCCGAAGTGCTGGCCGGCGAAGGGTTCCGCCTCGGCGACTGCGTGATCGAAAGCAACCTTGGCACAGTCGATCTGGGGATTCGTTCGCAGCTGGGCGAAATTGAGCGAGGATTCTTCGATCGCGCCGGCGGCGACGTGCGGGAAATGCGACCCGAAGCGAAAATCTCCGCGGCGAAGGATTTGCCGGCCCTTCGTGAGGCGTCCTGATGAAAGCCCTGCTCGACCACTATTTTTCGAGCCTCGAGCGCGGCCAGCCTTGGCGCTGGCGTGGCAGGATTGTGGAAGTAGTGGGGCAGACAATCGAGTCGGCCGGGCCAATGGCATCGGTGGGCGAGTGCTGCGAGATTCAAGATCGCTCGGGCGGCCGTCATCTTGCCGAGGTCATCGGCTTCCAGGGTTCGAACGTGCTCTCGATGCCGGTCGAAGATATTGACGGGATCCGTTTTGGCGATGAGGTGCGGGCACTGGGCAAGGGGCCTGAGACCGGCGTGGGGCAGGCTCTGATGGGACGCGTGCTGAACGCCATGGGGCACCCGATCGACGGGGGCCCGGCGTTGGCTATCTCACATTCCATGCCACTCGACGGCGAACTGCACTCGCCGCTCGAACGTACTCCGATCCGCACGCCGCTCGGAACCGGCATTCGCGTAATCGACGCCATGCTGACCGTGGGCCGCGGGCAGCGCGTGGGCATCTTTGGCGGATCGGGCGTGGGAAAGAGCACGCTGATTGGCATGATGACGCGCAACACCGAAGCCGATGTCACGGTCGTCGGCCTGGTGGGCGAGCGCGGCCGCGAGGTGGGGGAGTTTCTTGAGGATGCGCTGGGCGAGCAGGGGCGCGCCAAGTCGGTTGTCGTTGTCTCAACTTCAGATGAATCGCCCCTGAAGCGTATGCGCGCGGCGCTGGCCGCTACCACCGTGGCCGAGTTTTTTGCCGGACAGGGCAAGAGCGTGCTGCTGGTGCTCGACTCGCTGACGCGCTTCGCCATGGCCGCCCGCGAAATAGGATTGGCGGCCGGCGAGCCGCCCACCGCCAAAGGTTACACGCCGTCAGTCTTTGCGCGGCTGGCGCGATTGATCGAGCGGGCCGGGCAGTACCAAACCGGGTCGATCACCGCCTTTTACACCGTGTTGATGGAAGGTGACGATCAGCAGGATCCGCTGGTCGATGCGGTGCGCTCCTTGCTCGACGGGCACATTGTGCTCTCCCGCGCGCTCGCCGCCGAGGGTTGGTATCCGCCCGTCGCGGTCATGGACTCGATCAGCCGCTTGATGCCCATTGTTGCCGGGGCAGAGCATCGCGAGCAGGCGGCGCTGGTGCGCAAGCTCACGGGCATTGTCTCCCGTTCAGAAGATCTGGTTCGTATTGGCGCATACAAACCCGGCGTCGACGCGGAGCTCGATCGAGCACTCGCAGCCCGCGGCCCGATGCGCGAGTTCATGATCCAGGACGCGCACGAGCATGTCGGTTTTGCCGATTGCCTCGCCCGTCTGTCGGCGCTGTCTCAAGAGATATAACCGATGGGAGCGGCCCAACAGATCGAGCGCATTGCACGCATTCGTCAACTGGAAGAGGATGAGAGTCGTCGAATTCTGGAGCTGGCGATCGGGGAATTGGCGCAACTGGAACTCGCATTGCGCGCGGCGCACCAGAGAGAGAGAGCCGGCCGCAGCCTGGTAGCTCAAAGCGCGGTGAGCGGAGAGATTGCCGATCGCATTGCCGGCATGGAAGAGTCGCGCAGCGCCAGCCGCCTTGCCGCAACTCTCGCCGTGCGGATTCGAGCCGCCGAAGGCGCGGTAGCAAACCTGCGGGCCGATTACCTGAACAAGCGAACCAGCAGGCTGCAGGCTGAAACGCTCGCAAGAAACGAGCGGGCGCGTGAAGCCCAAACCAATCTTCGCCGCGCTCAGCAGGCTCTCGACGACTGGCACTTGAACCGCAAGCGCCGCAGCGACGCCCGAAAGCCTTGATCGGGAGCCCCGACCCCGAGCCCGTCTCAATCAACCACTAAGAATGGGTGCCCCGTCCTCGCGACGTCTTTGTTTTTGTCGCCAGGGCGGGAAACCGCGAATCTCAATCTGGCGGCAGCTGGTTCTGTTTCTTATCCGTGCTTCGGCGAAGAGCCTCGGTGAGAAGGGAACTGAGTCCATACGGAACGGAGCGCTAAATCGCAAGCTCGTACGATCGGCTCGAATGTTTGAGGCCGCACTTGAGAAGAATCCCACAGTCCCTCACGTTCCTTTCCAGATTTGAAACATCTTTCCCGATTACTGACAGGTTTCTAACCGCCCCCTGTCTGCTTTGGCAAAGATTCTGCACCTTCTTTACGCGTGATGGTTGCCACATCTGTAGATACCAACGTCGGGATGACTTCAGCTCAGCAGACAAGCACGCCGCCTGGCGAGATGGCAGCGAGTAGTGCCGTGGGGGGAATTCGGAATAGGCCGCTGGCGCTCGGTGGCAATTCGTTGTCCTCCGAATCTACCGCTCGCATGAGCTTTCGATCGAACATGCAGCAGATGTTCGCGGCCCTCGAGATCTCCGCCGGCGAAGACGCGTCAGCGACAGCCGAGTCCGGAGGATCGCAGGCGTCGGCAAAAGAAAACCCAGGCGCCTCGTCTCTATTGAATGGGAACCAGGTGCGCGCTGAGACACCGAGCCAGCCGACACTTCAATCGCCAACTGCCCAGTCTATCCAGGCGTCCGCGACTTCAACGCATTCTGCTCCGATCTCTGATCAAGAGGCGGTCTCTGAGGCCGAGGAAGAAACGGATTCAAGCGCCGCTTCGGGCGGAATTCATTCATCACACACCAAGTCGAGTGTTGACGATCGACCGGCAGCCGCGAAATTAAAGCCGCTGCAGCAAGGTTCGCTGTCGCTTTTGGATGCGACAGCGGTCGCTACCCAGCTATTTCAGCCTGTTCAGCAGGCGACGATTGCAAAGGCTCCCCCACCCAATGCCTCGCAACTCGCCACCATCAATACATCGGATACAGACGCCGGCGAGCATACGGGAGTAACGTCTCGAAGTCCAGGGTCACACCTTTCGGTCTCAAACGCAGGCGCCGCGCCAAATAGAGAATCATCGCCTGAGACGCCTGCCTCCGATGCTGACGGAGCTATTGCGTCGCGCTCGGCAACCGCGAACCATTCGCCGGAGACAGCAACGCAGCAGCCCACGGCTGACGGCGCAGTGTCGAACCAGTCGTCCGAAAAAGATCCTTCAGGCCCGGATCCAGCCGATCCATCAACACCATCCGCAGCCGATATCGGAACCACCGCTTCGCTCTCATCCAACTCCGCAGCAGAACCCATCCGTCCACAAATTGCCGCGGCCCGCGCTACTACCAGCTCCGAGAGCATTCGCGGCAATCGCTCCGGCGATTCCATGCTGAACCCAGCCGCGGTCGAGGGAATTCACATTCAGCCCAGCGCCGCAGCCGCAGGCGCGGCAGTAGTTTGCGACACGGCTACAGCATTGCCATCAACTCCCGGCGCTGGCCCGTCGCTTGATGCCCACGCAGGCGTTTCGACGGCAGATACATTTTCCACCCTCGACGGCGCGAGTAATTCAATGCACGCCACATGGGTTCATGCCGGCGCGCACCAGGCCGAAGCGGGATTTGAAGATCCTGTGCTGGGTTGGGTTTCAGTGCGCGCCGGAGTAAACGCCGGCGCCATCAGCGCGGTAGTGGTTCCTGGCTCGGCCGACGCCACGCAGGCGCTCGGTGCGCACATGGCCGGACTGCACGACTACCTTCAGGAGCAGCACAGCCCGGTCGATTCACTCACTCTCGCTGACAGCACTGGAACCGGCGCGAACCAGGGAATGCAGCATCAAGGCCAACCGCAATCCGAACACAACAACCAGACCGCCTCTGCGCAGGCGTTGAGCTCAATTCCACCCGCCTCGAGCTCACCGGCACAAACAACAAATGTGAGCGGCAGTAACAGCCCGCCCATCCTTTCCGGATCTGGCGGCAGACACATCTCGGTGATGGCATGAACCTGGCGACTGGAAAAATCGCGCGACAGATAAGCGAGCAGGGAATCAGGCGATCGAAGATTCAGCAGTAACAAGGAGAACAGCATGGCAGCAGCATCCATCTTCAATCATGCTTTGGCAGCAGGGCAGGCGCAGGCAGCCAATCCGCTCAGCGCCGCGTCGCCGGCCACTTCGAGCACCACCGGCTCGTCCGACTCAAGCGACTCAGCCACCATTTCAGCCAATGACTTTCTCACGCTGCTGGTCACCGAGATGCAGAACCAGGACCCCACCGCCGACACCGATCCCAACGAGTACATCAATCAGCTGGTGCAGGTAAACAGCCTTGAGCAGTTGATCGACATCAACCAGACGCTCACCGCCGACTCCACCGATACCACGAGCTCCTCTTCGTCGACCACCGTGAATGCGCCAGCGGGCTCTGCGAAAGCAAGCGCAGCAGCGGCAAACGCCGCCCCCGCAACCTCGTCCACACCCGCCTCCGCCGCAACTCCAGCCGCCAACTCAAAGACCGCCCAGATCATGCAGGCCCTCCACACCACCGGCCAGCCCACGCTCGGCTCAATGGGCTCTCTTTCGAAAACCGGCATCGCGCCGGCAGCTTCCGCACACGCCCAAACCGCCGCCGCAAAAACACACGGCGTAATCAACCAGGGCAACCTCGGAGTCGAGAAACCGAGTCCCGCCGCCAAGCGCGTTGGTCATGCGCTCTCCGGCCGCACTCACGCACCCGCCACGCAAGCCGCGGACTGATTTTCAACCTGGCCCGCTGATGAGCGCGCCGGCCGCAACACACATTAGAAGGAGACGCATCATGGCAAGTTTCTCAATTCCGCTGAGCGGTCTTGAAGCCGATACAACGGCCCTCAACACCATCGCCAACAATCTATCGAACATGAACACCACCGCCTTCAAAACGCAGACCACCAACTTTTCCAATCTCTTTTTTCAGCAAATTGGCGAGAGCGGCTCGGGTAACCCGATTCAGGTGGGCGCGGGCACCCAGGTGGCCTCGAACTCCACCGATTATTCGCAGGGTGCATACAACACCAGCGGCATGAGCACGTCCGACATGGCCATCGATGGCAACGGCTTCTTCGTAGTGCACGACATCGGCGGGGCAACTGCGTACACCCGCGACGGCGCCTTCTCGCAGGACACCAGCGGCAACCTGGTCGCAACCGACGGCTCAACATTAATGGGCTATCCCGCCACCAACGGAGTCGTCGATACCAGCGCTCCGCTTACCGCCATCACGCTTCCTTTAGAGGGCGAAGTGCAACTGCCCGCCGCCACGCAAAACATCAGCATGACGGCCAACCTTGACTCCGCCGCCTCCAACAACACCACCTTCCCGGCCACCGTTTCCGTCTACGATTCCATCGGCACCAGCCAGAACGTCACCGTCACCTACACTGAGGTCTCGCCCGGCACGTGGACCTACTCGGCCAACATTCCCGCGGCTTCATTTACCGGCGGCGTTCAGCCCCCGCCCATCACCGGAACGCTCACCTTCGACCAGAACGGCAATCTCGCTTCGGTCACTCCCACCGGCGGCGCTGCCGAAACTGTAGGCACCGCCACCGGCGACGTCTCTTCCATTCCGCTATCGTTCACCGGCCTCGCCGATGGCGCCAAGACCCTCAACCTGAACTGGAACCTGCTCGGCTCAGCCGGCACGCCCAACATCAGCCAGGTCGATGCGGCCTCGGCCGTTTCGGGCACGACCGCGGACGGCAATGGGGCGGGCACCTGCACCGGCTTCACCATCGGCTCCGACGGCCTGGTGACCGCCACCTACACCAGCGGATCGCAGATCGTCGGCCAGGTTGCGCTCGCCGACGTCACCAATCTTCAGGGCCTCAACATTGAAGCCAATGGCGAATACCAGACCACCCTCGCCAGCGGAACCGCATCGGTTGGCGCTTCCGGCACCGGCGGCCTCGGCGGCATTCAGGACTCAGCCCTCGAAGACTCCAACGTAAGCATCTCTTCAGAGTTCTCTGACCTCATCATCGCCCAGCAGGGCTTCGACGCCAACTCCAAAGCCGTAACCACCTTCGACCAGGTCTCGCAAGACACGCTCAACATGATCCACTAAAACGAGTGGTCAGTGATCAGTGGTCAGTGATCAGTAGCGCCGGCCTCCAGGCCGGTTGTAGCGCCGATCTCCAGATCGGCTGGGCGGCGGGT
>JBEKCW010000232.1:0-8449 GCA_050014675.1 Occallatibacter sp. | reverse complement strand
TTGTCGGCATCGCCACCGTCTTTGAGTGGGACTTGTTTTTCCCCGACCTCATCGACATTTTCGTTCTCACCGTTCTGCCCATTCCCGCGCGACGATTGTTCTCAGCGCGCGTCGCCGCCATTGCAATCCTGGTCGCAGGATTCCTCATCGACACCGGCTGCCTTGCTGCCCTCGTGATGCCTCTCGCCACCGATCCGCCCAGCCTGCCGCGCCTGGTGTTTGCCCATGTCGCATCGGTCTTGTCTGCGGGGCTCTTTGCCTCGGCCCTGGTGCTGGGCGTGCAAAGCGTGGTGCTCGCGCTCTTCGGCGAGCGCATCTTCCGCCGCTTCGCCCTGGCCGCGCAGGGAATTGCTGTCACCGCGTTCACCGTACTTCTGCTCTTCTTTCCCGTCCTCTCAGAGTTCACTCGAGATCTTCTGCAATCAGGCAGCAGAAACGTCTTTTTCTTCCCGCCTTACTGGTTTCTCGGCATCTATCAGCGCATTCTCGATGGCCGCGCTGCGCAACCTATCTTCACCAACCTTGCCCGCTGCGGGGTTTTCGCGCTGCTCGCAAGCGTCGCGCTGGTCATCGCCGCTTATCCCGTCGCCTACCTGCGCCGGACACGCCAGTTGCTGGTGGGCGCAAACGCCCGCTCTTCGCAAAGCCGGTTCTTCAACGGGCTGCTCACGCCGCTGAATCGCGCGGTAGCCCGCACGCCCGTGGGCCGCGCAGTCTTTCATTTCATCGGCCAAACCATGCTGCGGGTCCCGCGATATCGCATCTATCTTGTGCTTTACGGCGGTGTCGGTCTCTCCTGGGTTGCCGTTACTGTGCTTCGCCTTCGCGTCAACCATCAACAGCTTCACTTCAGCATCGACCCCGACGGCCTGCGCGCGTCGATCGGTCTCATCGCCTTTTGGATTGTCGCCGGGTTGCGCACCACATTCACATCGGCAGGCAATCGCCAGGGCGCGTGGATCTGGCAAATGACCCACGGCGATCCGCCAGTCTTTACTACATCGCTTGAGCGGGCCGAGGCCGCCAAACGCTGGGTCGTGCTTGCCAGCGTGGCCGTTACTCTGGCCATGCTTGGCCTGCTGCGCGTTTACGCGCCACTCGAGATCCTCGCCGGCCTCTCAACCGCCGCGCAAGTCGCGCTCGCCATCGCGTTCTGCGCCCTGCTAACTGACCTGATCTTTCTGCGCAGCGACACGGTCCCTTTTACCGGTGTCTCAGCCAGACAACAAAGCAACCTCGCGTTCACCGTGCTCGGCTACTTCATCTTGCTGCCGCTTGTCATGGTCTTGTCGCGTGGCTTCGCGATCTGGATGGAGCGCGACATCCGCAATCTCGGCGTCACCATCGTCATCGTCGCGGTCATTCACCTGTGGCTGCGCAAACTGAGCCAGGACCACCTTCGCCTTTACTGTTCCGAACCCGCCATCGAAGAAGCCGATGAACAAACCTACCGTCCTCTCGGCCTCATGTCCTGACAGGACCGCCGCTCAACACTCCACGCATCGAAATTCTCGTCCCGATTGCCGGCAGCCTATATAAACGATGCAGCGGGTATCTGAATTGCGGCATCTACTGTGGTGAGGCTGTCATGAACGAAAACTTTGATGCGGTCATTGTGGGAGCCGGCCAGGCCGGTCCATTTCTTGCGGCGCGGCTTGCGTCAAGCGGTCGCAAGGTAGCCATCGTGGAGCGGAAATTCTTTGGTGGAACCTGCGTCAACGCGGGATGCACCCCGACCAAAGCCATGGTGGCCAGCGCCCGTGCCGCATACCTGGCGCGCAATGGAAGCAAGTATGGCGTCCACGCCGATTCAGTTCGCGTAAACCTCGGCGAAGTGAAAGCGAGGGCGCAGCAGATCGTTTTGCAATCGCGAAACGGGCAAGAGGGGTGGCTGAGCAAGACGGCCAACCTCACCATCTTCAAGGGCACTGCATCGTTTGAATCGCCGCACACACTTCGCGTCGGCGATGCCGTGCTTCAGGCTCCCGAGATATTTCTTAATGTTGGTGCGCGGCCTTTGATTCCCGAGTTGCGCGGCATCGAATCCATTCCATATTTCACCAGCACATCGATGCTCGAGTTGGAGGAAGCGCCATCGCACCTGGTTGTAATCGGCGGCGGCTCCGTCGGCCTCGAATTCGCGCAGATGTTTCGCCGCTTCGGGTCGCGCGTGACGATCGTTGACCGAAATGTGCGGCTTGCCCCGCAGGAAGACAGTGACGCGTCGCAGGTAATTCATGACGTATTCAAAGCCGAAGACATCGAGATTCGCACCGGCGCAAACTGCATTCACTTTGAAAAGCAGGGCAGTGAAGTGCTCGCCGGTCTCGAATGCAACGAAGGAGCGCCACACGTCACCGGCAGCCATGTGCTGCTGGCTGTTGGCCGCCAACCAAATACCGACGACCTTAATTTGCAGGCGGCCGGAATCGCCGCCGATGAACGTGGATATATCGTGGTTGACGATCAGCTGCGCACCAGTGCTGAAGGCATTTACGCGCTCGGCGACTGCAACGGTCACGGCGGTTTTACGCACACTTCCTACAACGACTTCGAGATTGTGGCTGACAATCTTCTGGCGGGGGCGTCGCGCCGCCTGAGCGATCGGATCCCGGTTCGGGGGTTATTTATCGATCCGCCGCTTGCGCATGTGGGGATGACGGAAGGCGAAGTGAGGAAGCACGGCCGCGCGGCATTGGTTGCGATGCGGCCCATGACGAGGGTGAGCCGGGCCATTGAAAAAGGCGAGACCTTCGGGTTCATCAAGATTTTGGTCGACGCTGAAACGCGCCAGATTCTGGGAGCCACAGTGTTTGGCACGGGAGCCGACGAGGCCATTCACTGCACTCTTACTTCAATGTACGCGCGGCAGCCGGTCTCGCTGCTTACGCACTCCATGCACATTCACCCGACGGTCGCGGAGCTGATTCCTACCACGCTGGGAGATTTGAAACCCCTGGTTTGAATCGCTGCCGATTAGCTTGCTGTTTCCTGAAGCGCCACGCGGAGCATTGACGCGGCGGCATCGCTGGCCGCAGCTCCCGGCTCCCACAGGGGCTGGACTTCAACGCGATTGCGGCCCAGCAGTTTGGCGCGGTAGAGAGCGTCGTCGGCGTAGGAAATGAGCGTTTCAAGTGGCAGCTCGCGCGCGTGCACGAGCGAGGCAACGCCTATGCTCAGGGTTACTGTCCCATCTGCTGCCGCAAACGTGCGCGCGCTGAAACGCTTGCGCAACTCCTCGGCCAGCGCCGAGGCTTCCTCATGGCAAACGCCCGGCAGCAACAGGGCGAACTCGTCTCCGCCGAGGCGTGAACAATGGCTGCCGGCCTTGCCCAGCACCAGCCTTTCCATCTCTCTCGCCAGTCCGACGAGCACCTTGTCGCCGTGCAAATGGCCGTGGCAGTCATTTACCTGCTTAAAACTGTCGATATCCATGAGCAAGAGCGAGAGACTTTCGCCGCTGGCCGAGTCGCGCAGCCGGCCGTAGACTCCGGCGAGCGAGCGCCGATTACCGATGCCCGTAAGCGGATCGCGAATGGCCAGGCCTTCGAGTTGCACGTTGCGGCTTTCGAGAAGCGTCTTTTCCGCGACGGTCTGAGCATGCAGCAGCGCGGTCCGCACTACGTAACACACCAGCGATAAGGTGATGGCGGCAGCCGCCAGCGGAACCGAGATGGTCAAAATAAACAGGCCGAGCATCAGGTTAACGAGCGCCAGGAACGATGGCATCAGGCTGCGCACAATCACGCTGGGAAGGCGCAGCGGCTCTGTCTCCTCATCCTCCGTTGCCGCAGGGTGGCTCGAGTAGAGCAGATGAAGCGCAAAACCGCCGAGAAGCACGGTCCCGGCTACATCCCACAGGCTGCAGTGGACGTGATGAGACCAGACGTAGGAAACCTGATCCGACGCGAAATACGAAATCAGGCGCAGGCCGAAGAACCAGGCCAGAATGCGAAGCAACCTCAGCTCGGCGTTTGAAGCTGCTCCCAGGCACGCGACCATCGCGGCCAGGAAAAGAAAGAGCGACATGAGCTGGCTGACCAGCAGATGATTGCGTACAAAGTGATCGCGGGTGGCTGGTGAATAGACGAGGTTGAAGCGCAGCACCACGAATAGCGCCGCCTGCATCATGTCAACTACAACGATGGAGCGGGCTACTCCGGCTGAGAACAGCACGATTGCCAGCAGGAAAAAAGCCTCGCTCGTATTAAAGAGGGGAGTCTGCAGCAGCCTTGCCGGCCCGGTGTGCAGTACAACTTCAGCGAACGAAGGAGCAAAGGCCAGGGCCGAAGCCAGCGCGCCCGCCGCAACCAGAAACCAGCGGATGCGCAACGCGCCCTTTGCTGCGCGCGCGCGAGTCCTGAAGGCCAGGGCACAACCGAACAGAGCAAGTGAGAAGCATAAGTAGCCGATGGCTGCCGCGCGCGGGGTGTTCGCCGATGCCACCGCTGCATGGACGCAAGCGTCGAGCACGACTGCGAGAGTTACCAAGATCAGGATTGCCTGCCGCGGCACTCGCAGAGACAAGCGTCTCCCCAAACCGGTGATGTCCGGCAAAATAGCTGAGGGTTCGGCGTTCGATCCGAATGAATCTCTCATAAATTGGATTCCGAGACAGAGCGATTCGCTGGCAATAGGGAAACCCGGCAATGCCCGACCTCTCGGGGACCGGATCGCTTTAAGAACTTTATCGTATCAAGACCGCTGAGAGAAGTAACACAAAAGGATCATGGCCGGCCCCGGCAGATTACAGGTTGCCCCTCCTGAGCGAGGCGAAGCCGAGTCGAAGGACCTGCTTTTTCATTTCGTGTGTAAAAAGGGTGGCAGACCACGAATCTCACTTCTAGCACACGCCATGTGCGCGCAAGCGCACGCCAACTTGCTACCACGCGCGAAGCGCGGCCAACTCGCTAACCTGCTAACCCCTTTTTCGCAACGCTTTTTGCCGTTGCAGATAATCTCCCCTCGCCGCTCTTCGCCTTGCACCACGCTTGCCGCGCCAGATATCGTTGAAACAGCCCGACATATTCACGGCAAGCACTCTATGGACGTCTTAAAAGAGCAATTTGAGAAGCACTTCGGATTTCCCGCGGAGACCGTAAAGCCGCTGCAGGGCGCGCTGGGCGGCTCGGGACGCGTCATTTCTCGCCTGGCCGGCCGCGGCCAAACCGCCATCGGCATCCTCTACGGGGTACGCGAAGAGAACACGGCATTCCTCGAGTTCTCGCGCCACTTCCACCGTCTCGGCCTTCCCGTTCCTGAGATTTACGTCCAGGACATCGACCGCGGCGCTTACCTTGAAGAGGATCTCGGCGACACCACGCTCTTCGATTTCCTGAGCGCCAACCGCAGCGGCGAATCCATCGCGCCCGACGTTTTCGACGCCTATCGAAACGTGGTCTCGGTGCTGCCGCGCTTCCAGGTCGAGGCTGGACGCGACCTGAATTACAAGGCCTGCTACCCGCGCGCCAGTTTCGATCGCCAGTCGATTGCCTGGGACCTGAATTATTTCAAGTACTACTTCCTGCGCCTCGCCGGCATCCGCTTCAACGAGCAGGATCTCGAGCACGACTTTGCGCGGCTCACCAAATTCCTGCTCGCCGCCGATCACGATTACTTTCTCTACCGCGACTTCCAATCGCGCAACATCATGCTGCGCGACGGCCATCCGTACTTTATCGACTACCAGGGCGGCCGCCGCGGCGCTCTCCAGTACGACATCGCCTCTTTGCTTTACGACGGCAAGGCCGATCTCTCGCCCGCGCTGCGCCAGCAGCTGCTCGACGAATATCTCGATTGCCTGGCCATGCACATTCCGCTCAATCGCGAGCGGTTCATGGAGCACTACTACGCCTACGTTTATGTGCGCCTGATGCAGGCCCTCGGCGCTTACGGTTTCCGCGGCTTCTACGAGCGCAAGACTCACTTTCTGCAGAGTGTGCCTTTCGCGCTCAAGAGCCTGCGCTGGCTGCATCACAACGTGCAACTTCCCATCGCCGTCCCGTCGCTGCTCGATGCCTTTCACTCCATGCTTGGCTCTGAGAAGTTGCAGGCACTCGCCGCTCCGGCTGAAGGCCTTACCGTGCGCATCTTCAGCTTCTCGTTCCATCGCGAGCCACCAACGGACGAAGAAGGTAACGGCGGCGGCTACGTCTTCGATGGCCGCAGCTTGCCCAATCCCGGACGCGAAGAACGCTTCCGCCAGCTCACCGGCCAGGACGCGCCCGTGATTGAGTATCTCGATGCGCAGGACTCAGTGCAGCAGTTTCTCTCGCATGTTGAATCGCTCGTCGACAGTAGCGTGAGCAGCTATCAGCGCCGCGGGTTTCGCAGCCTGATGGTTTCATTCGGTTGCACCGGCGGCCAGCATCGCTCGGTTTATCTCGCTGAGCATCTTGCCACGCATCTGCGCACCCGCAGCGGCGTTCGCGTGGTGTTGCGCCACATTGAGCTTGAGAAGATGGGCCTCGCCGGCGAGGCTGTTCTCAATGAGGCGGTATAGATGAAAGCGATGGTGCTGGCCGCGGGGCTCGGAACGCGCCTCCGTCCGCTCACCGACGATCGGCCCAAGGCTCTGGTGACTCTTGGCCGACGCACCATGCTCGAGATCGTGCTTACCCGACTGCATGCTGCCGGAGTCACTGAGGTCATCGTCAACGCGCATCACTTCGCCGATCAGATTGAGCGGTATATCGAGGGCAGGCAAGACCTCGGCATGCGTGTCGAAATCTCGCGCGAAGCGGAGTTGCTGGATACTGGCGGCGGAATCAAACACGCTGCGTGGTTCTTCCTCGAAGACGGTCCTGATCGTGACGCGCCTTTTATCGTTCACAACGTCGATGTGATCAGTACCATCGATCTTGCCCGCATGATTCGCACGCACAATGAAAGCGACGCGCTGGCAACGCTTGCTGTCGCCGCGCGCGAATCTTCACGGCAGCTCATCTTCGACCAGGACGGAATTCTCTGCGGGCGTCGCGCCGGGCGCAATCTTGAACCGCAACTCGTCAGGCCTGCGCAACAAACATACCAATTCGCCTTCTCGGGAATTCACATCCTCTCGCCGCGCATCTTTTCGCTGCTCAACGTGACCGGCGCTTTCTCGATCATCGATGCCTATCTGCGCCTCGCCGCTGAGGGTGAGAAGATTGCGGTCTTTCGCGCCGATGAGTATTACTGGCGGGATATTGGAAAGCCCGAAAGCATTGCGGCGGCCGAGCGCGATCGTGCTAAAGCAGTGGAGTAAGGAGAAACACTCACACCATGAACCCGACGAATTCTACACAGCGGTTGAGAAGAATTGCTGCGTCTTTCCTGTTGATCTTTGGCGCTTTGGGTGCTTTGAGCCCAACATTGGCGCAGGACTTGACCTCGCCCGATCTTTGGAAACCGCAGAGCGTTCCATTTTCATTCAAGTATGGCGGCAAAGATTCAGCGCAATTGCTGGCCGCCTGGCAGTTTGCGCATAAGGCTGGCGACGGAACGAACGGTCAGGTTCAGCTCTACTCTTATACAGATCCGGCTACGCGTCTGACGATCACCGCCGAGGTGAGGCTTTATCCCGAATTTCCCGGTGTTGCCGATTGGGTGCTCAAGCTGCGCAACGACGGCGATTTCGATACGCCGATCATTGAAGATATTCTGCCCCTGCACTGGGCGATTGCCGCCTCGCCCGGAGATTGTTACCTACGCCACGCACAGGGCAGCTCTGCCGACGTTGATGATTTCAAACCTTTGATGGCGCACTTCGCTGCCGGCAATAGCGACCATCTTGAGAACCCGTGGGGAAGATCGTCAACAGGCGATAGTCTGCCTTTCTTCAATCTTCAGACCGGGGACCATGGGCTCATTGAAGCGATCGGCTGGACGGGAAGCTGGAAGGCCGACTTCGACTACTCCGCGGATGGCAAGACCATCACCATGAGCAGCGGAATGGTCGCGACCCATCTCCGGCTGCATCCCGGTGAAGAAATTCGCTCGCCGCGTATTGTGCTGATGAGCTGGACCGGCGGCGACTGGCAGGAGGCGCAGAACCACTGGCGGCGGCTTTTGTTTGCGCACTATACCCCGCAGGAAAACGGCCAGCCGATGCGCGGGCCGATTCTCTTCGGCAGTTGGGGTTCTGAGCCGATTGCCGACAAGCTGGCCTATATCAAGTGGGTTCACGACCATAAGATTCCGGTCGAGCTTTACGCCGTGGATGCCGGCTGGTACGGAGCATCGGTGGGCCTCGAAAATGACCCGACAAATCCGTTGTGGAATCCCTGGTGGAAGAATCGCGGCGACTGGTTTCCCAGCCCGCTTTACTATCCCAATGGCATTCACCCGCTGGGCGCGGCGCTTAAGGCGGACCACCTGGGCTTTTCGCTTTGGGTTGAGCCGGAAACGACGATGCCCGGCAAGAAGATCGTGAAAGATCATCCCGACTGGTTTCTGCACAGGCCATCGG
>JBEKCW010000231.1:0-8458 GCA_050014675.1 Occallatibacter sp. | reverse complement strand
GGTTAGCCGCCACCGCTGAAACAAAATAGGTTCGAATCTCTTGCGGAGCGTAAATCATGCCGGAATGATACGAAATGCCCGCGGCTAAAGCCGTGATCGGCGTCATCGTCATCAGGGGCCTGAAGGCCCCTGCTCCCTCCATTCCGTCCTCTCAACCGTATACTCAATTCTTCTGATGATTCGCGTTTTAGGAACCGTCTTTGCCGCGCTCATGGGGCTGGCCTTCGGCAGCTTTCTGAACGTGTGCCTCACGCGCTGGCCGGCGGGCGAGAGTATTGTTAAGCCGCGCTCGCACTGCCGCAGTTGCGGCCGCACGCTTGCCTGGTGGGAGAATGTGCCGCTGCTGAGCTGGCTGGCGCTGCGCGGACGGTGCAGGACGTGCAGGACGTGGATTGGATGGCGATATTCGCTGGTGGAAGCAGCGATCAGCGCGCTTTGGGCCACTGTGGCCTGGCGCTTTCTTGAACTCGCATTGGACCCGGACGTTCCGGCAATCTCGCGGTTTCTTCACTACAACGTCTACAACGACTTCAGCGCAACGATGGGGAAGATGATCTTCTTCTGGTTGCTCATCGCCCTCGCCGCGCTCGACCTGGAACACCTTTGGCTTCCAGATTGGCTCACACTCCCTGGAATCACTCTTGGAGTCATCTTTAGCGCTGTCTATCGTTCTATCGGAGATCGTTATTCCGATGCTCCATCTTCATCGACGCTAAGGATCGGCCTCCAGAGCGCCTTCGGCTCCGCGTTCGCAATCCTCGCCGCCGCCGGCCTAATCCTCCTTATCCGTTGGATCTATAAACTCATTCGCCATCACGAAGGCCTCGGCCTCGGCGACGCCAAGCTTATGGCAATGCTGGCCGCGTGGCTGGGGCTCCCAGGGGCGCTGCTTTCATTCGCGATTGGCGTTGTCTTAGGGTCGCTGGCCGGGATTGTTGTGCTCACGCGAAACAAAGGAAGCGAGTCCTGGGCCACGACAAAGCTGCCGCTAGGCACATTCCTCTGCATCGGCGGAGTCGTGAGCAGCCTCTGGGGTCAGCCAATCATCGCAGCGTATGTGCGCTGGGCGGGGTTCTGAGCCTGCCGCGCAGGCTCCTCCTAGTCCCTAGTGCCTAGTCCCTGCCTCTAAGGAATCTCCACCAGTTCCATTTGGCCGTCGCGCCTGCGATGCAGCACGTACGTCTCGCCGGCAGGATCGCGAAAGATCAGCAGGTCACGGTCGCGAAACTCAGCATCCTTTACCGCCTCTTCAATTGTCAGAGGCTTAAGCGCGAAGCATTCGCCGTTTTTGATAATGTGCGGCTCGACCACCGTGGCTTTTGCCGGGAACGAGTGAACCGCGATCGATGCCCTTGCCTTGCCGCGTGCAGGCTTGCCCTCGCTCGCTTCAGCGTCAGGCGTGGCACGCGCCTTGGGCCGCGCCACCGGCGGCGCAGTCATAATCTTTTCTTCCTTGGGCAGCCGCTTGGTCTCAATTTTGCGATCCTTATACTTCCGGGCCTGGTTTTCAGCATGGCTCAGGGCCTGGCGCAACGCCGCCTCGGGCTCGTTGCCTTTGCCCGTGGCCGCCAGCTTTTGCGTGCGCGCCTGCACCGTCAACTCCACGATGTGCAAATGCCGCTGCTCGCTGAAGGTCACGCTGCCATGCGCTGCCCGGCCCAGGATGCGCCCAATGCGCTCCATTCCCTCTTCAGCCTGCGCCCGCACCGCCTTTGAAATCTTGACTCCCCTTGCGGTGAACTCTACGTCCATAGTCAACCTCGGCTCGAAGATTCTTATCGGCCCATTGAGCCGTCTCTGGAGCACGCCAGCCCCCAAAGCCCGCGCAACAGGTGGAGCACAGTATATGACGGATGGGGGCGAGCTTTCAGATTTCCCACCGCAGCAGCACGGTTCCCACCGTGAAGCCGGCGCCTACCGCGGCCAGCAGCACCAGGTCGCCCTTCTTCAGCTTGCCCTCTTCAATGGCCGTTTCCATGGCCAGGGGAATGGTTCCGGCCGAAGTATTGCCGTACTTTTCAATATTGATAATCACGCGGTCCGCAGGCATTCCCAGCCGGCTGGCCGTGGCCTGAATAATGCGTATGTTCGCCTGGTGAGGAATAAAACAGCCCAGGTCCTTGCCTTCCACGCCGTTCCGTTCGAGAAGCTTGGTGGTGGCTTCGGCCATCTTGCGCACCGCAAACTTGTAAACCGCCGGCCCATCCTGGTGGACGAAGTGCATCTTCTTGTCCACCGTTTCGTGCGTTGAGGGATTCAGGCTGCCGCCGCCCGGCATGCAAAGGCTCACGCCACCCGAGCCGTCAATCTCGTTCAGGTAGTCGATAAAACCAATCTCGCCCTCTTCGCAGGGCTCAATCAGCACCGCGCCGCCGCCATCGCCAAACAGCACGCAGGTGGTGCGGTCGGTGTAGTCGGTCATGCGGGTGTTGGCGTCGGCTCCGCAAACCAGTACTTTTGAGTGCGCGCCGCTCTCCACCATCTTTACGCCGGCCTGCAGCGCATAGGTAAACCCCGAGCATCCGCCAGAGACGTCGAAGCCCCAAACATTCGTGGCGCCAAGCTTGTTCTGCACCAGGCAGGCCGTCGAGGGGTACATCATGTCGGGAGTTACCGTGCCCACAATAATCACTTCGAGTTCGCTGGGCTCAATGCCGCGCGCAGCCAGGCACTTTTTGGCCGCCTCAGTGCAGATATCGCTTACGCCCAGCCCCGCAGCCAGCTTGTGACGCGTCTTGATCCCGGTGCGCTCAACGATCCACTGATCGTTGGTGTCCACCATTTTTTCAAGGTCTTTATTGGTAATTATTTCGGGAGGAACGTAAGTACCGAGCGCGGTGATTTTGGCGCGGCGGCCCACAATGGGGCGTACGGTCAGGCTCAATTCTGTTTCTCCTTGCGCGAACCGGTCAGCAGATCCCTGATCTACGATCCCGGACCACTGACCCCTGATCTCTGATCCCTGACCACTTAATTCAGTACCGGGTGACCTACTGCGCCCGTACTAGCCCGTTACCGTTGCTTCCTTCCGGACCTGGCGGGGTTGGCGGGATTACGTCGCGTAGGACCCGGCACTGAATGATTTTACCACTCGCAAGCGAAGTAGCGCCGCGCTCCTGGGCGGTTGTCGTCAGGCATTCACGCCCGTGCCCGGCCTCGAACAATGCCCAACTTCCGCGAGCGTCATAATGCAACGCAGGGTGCCGAAATGCCATGTCCGCGCGTCTAATTTCCGGTATCGACTTTGCCTATAACTTTTAGGTAACATTTAATTGCCATGGCCTTCCCGATCAAGACCTGTGTCGCCTGTGGAGATGAGTTCGAACTCCGGCCCGGCAAGCCGGGCTTTGCCAACCGCTGCCCCACCTGCAGCGAGCCCGAGGCCGCGGCGCCTGCGCATCATGGCGCGCAGGTGAAGAGCGCCGAGGAGCGGCACACCGAGCAGGAGGCCAACGCATTGCGCCGCAAGGCCATTCGCGACATGCTCTACCGCGGTGACAGCTAGCGCCCCAACGTCTCAGATGCCCAGCAGTGCAACGCCTTCAGTATTGGCAGCGGCTCTTAACTGCTTGTCCAGGGTAGCTAGTGGCAGCGCTCTTCTTTGCGCAAGTTCCAGATAAGCCGCGTCGTAAAGAGTGAGACGGTGAATGCTTGCCAAACCCAGAGTTGCGCCCCACGCCTGCCGGTCTGTTTCAGGATCAAGAGAGATCGGAAGCAGGCTGAGATCGGCCAGCGTCTCGTCGCGAAAGGCCGCATCATTGCGGCCACGGCGCACGCCCATCTCCAGAATGTTGGCAACTTCAAGACGCCACAGCGCGGGAACCCACGCGCCGGTCGCTATCGTGCGCTCGAAGACATGGAGCACCGGAGCCGTTGTTTCATCGTGATAGGCCCAGGCGATTGTGACTGAACTATCGAGAACCAGGCTCACGGCCGTCCCGCATCGCGATCGGCTTTGAATGTCTCCCAGTCAAAGGGTCCTGCCTTTAGGTGGACCGCTCGGGCGCGGATCCGATCAAACGCCGCACGCGCCTGCGCGCGGTCAATCCCACCCAAGTTGGGGACCAGACGAGCCACCGGCTTGCCATGTCGCGTAATCACAATCTCTTCCCCTCGCTCGACGCGATCCAGAAGCGCGCCCAGCTTGTTCTTGGCCTCGAAGGCTCCAAATTCAGGCATATCGAATTCGGCCATGCTCACTCCAAACCAACCAGCTTAAGCTAGCTTAACATTGATCAAACTCAGCTGCAACACGCCCAAATTCCAATCCCGGTACAATAGATGGGTGAGCAAATCTCTTACGCCCGCGGCCCCTTCTGTACCACCCCAGGAAGCCAAAAACGCTTCCGGGGGGCCCCGCGTGGGCTTTATTTCGTTGGGCTGCCCCAAGAACCTCGTCGATTCCGAGGTCATGATGGGCCTGCTCGATCGCGCCGGCGCGCGACTGACCTCGCGCCCTGAAGAGGCCGATATCCTGGTGGTAAACACCTGCAGCTTTATCGACACGGCCAAGCAGGAATCGGTCGACACCATTCTCGAAATGGCTCGCCACAAAGCCTCGGGCTCTGCGAAAAAGCTGATCGTTGCAGGCTGCCTCGTCGAACGCTATCGCGACGAAATCGGCAAGACCATTCCTGAGGTCGACGCCGTGGTAGGCACCGGCGAGCTCGAAGCGATACTCGAAGCCGCAGGCCTGGCCCCAGTCCATGCGGTTGCAGCAACGTCGCCCTTCAACATCCTCACCAGCGTGCAGGTCGATGCGCGTTCGGGCAAAGAATCCCAATCAGGAACCCACAAGCACGAGTCAGAGACAACAACTTCCCGCCCCGAAGGCGACCATCGCGAACGCCAGGGCCGCTTCAGCCGCGATGACTGGCAAGGCGCGCAGCATTTGCTGCCAACCTATCTCTACGACGAAAACACGCCGCGGCTGTTGTCGACCCCGCGCGCATCGGCGTATATCAAAATTGCCGAGGGCTGCGATCACCCCTGCACCTTCTGCGTCATTCCCAACCTGCGCGGCAAGTTCCGCTCGCGGCGCTTCGAGTCGGTTGTGGCGGAGGCGCGGCGGCTTGTCTCGCGCGGTGTTGAAGAGATCACGCTCATTGGCCAGGACACAACCTGCTACGGCGAAGACCTGGGCCTGAAAGACGGCCTGGCTACCCTGCTCGACGAGCTGGCCGGCATCGACGGCCTGCGCTGGCTGCGCTTCCTCTACGCGTATCCCAACCGCATCACCGGCCGGCTGCTTGAGACCATCGCGAAACACGACAACATCTGCAAGTATCTCGACGTGCCACTGCAGCACGCGTCACCCGACCTGCTGAAGCGCATGAAGCGCGGCGCCGGCGCGGACACCTTTCTCAAGACCATCGAAAAAGTGCGCGCGGCCGTTCCAGGCATCGCATTGCGCACCAGCTTCATCGTCGGCTTCCCCGGCGAGTCACTTCGTGACGTGGAGATTTTGGAGGAGTTTATAGGCGAGGCTAGATTCGACTGGCTCGGAGTCTTCAGCTATTCGCACGAAGAAGGATCGGGCGCGTACTCGCACGACGCGCAGGTCCCGAAGCGGACCATCGAGGCGCGGCGCAAGCGGCTCATGAAGCTGCAGCAGAAGATCTCGCGCCAGGTAAAGCAGCAATGGATCGGGCGCGAACTGGTAGTGTTGGCCGAAGGCGAGAGCGAAGAGACGCCACTGTTGTGGGAAGGCCGCACGCAGTTCCATGCACCCGAGATCGATGGCAAAGTCTACATCAACGACTTTGGCGCTTTGGAGCAGCTTGAGCAGGGCCGCTTCTACAAGGCGCAGATCACCGAGGCCCACGACTACGATTTAGTCGCGCGCATCACATCGGGCGCGCTATAAGGCGGGGCTCTGTGAGCGCCGCCTCATCGCGATCGCGCCCAACCTGAACTGAATTTCTGATCTGTGAAGACAGCGATCGTCAGCTACGACGCGACAATCGACTTGTAGCCCGACTCCGGCGCCTTCTTGAGCGCCTCAAGGCCCTCTTCAATGCTGAGTAACGGAGTGGTCTTGACGGACTTGAGCGCCCCGCCCGCCGCGACGGCCAGCGCCCACGCAGCCGCGCTTACGTTGTCGGGAAACTCGGCGATCATGAGAAGGTCGTACTCGCCGAACGAGAACCATGAGCTGGTGACTTTGCCGCCGAGGTTCCTGACGTTTTTCTTCAATGCTTGAGAACGATCCTGGGGGTTTGCGATCAACGCGCTCAACGCCTGCTGGGTGTAGGAAACCTGCACGAGATAACTGGGCATGGGAAACCACCTTTCTTGCTGCTGGAATTTTTGTGGAGATGGCCGGGAAGCAGGCCGAGTATACATGCCCGCCCACACCGCGGGAAAGCCACTGTTTTGTTTCGGCAATGGCCCTCAACGCATGCCTTCAGAATCGGCGCAAGAAACAAAAGGCGCGGCAGCTCATGCTGCCACGCCTCTCGCTTAACAAAGGTGAGCGTTACTTGTGCGGCGCCCCGCCACCACCGCCGCCACCACCGCCGCCTCCGGCGTGGGAAGCACCACCACCGCCGCCCCCGCCGCTACTGCTTGCGTGATAGCTGCTTCCTCCGCCGCCTGAACTATGGCTCGATCCACCGGAAGAACTGGCGTGCGAAGAAGACGTGCCTCGAGATGAGCCTGGCGAACCTGGGGAACCAGAACCGGCTCGATATGCCGACGAGGAGCTGCCGGGATGCGGCGAAGTGTAGGCGGCGCGCCCAGGAGACGAATCACTCCTTGTACTTCCATCGAAGATGGTGTAGCCCGAGCTCGTAGACGTTGTTACCCCGCGATTCTCGCCGCCACGCGCAATCACCGGGCGCATCGGCGCCACAGTGTTGCCGCCGATCATCACCGGCTGATTGTGCTCGCGAGATGGAAACACGGGTCCCCCGGACGAAGGAGTTCGGTTGACTGCGATGACAGGCATTGGACGCCCCGGAGACACACCGCGCGGTCCGATCGGCCGATGCGGCGCCCTGTAGCCCGGGGGGAATGACCCATACCGTGGGCCGGGATAATAGCCATACGAATTCCACCAGGGATTGCAGCCGCCCATGCCGGGGCTCCAGCCCCAGCCAAAATCGTTAAAGAAGTTCCACGAGCCGCAGGAGTAAGGCAGAAATCCCCAGGAATTGCATGGAACGTACATGTAACCGTACCGCGGATACCACACCCAGTTGCCGCATCCGTAGGGATCAAATCCGGAATTGGAAGCGTCAAAAGGCGACCAGACATATCCTTGCCCGGGAACGTTGTACCAGCTGCCGTTTGCGTCCAGGTCGCTCCACGCGGGGCTGCCGCTTTCAGGGCCGCTCTGGCTCGGCGGCGGAGCCGTGAATGCGGACTCTTCGGTCGCCGTGGCTTGATCGCGATCGGAGTTCCATGCGTCCCATGAGTCCGGCTCAATTGACTCATTCAGATCATAATGGCTCATGTCGTTTGCATACAGCGTTACGCTCTCGCCGCCATGCATCGCCAAATCCAGGCCGCCATTGCCGCGACCAAGGTCAACGTTCCCCGACAAAACCGCCAGATCTCCCGGCGGCGTATCCATCTTCACCCGGATGACGGCATTGCTGCCTGGGGTGACAGAGGAATCGCCAAAGTGAACCGAAAACTGGCCCAACTGGTTGCCGCCCTCGAACTCAAAGTACGCCAGGCCTCCGTTGAGCACCATCTCGGCCACACCGTTGGTTCCCTCGCCGCGCAGCACGCTCAGCGTAAGCGTGCTATTGGGCGAGAGGCGCGCCACGCTGCCGTCTTCAAACTGGATTTCGGCGCGCCCATCCTGCCCTGCGGAAACCTGCATACCCTCAAAGAGGGGCATGTTCACCGTGGCGCCTTCGGCAATCACCTGGTCGCCCTGGGTGACACGCACCTGGCCTTCCACGTAACTCAGGTGCACGGCGCGAGCCGCCGGTTGCGGATCGTCGGCGTGCATGAGCGGGGCGGCAACCAGGATGGCGATAGCGACAGTTGCGATCCAAATAGAAATGGCGCCTCTACGGCGCCCGTCTGTGGTCGGCTTATCAATCAATCTCACTGCCGGCAATTGCACTGTTGGCGATTTCATTGCTGCCCGCCTTTCCATCGCCCCCGGGGACGATCGTTCAATCGATCCTGATGGCAGCGTACTACGTCTTCACTATGGTTTGACATTCCCTGCTACGCAAAAGTTTCGGTATTACCGCTTCAAAGTAAAGATTATGTTCCCGCTTTCGCCAACAGCAGCCTGGCGCGCTTGCGCACGCGCTCCAAAACATCGTCATCCTCGGCCAGTCTGTCCAGAATCTCGCGAATTGTGCCGATTTGCTGGGCGCGGCCGCTACCGGCAGCATCCACAAGGAACTCCATTTCCTTGTCCAGGCCGAGCGGGTCATGCTGCAGCAGTTTCTCAAGCCGCGCACCCTCAATAATCGTCTCCGCCACGGCTTCA
>JBEKCW010000230.1:0-11840 GCA_050014675.1 Occallatibacter sp. | reverse complement strand
GGGCGCCTCCCCTGACCGTGTCGCATTAGTCAAGAATTCTGATCTGCTTGACATGATTGCCCTCGGTCGAGCCTCTGTGCCTCTCGACCTTATGACTTACCGGCCCGAGGACAAACAGCCGAGCATCTTTCTGCTGAAAGAAAATCGACGGCAGCAAATTATCACTATCTTTAACTGGACCGAACAATCGGTTAGTCATACGCTTTCGCTCAGTACTCTCGGGCTGAATGCCAAGGGCTCTTACACGGCAACTGATGTGCTGCGGGGCGGCGGGTTGCCGATTGAACGCGGCGAGCTCGTCATCACACTTCCGCCGCATTCCGTTCGCATTATGAAGATGATCGACTCATCAGTGCCCCAGGCTGACCCGGCCTTTGGTGCGCATGCGCCTGCAAGCGGACAGGCCGGGAATATGATTCAGTTCCACGCCGCTGAAGATGACGCGGAAGCGCCCGTGCTCCAATACCACTGGGAATTTGGTGACGGCGTGATTGCCGACGGTGCGGATGTGTCGCACGCATACACGCGGGCCGGCCAATATGCGGTGAAGGTGACTGCTACCGGGCTCAATCGGCGCATGCTGCAACACACACTCGGAATCTCTATCACTGGAGCGATACCCACCGCTTACAACCCTGCAGCGAAAGAACGGTACGTGGCGCCGAATTAGTGCGGACTTTCCAATTTGGTTCGAAAAATTGCGATGGCCTCGATTTTGTCTGGCAGTAACTTAGTTTGTCTAAGTGGTCATCTGGGTTGCAATCCAGCCGTAAATATCTTCAGGAGTTACGGCTCGTCCCTCGTTCCATGCCAGGCTCTTTCCGGCTGGAGGAATCATATATGCCGAATTCAGATGTTCTGAAACGCAGAGACAGATGGTTTGGCCCTGTTCCGGATACCTTGAAGCAGCAAGCCAGACATAGCGCGCCAGAATCACCGCATCGATTGCGCTGTTCACAGGATCGTCCACATCTGGAAGCGAGCTGATTCTCTGCTGATTCTCAAAGACGGCAATGCTGGTGAACGGCTTGGGTTTGCTGCGCATGCCGAAGCGGGCAACCATCGTACGCGGACGAGCGCGGCGAATCGACTCTGAAACCGCCCACTCAACAAACGCGTTGGAAAAAATGAGAGCGCCGTTTCCACTGAGAAAAAGATCGATAACAAATCTCCGCATCCTTGGCTGGCCGGCTACCTCTGCCGGCCAAAGAACCCAGCCGTCCCAGGACTCACTCCTCAGGTTCGCGACGATTTCATCGGTGGCTCGAATGTCCTTGGGGGCCGTGTTCAACTCCGCGAGGAATCGATCGCGAAACGGCTTGAGCGCGGAATAGTTTAAACAGGAAACGTGCATTGCGGACTCGGGGGTAAGCATGCTGCTCATGGTGCCCTCAGCGCCGATAAGCCACACATCGCTGCTGTCAGCATTGCCTTGCCGAGCGGCCAACGCTGTGATTGCCTCCAGCCCCGGCTGGCCCCGCATCGCCAGCTCGCACAGCCTTTGTGAATCACCCGCGATTTTGATCTCGCGCCCGCGCGGGTCCCATTGCTTCCAGGCCGTCTGCGCATCGACGGGCAGGTTGCCGGGAAGAAAAAGCAGAATTAATCGAGTGGAGGCTGATTGAATCGGCGCCGAATCGCGCCCGGCGGCGTTGATCGCATCGAAGACCCGTTGCACTTCCTGGCGCCACGCCGCGTAATATTCTGATCGCGCCAATTGGCTGGCGTTCCCGATGGTGTCATGCGACTCTGAAAAACCCCAGTGCTGGACGCCCATCTTCATTTCCAGCGCCTGCAGCGGAGCCGTTAGCGTGTTCCACGCGGAGGGGTTAAACGTCTCGACGCCTCTCATGAATTCAGCCACGCGCTGTTGCTCGAATGGGAAGAGCGTCTCCCATTGGCTCAATTGCTGATTCAATGCCGGCCGCATCGTGATTGGCAATCGCGCAGTCAGCGCACGATACTTCTCGGGAGGAAGTGCCTCTAGCTGCGATTTGATGGGCCGATCGTTCATCGCACTTACCATTTCTGTCTCACAGTCCGGGCAGCGGCTTCCCCGGAAGATCCAGATTCCTGATTCCGAATAGGCTGGCGATCGTGGGACAAATATCGATGTGCTCAACCGGGCGCTCCACCACGTCCGGCGACCGTACGGCTTCTCCCAGGCACATCAGCCATGTCAGGCTGGTTGAATCGTCGAGCGCCCGATGATTGAAAAAACCGTTAGTAGTCGACCCGTCGAAATCGCGTCCGAATTCAGGAAGAACAAAGAGCGTTGTCCTGCCGGTGTACGAGGGATGCGATTGCACCAGTTGCCAAAGCTCATACACCAGACGATCCATCGTCCGGATGCCGGCCAGGTGCATGGAATAGGAGCCGAAATGCGCAACCTCGACGTCGGAGAAAGTCATCACCAGCAAAGAGGGCGCGAAGCGCTGCATTATTTCTTCGCTGACCAGCAAAGTGAATTCATCTCCCGTGACCGGCGCATTGGTGCGCACCAGGTCGTCGATCGCCTGCCCCATCGACTGTTGCATTGAAAAGTCAAGGAGCGGTTCATCTCCTGAGACCGACCACCCGAGCCCGTCGTAGTCGTCGGCGTGACTCAGTATGGATTCCAATTCGTGCTGCATGGCGACGCGGTCGGCACTGTGCTCGGGATGCCCCTGCGAGGCGGCGCGAATCACAGCGTTGATCAGGAGTTGCTTGGGGAAGATGACATTCGCGCCGTAGCGAGGACCGAATTCGCGCGTCGAACTGGCGCCTATGCGGCTGGTCAATGCCTTATTGCTTGAAACCAGCCAGGCATTGTTCTGGGCAAGGCCCATGCGCTTGCGCAGATACTCAAACATCGTCGGGCTGGCTGGCGCCGTCAATCCCCAATCGTCAAGCCGTTGCCAGTTCCCGGTAATGATGCTTGAGATTGCGTTGTAGTGCGAGGTGGCGCCCGCGTTGCGAATGTAGGGGTAAAATACGCTGCCGGGGAGCAAATCGTGGACCAGATGAGGAATGTTTCCGAGGCCGGCATTTTGAAACGTCTCAGCGCGACGAATTCCGCCGCACGCCACAACAATAACTTTTCGCTCGTCCTTTGCCGGCCCTTCAGCGTGCTCATCCGCAAATACCAATCGGCGCGAAGTCGCCCACTGATCCACGAGCAGAACCGCGCCGGCTTTCAAAACATCCCGACGAGAGGCATCCATTGCTCACCAAAGCTTACAGGTAATCTGCCTTCTGCGCTTAACACGTGAATTCATTCGGAAACTGATGCTAACTCGCTGGTGCTGCCAAAACCAAATCTCCCGCAGACGCCTTCAGGCCTGCGGGAGACTTGCAATACGAGTTGCAGGCCAAATCGCACCTGCAGGTTATCCGCCGCTCTAGAACACGTACTTCGCAGCAAGTTGGAAGAACCGCGCATCAGGTGTGTAGTTCTGGAACTCCTGAGTGTTGGTGATTATGCCTCCACTGGGATTGAGATCTGGACCAGAACCGTTGCTCGGGTCAGACGGCTGACCGTTGGAGGGCGTATTGAAAAGGTTGAAGGCGTCCGCACGGAACTGTACGTACTGCTCGCGCCAGGTTTTGAAGTTCTTGAATGCGGACATGCTGACCCGCTCCCATCCCGGTCCAGCGACTTGGTTAGCCGTGGAGCCGGAATAAGCAATGGCGTTGGCGACGCCGGTGGCCACTGTACCGACAGGGATGTTGGTTCCGGGCTCCGGATCGATGAATGCGCAAGGGTTGAACCAGTTGTTTCTGTTTTTCACCGTAGCTGGGCATGCAACACCTTGCATATCGAGGTTCGCCGCAGGCGCAGTACCGCCGCCCTTGAACGGATTGCTCACCTTAATAGCATTCTCCTGGCCGAAACCTTGTGCGGCCACGCCTCCGAAGGCGTCGCCGGTGGTAATCGTAAAGGGAATGCCCGATTGCGCGGTCCATGTGGCGCTGGTTGACCAGCCACCGACAAGATAATCGAGCACGCCGCCCTGGTTCATATACTTTCGTCCCTTGCCGAACGGCAAATCATACAGGCCGTTAAATGTAAAGCGGTGACGGATATCGAAGTTGGAGTTTGTATATTCATATTTCAGTGGAATGAGGTTTGTGTTGCGATAGGGAGGGCCGCCACCAATCCCGGGATTTCCGGCGTCATCCAAGCCATGCGACCAGGTATACGAACCAAGGAAGCTCAACCCGTTAGAGAAACGCTGTTCGAGCTTTGCCTGGAGCGAGTTGTACATGCTTTCGCCGACCCAGGTCTCAGCAGAAGCCGAAAGACCCAGGCCTGGGAACGCGTAGATTCCAGTGGGGTCGTTAGGGTTGGTCATAACAATAGGAGCGATGGGGTTGGTACCAGCGAACGTATGCTTGGCGTTATTTCCAACATAAGAAACAGTCGCAACCATGTTATTGGTTATCGCCCGCTCAACCGTTAGATTGTAGCTTTGCGTGTAGGGAGTTTTGGGTTTGGGCTGGGCCATGGCGATTGCGGATGTAACTCCATTTGCAAACTGACCTATGCCGCCCTCAGCGAAGTACAGTGACGCGCCAGTCTCGATGGTTGTCGGGAGAGGGAAGGCATTCCAACCAGCCGGGATGCTGTAACCAGGCGACGCATTCGGATAGTTTGGATTGCCCGGATTACTTTCACTCAAATCGGCTGTGCCGTTGGATGGGCATTGGCTTTGGACGTTGGAATAGCCGGAGTTGGTGGAAGGAAAGCACTCACCGTAATTGCCCAGATAGGGGTTGTACATAATCGCCGTGTAGGCGAATGGATAGTTAGTCTCCAGCTCGGCGCCGCCAGGGGATTCGATGGCTCCGTAGAACATACCGTAGCCAGCGCGCACTACCGTCTTTGCATCGATCGAGTAAGCTAACCCGAGACGCGGCGCAAAGTTATAGTGCTGAACGCTTATTAAAGAGTGGGGGTTGGAGTTGGTGTAATCGAGGCTGGTGTTGTTCGCGGCTATTTCAGTGAGAAAACCTGAAGAGACAGGAAATGCGTTCGCAGCAATGGCGGGTAATATATAAGTGCCCGCGCCGGAAACGTAACTCCCATTTACGGGGCCTCCCGGATTTACAGTCTGCGAGGAGATAGAAAAGTTAGCCAGTTCGCCGGCTTTGCTGCTGTCCGGCTGAATAAAGTCGTACCGGACGCCTATATTCGCAGTCAACTTGGAATTGACTTTCCAATCGTCCTGAAAGTACGCAGCACGATAATCCCTGTAGTATTCGGTATTCCAGGTTGGGGAGATCTGTTCGGCTCCCATATTATCGTCAAACGCGTCGGCCATGCCTGTTCCTGTGTCCGATACATCAGCGCCAGTGCTGCTGTGTTTGCTGCTGTACTGGCCGTTGAAGTTGTAGTAGCCGCGCGGATACGTGGCCTGGGCAAAGGAGGGCCGAATGCTCTCAAGCTGTATGCCGAGCTTGAAGGAATGGCTTCCATGAATCTTGGTTATGTTGTCAAGAATCTGGTAAATGTTCTGGCGCTCAACGGACGGAACATCCTTGCGCGATCCGGCTACGGAGATTCCATCGGAGCCGGCAAAGCGTAAGTACGGGAGACCACCGTTCGGCTCGTTAGTGCCGCTAAAAGGCACGCCCCCCAGGCCGGGAATCAACTGGTCGGCCGGGACGGTGTTGTTCATCTGGGAGAACTCGTACAAGCCCCAGTTGTATCCAAATCGAAATTCGTTGATGAAAGAGGGAGAGAACAGGTGGGTCTCACTGCCCATGAAGTTCTGCGCCAGGTTGAAGTTGGTGGAACCATGGAAACCATTTTGGACGTCATTGTTGCCATCCAGAATCGGCCCGAGCGGAGGCGCAAAGCCCACTTGCTCGTGCGTGTAGCTATAGCGCACGTAGCTCTGATCTTTGGCGCTGATGTTCCAGTCCAGGCGCTGGTCCCACTGCCAGGTGTCGTCATGCACGGTGGTATTTACATTGTAGTTGCCGTACAAATTACCGCTGCCCGGTGTGCCGTAATTGGAGGAGTTCCAGCCCCCGGCGTTCGGCTTGGGGTAATCATTCAGAATCTCGCCCGCAACGGTGTCTAACATACCGCCGGTGCCGGGTTCGCCAGGGCTATTCGCGTTTGTGGTAGCAGCGCCGACCCCGACGCCCGGGGTGGCGGGATTCCACGCGCATGTTTGTTGGTAGGTGGCGCATGTCGGATCGGGGTTCGGAATCACGCCGGGCGCAGACAAGGCTATCTGGCCGCCGGAATTCGGCGCAAAGATGCCAATGGGAGTCTTCGCCCCATTGATGCTCTTAAGGAACATTTCTGAAAAGTCCCCATTACGCATGCTTGCCGTGGGCACGGTCAAACCTGGGTCGGGGTCTGCGAAGGCGATGCGATTTGCTTCCGCGTCTCCGAAGTAGAAGAGCTTATTCTTCCAGATCGGGCCGCCCAGCGTCGCGCCAAACTGATTCTCATGGTATGCGGGAACGCTGATGCCAGTGCCGGATGCACTCGGCGCGCCATCCCAATCTGCCGCATCGAATCTGGTATTGCGGACGTATTCCCACATATCTCCGTGAAACTGGTTGGTGCCTGACTTGATGCTGGCAGTGAGCACAGCTCCAGCCGAGTGACCAAACTCGGCACTGTAGTCTGAAGTGTCAAGTTTGAATTCGGCCAGCGCGTCCGGTGGAGGCCTGACGTTGTAGCTTGCGCCGTTCTGAAAGTCGTCGACGTTCACGTTGTTATCAACGCCGTCGAGAATGAAGTTGTTCTGGGTGGTGCGCTGGCCGTTGGCCGAGAAGTCGCCCGTGCCGCCGCCGCGAGCGCCGCCGGCCGCGAGGCCAGGAGTAACGCCGGACGTCAATTGCGCAATATAGACCCAATTGCGGCCGTTCAATGGAGTGGCGTTGATAGTGTCAGTGTCCATGGTCTGGCCCACTGTTGCAGATTCCGTCTGAAGCATCGGCGGGGCGCCGGTAACGGTTACGGTCTCTTTTGCGCCGCCAGGTTTCAGAGTGATATCGATATTGAGGCGGTCCTGGATGTTCACGACCACATTTTCCTGGGTCGTGATCTCAAACCCGGGCGCCGTCGCGCTCACCGTGTATTTGCCGATCTTGATCGGAGAAAAGCTGTATTCTCCCTTTGCGTCCGACTTACCCTGCAACACAAAATTCGTGTCAGTATTAGTGAGGGTTACCTGTGCACCCGGGACGAGTGCCCCCGAGGGGTCTTTCACAACACCGTTGATTGCTCCCTGGTCGACCTGGGCTATTGCGATGCGTCCCGTCAATAGAACGCAAAAGCTTAGCATCAGGAAGCTTACACACAACACACGCCACTTATTCCGCCTCAATTGAATGTCTCCCATTTTCACAGTCCTCTCGTTCCTGCGTTTAATTGCCCAACGCTCGACTACGAATTGGACACGCTTCCGTCTGTTTGCGGCACCTGTCTCTCAGATACCGAGAGATGATTGGAAACAATAACACATCATGTGGGCAAAAAACAAACAATAAATATGAAAAACAAATAATTCTGCGGATTCTATATAAATCTTTGATTATGCATGGGTTGATTGTATGTGCCCTCGTTCTTGCGGCCTTGCGCCGATTTCTGAACCCGGCGGTCGTCACCCGGCTTGAGTCCAGAAACTACAGCCTGTTTGTGGTTCATGGATCAACGCCCACGCGCGCAACAAAACATAATAAAAACATTGCATACGAAATGCGGAGGCGCGGCTAAAGGAGCGGATAGCCACGGGGCGAGGTCCGTGTTTGCAGAATGCGAATGGCGGCTGCTCCCGCGTGGCTCCGCACGAGAAAGTGACTTAACCTGTGATTTTTCAACGAATCGCCGGGCCTGCAAGCCGGCAAAGGGAAGACATACCGGCCCGAGCAGTCGACGGAGCGCGAGTCGCGACAGACAAAGATGCGAACGACGGAAACTATGGCGTTCGTGCGGAGGCCGGTTCCCGATCCGATCCCCTGTTCGCACAGACTCCCATGTCCTTGAGCACGCTGCCAATCGCCGAAAGAAGCGCTTCGATTTCCGCAGTAGTAATTCTTCCAATCGTTCCGATGCGGAAACATGTTTCATGCGACAACCTGCCGGGGTAAATTGCAAAGCCCTGCCTCCAGAGCCGCTCGCAGACGTCAGCAAATTGAAAGGCAGGGCCCGAAGGATACCGGAAAGACGTGATGATAAAGCGTGGATGCCGATGAAGAATGCGCAAATGCTTGATGTGTACTCTCTCTCCAACTGCGTCAAGATCGGCGACACCGTTGTCGACATAGAGGAAGGCAAGAACGCCGGCATGTGGACCATCGGCTTGACGAGAACCGGAAATCTGGTCGGCCTCGATCAGCAGCAATGGGAGCGGCTGACCGCTTAAAAAATCAAAGCCAAGCTCGATCGCGCCGCGAAGATCCTGAGTAACCGCAAGTGACTCGGTGTGACGCGTGGCGCGGTAGCAGGAATCCCTGACGCTGGCGGGCTTCTCGATCAAGGTAGCGGGTTACCGGTGCTTTCGAAATGCATGATTCAGACTCCCCTGCAGAATGGCGTGTCGGGAATCCAGCGGGTGTAGTTGTGGGTATACAAGCTAACTGACGAAGATGCGCCGTTGGTCAATCCGAAGAATTGAGCGGCGGTGCCCGCATCCAGGTCGAACTTGATCTCCTGCTTGGAGCAGGGCACAGGGGTGATATTGGCAGCGTGGGTCGAGCCTTCAGTTGCGATGAACTGGATGTAGACATCGGCATTTGAAGCCAGCACGTTGCTTGCAGTCATCTTCGACATCCAGGAGTTTGCAATGATGTCCTGCGCCGACTGCGGCAGCAGGCTCTCCATCTTGCTGGCAATGCCGTCGATGGCGCTCGCGAAGTCTGACACCTCATCGGAAAGCGTACCCAGGATATCGAGACGCAGTTCGATACGCGGCGCGCAGTAAGAGATGACCATGGCATTGGGCGCGATGGGCGAGATGCTCTGATCGGCAGTGACCTCATAGGTGGTACTGAGGGTATCGCCGTCGGCCACGCTGCCACTGCTTGTGGTTTGAAAGCCGCCTCCGGGTCCGCCCCAGTTGATGGAGAAGCCGCCGCGGCTGTACTCGTTATTGCCGGTGAGCACGGGATGAATCTGCAGCGCGGCTGAGATGTCGAGGGTGAGCGGCAATCCGCTGAGCAGCGGCGCCAACGAAATGCTCATGCCGGCCGGCAGCTTGACGCGGTCTGCCGTTGACCACACACCGCCTGACGACCTGGCGATCTCCCAGTCGAACTGAATGAAGCCTTTCGAATTCTTAATTCCCTGGTAGAGCTGTTTGGGTGCGCTGGCATTGAATTCAAGGTTTGACGCAACGTCGAAGTTTCCAATCCAGCCTTTCATCGCAACCATAGCCACGAAGCCGCCCTGACTCTTGGCCATTACCAGGTCGAAGTTGGCTTGTCCGTCACCCGGTATGACATCCCACTTGGAGATCGTCCACCCGGAGGTCAGGTAGTCCCTGGCGGCGACGGCCGCGTGCGAGGCTGCGTCGATGGGTCCTGGCAGTCCGCCATCCTGCGCTGCGTATACCGGTGGCACAATCAGGTCAAATAGACCGGGAGAATGCGGCGCCTTGCTGGCGGTGGTCTGTGGCCCATGGAATCGTACCGGTGCGTTAAGTTTGATTTCGCCCGATTGGACCAGGTCGCGCAGTGACGCCTCGCCGGTCGCAATCAGGGTTTTGTCGCCTTGCGTGACCGCGCCAATTACGTTGACGGCCAGTTGGTTTTTCACCATGAAGACGTCTCCGGCCTTGAGTGCGCGAATGTCGGCCGGCGCATTTTTGAAGACCCAGCCGTGGCCGTCGCTGCTGATTCCCATCAGCGAGGAACGCACTTCAGACTCATCGAAAGATTTCACCCGGGAATTGTAGGTGACGTGAGCGTAGCTCTCGCCGCCGCCGTCAACGGACACGTTCTCACCGTTCGCGATCTTTCGCGACTGGGGCTTTACGTTGACAGTATCGCTCAACCGCGAAATTGCTCCCGGGTCGGCCGCCGTCGTGGCTGGTGCGGGGGATGCTGGTGGAGGCGATTTCTTCTTGCAACCGGCCGCGCCGAATAATGAGATGGCCAGGCATCCAATTGCCAGCGCTGCGAATATGGTGTGCTTGCGTCCTTCGCTCATCGGATGTTCCTTTCGACCGTCAGTGCGGTCTTGCGTTGAATGATTACTGGCGTTGCAATTCGACGCGGCGGTTAAGCGCGCGACCTTCAGGCTTTTTGTTGTCCGCAACGGGCCGCGACGCGCCGTATCCACTTGTTGTGAGCCGGTCCGGAGCGATCTTGTATTCCTTGACCAGCGCGGTCTTCACCGCTTCGGCGCGAGCCTGCGAGAGCTTCTGGTTGAAGTCGGCATCGCCAATGTTGTCGGTGTGGCCTGAGACGCTGAGCTTCCAGGTGGGGTTCTTGTGCATCACGTCCGATATCTGCTTCAGCACGGCTTCAGACTCGGGCTTGATATGCGCGCTGTTGAAGTCGAAGTAGATTCCGTAGATTTCTACTGGCTGCTTGTCGGCGAGCTTCTGTTCCAGTGAATTCGTCTTGTTCGCGGTCTCAAACGTGATCTTGATCGTCTGGCTGCTATCTCCGTATTTACCCAGCCGCGTATAGAGAAAGATGGGATTGGATAGTTGATCAAGGACGTAGTAGTCGTTGTCGTCATTGTTGTCGAGAGCGCACCTGGCATGAAGGACCGGTAATTCGGTTGGCTCGTTGTTGACCAGCACCGGCATGGCCAAGTCCGTCGCTTCCACTCGCTGAAGCGGACAATCATACATCGGTATGGTGCCCCATTCCGTGATGGTTGGCGGTACATGCCCCTTGAAGGTCCCAGACAGCATGGTGTTGAGATCGGTTGCAATCTGCAAATTCGCGGGCTTTCCCGTGCGCAACTGTTTAAGCGTTTCCGTTGAGACTCCGCGATCGAGACTGCCCGGGTGATGCAGCGTCTGATGGGTGGCGAAATAGGGATATATGCGGTTCGACGAAGCCACGTCGACAACATCCAGAATGATTGTTCCCATGCCGGTAGATTCGGGAGGGGCGTTAAGATCCGGGGGGTGGCCTCCGGGGGTTTTCGGAGCGTGCTCTGTGTCGCCCTGCTTGGTGATGGTGGTCGCATTGATGTCGGTGATGGTCTCAATGTTCTCCAGGTCTCCATTGACTGACGAGATGATGGAATCGACTACCAGGCCCTTGGCGAGGGGAACCTCAGTCGCTGTTGTCGTCGATACAGGCTTCCAGTCGGGCAACGGCGGCGGGGGCGGGGTTGCGGGGTTCGGAGCACCGCTCTGTGCAGCTTGATCCTGCACTGCCTTCAGCCGATCGGCGAGGCTTCCCGGCTGATCGCCATTCGACGGAGCCGTCGACGCACCGGCCGGTTGTGCAGAGCCAGAAGGCAATGTTTCGCCAGTAGGTTGTACCCCGCCCGCCGATGTTTCCGGTTGGGCCGTACCAGAAGCGGAGTGTTTGCATCCGCCTAATACAAGGCTTGCGGAGAAAATGACAATCAGGTTCGCGGCGACAAGCTGGCTTCCTGTAAGAGTCGAAACTTTCATTCGGTTTCTCCGGAGAAAGAGTTGATTAAGAGCAGTGGGCCGTTTGAACGCCCACCCCTCACTGGAGTTTCTGAATCATCTGCCGCACGGCCTCGATGAGAGCGGCCTTGAGGTTGGGATTGGGAGAAGAAGTGGCCATGATGCCCACGATCGTGTTGTGGTACAAGACCTCAATGGCAGACTCATTTCTCAAGGTCATGAAGTGAGCCGTGTCGCCAAGCCCGCTGACGGGGACCAGCGTGCTCGATGGATCCT
>JBEKCW010000229.1:0-8493 GCA_050014675.1 Occallatibacter sp. | reverse complement strand
CGCATTTGCTTGATGCAAATGCGCCCGTGTTTTTTGCGGCAATCCGGCCGGTTCCATGCCTGTAGAATGGCCGCATGCCGCTACCGCAAGCGAAGTTCCCGCTCACAGAAGTTCTTCGCTCGGCCTTGCATGCGCTTCCTTCGAAGCTTCATTGGGTATTTCTTCTCTTCGCAATTCCGCAGGTCATTTTTCTGGCGCTTTGGACGCCTCCGTTTCAAACCGCCGATGAGCCGCAGCATTTCGATCGGGCATGGCAGATAGCGCATTTGCAGATTGGTGCGCATTATGGCGGCTTCGTGGATACCGGTGTCGATCACGTGTGGAGTGACGTGGCAGAAATCGGGTTTCATCAGAATGTGCGCTATACCAGCGCCGAACGAATCGACGCGGAGAGCGCGCAGTGGACGGGGCAGCTGGCTTATCGCGATTTTCCTAACACCGGAACCGGCGCACTGACCGGATATCTACCGCAGGCGCTGGGCATAGTGATTGGCAAGACGGTTGGGTTTGGCCCGCTGCGGACGATCGAGCTGGCGCGGTTGCTGAATGGCGCACTTGCAATTGCTGTTTGCGCGCTTGCGCTCTGGTGGTGCAGGGGTGGCAGGCTGGTGATGTTCGCCGTGCTGCTGATGCCGATGAGTCTGTCGCTGTTTGCATCGTGCGGGCAAGACGCAACGTTGATTGCGCTGACGTGCCTGGTTTTTGCGGCGATCTCAAGGCAGCTAGACGAAGGCCGGCCATTATCGCGCGCGCAGGCTGCGGTGGTAATTGCGTCACTCATTGTTGTGCTGGTGGGACGGCCGCCTTACGCCGCGCTGCTGCCGGCGCTTCTTATTCCCGGACTGTTCAACGGACGGCGCAATCGACCGTCTTGGATTGCAGGCTTCTGGCTTGCGTGCCTGTCGTTCGCCGTGACCGTGACTTGGTGGCTTACAGCGATGCATTCGACGCGAGCGGTTGCCAGACCTATCCCCGGTATCGGGCTGGTGGATGCAAAGATGCAGCTCATCAATCTGCTTCATCATCCCGGCATCGTTCCTGGACTTTTGGGTTACGCAGGCCAGCACACGGCGGAATACATTGCCGGGATTATTGGCTATCTGGGGTGGCTCGATACGCTGATGCCTCCTCTCTACTACGTCCCCATGATTTTGGTGTTGGCGGTTGCTGGGATCGGGGAGATGGTGCGCGGACCGCGGTTCGCGAAGAGCGTTACTGTTCTTTTGTTCGCGGCACTTTTCGCCGGGGTTGCAGCGGTTTTTCTGGTGGAGTATTTGATCTGGACTCCGGTGGGCGCGCCCGGGATTTACGGAGTTCAGGGCCGGTACTTTATTCCGCTGGTGATTGCGGCTGCGGTTGGATTGCCGCGATTGGGCAACTCTCAGAAGGACTATGAGCGGATTACGGCGATGGTCGTGGCCGCGCAACTGATCACAGTGGTGATTCTGCCGCAGGTGATTCTGGCGCGGTATTACGGGGGATGATTCCCGCCTGACACATCACTCGTGGCCGGCGGCGACGCTGGTTACCACGAGTTTGCCGTGCTTGACGCCGCGCAGGGTGAGGATGCCGTTGGCCAGGTCGCGAACGCTCTCGCTGCTGCCGTGCATGATGAGAACCTCAAGGCAATTGTGGTGGTCGAGGTGAACATGGGTTGTTGCGAGCACGCGGCTGCCGGCGCGGTGCTGGGCTGCTATAAGTTTTTCTGACAGGCCGGCCTGGTTATGGTCGTACATGATGGTGAGCGTGCCGAAGACTTCTTTGTTGGCTTCAACTTCTTCGTTGACCAGGTGATCGCGGATGAGGTCGCGCACTGCCTCAGAGCGGTTCTTGTAGCCCTTGGCGGCAATCACGTTGTCGAACTGCGCCAACAATCCTTCTTCCAGCGAGATGCCGGTCCGAACCAGATCGCCCATTTGAGTCTCCGTCTTGCGAAAAGCTATTTAGATCATCGTAGCAAGGGAGCGGGGCTGTGAAGCTGTGAAGGGAGTGCCGGTAAAGCGTTGAATCGAATCAACCGGCTTTCACAGTTTCACGGTTTTTTTGAACTTTATCTTAGTTTTGAGTGGATTGGGCGGACTTTGGGGCGGACTGGCGATCGACGGTATCGGTAGTGTTTGGCATAAAGGTCTCTTATTTAGATTGTGCGCCGGGGAGAGTTAAATAACTGCAAGTGCAGCGGGTTTAGCGGGTTTAGCGGCGTTAGGGGAGTTAAAGACCTAGTAATAAGCTAGTTAGCTTCCATCCCCGGTCCCCAAAAGCGAGGGACCGGGGGCACCCTCGGCTTGACAATTTGCGGAATGAGACCGGGGCCGGCGCGACTACAGGATCGTCGGGATTAAGGGAATAGGTATTGGAGTGAACCCCTGAAGTGAGACACTTTAAAAAGGGGACATAATCATGGCCCCCTATTCGCCCGCGTGCTTCATCTGCCTGGTCGAAGTATCTTAACCGGGCCGCCGCACGAAGCATGCATCAAGCACGCATCCAGTTGCTTTCCCGGTAACACGATCGACCCGCGGATCAGGTTTTGCTCGATGCTAAGGTTCTCAAGTCGAGGGGGCCGCCTCTCAAATAAACCTGCCTCGAACTGGTGCTGTAGCGCGAGCCCTTCCCCGCTATTAGCAATGCCTGAAGTTTCGAGATCGTCCGACTTGAGAACGACGAAATCGATTCGCGACTCAGGGCCATAGCGGATGCCCAGCATGAGCTCGTCCGCGCCATTCAGGATGTCGCTCCCCAACAAATCCATCAGGGGCGCCGACGATTGTCCGAGTGCCGCGTGTTTCAAAGACACTCCTTGCGGCATGACGAGCACGCTCCAGGCGTTTACCCGCGGATGCAGATGGCCGAGACGGCGGGCCACGAGGGGGTCGGGCGGCTGATGGTCGACATACCGGTCGAGTGCCTTTTGCACCAGCCATGTGGTGCCGAGGACCACAGTCCTGCCATCGAGAATTGCCATCCAGCGGGTGTCGCGCATCAGCCGTTCCTCGCGAGCAAAGGGCTTTAAAAGCAGCACTTCAAGACCACGGTAGATGGTGGTGTCAGCGCCGTTCTGCCTGGCCGCCCGAAAGATATGCCCGGCGTCGAATCGCCCGTCCACCAGCAACATATGCTCGTCAGCTTCGCTCGGCGGCCGCGCTGCAGCAGCCCAGATGGTTTCATCGACGCCTCTCGAAGTGTCCACCCCAGTGAGGGCGAGGAAATCGTCAAAGTCAAACCGGTTATTGAGCGAAACCAGCAGCAAATGGCCGCGCGTGTCCTGATTGCCCGGGTCTTCGACGCCTGCCACGACCTGGGCCTCACGTGGAATAAGTGGAAGCAGCTTGCTCCGCGCCGGGGAAGCAAATCCGTTGATTGGAGACGCCGCAATAAGCAAGCCGGCGAAAAGGAACCTAGTGAACAGACTCTGCATTCAAGGCCTCACTTGGGTCAGGGGATGATGAACGGTTACTGTTACCGACAGTAGCGTTACTCATAGTCGCACATAAAAGGACAAAAATTCAAATCGCTAGAAATCTTTGTTGTTGAAGGTGGAGGGCGAACGGCATGCGAGCAAATACGGGTGGCAGAGACCTGATGCTGTCGAGAATGCGTCCAGTTTTTGTCTAATTAGAGCGGTTCCGGGCATAGAGACCGGACGCGTAGCATGATTTTCAGGGTCGTGTTACCCTAATTTTGTTCACTTCTGTGCGTCATTCCCCGCGCGAGGAGAACGGATGGTTGAGTTTTCATGCGTGCACCAAGGCTGAATTCGGGGAATGATCGAGCGGGCGTCGCAATGGCGTCTCAGACCGGAAGCGCGGCATCCGGAGCGTCGGCGGATCCCACCCTAGCCGCAAAAACAAAGACGCGGCGAGGGTGGGGCACCCAAACTAATCCCAGACTGAAATCTGGCTCGACTTTGCGGCGCATTGCCGGCGTTTACGCGTTTCTCGCGGCCTTCAATATTGGCGTGTGGATATGGGCGCTGATTGCGTTCCACCACTATCCGGTTTTGCTTGGGACTGCGTTTCTGGCTTACAGCTTCGGCCTTCGCCACGCCGTCGACGCCGATCACATTGCAGCTATCGACAATGTGACCCGCAAGCTGATGCAGCAGGGCCAGCGGCCGGTGGGTGTGGGGCTGATGTTTTCGCTGGGCCACTCGACGGTGGTTGTGGTGGGATCGATCGCCATTGCCGTTGCCGCGCTCAAACTGCAGAGTCTGACCTATGTAAAGAGCGTGGGAGCTGTCGCCGGCACTCTGGTCTCGTCGTTCTTTTTGCTGGCTATCGCTGCCGTGAACATTGTTATTTTACGCTCGGTGTTTCGCACGTTTCAGAATGTGCGGCGGGGCGCGCCATACGTTGAAGAAGACCTGAACCTGCTGCTGGCCAATCGCGGATTTCTCTCGCGCATTTTCAGGCGCATCTTCAGCCTGGTGACCACGAGCTGGCACATGTATCCGCTGGGGCTGCTGTTCGGGCTTGGATTCGATACGGCGACCGAGATTGGCCTGCTCGGCATTTCGGCGGCGGAGGCTTCGCGAGGGCTGCCGATTCTTTCGATCCTGGTGTTTCCGGCGCTGTTTGCGGCGGGGATGTCGCTGATAGATACCACTGACAATGTGCTGATGCTGGGGGCCTATGGATGGGCTTACGTGAAACCGATCCGCAAGCTCTACTACAACATGACCATCACGTTTGTATCGGTCGTAGTGGCGCTGATTGTTGGTGGAGTTGAAGCGCTGGGCCTGATCGGCGGCCAGGCCGGTTTACAGGGCGGCTTTTGGAATTTTGTTGCGCGGCTCAATGACAACTTTGGCATGCTGGGCTACTGCATCATCGCCATCTTCGCGTTGAGCTGGATTGTTTCGATTGCGTTTTACAAAATGCAGGGACTGGACGAGATCGAATTGCAGGTGGAAGCGGAAGGCGCTTCGCAGCAGTAACGGGGTGGATACCCTTGGTTCTTGCGTGATTGAGATTGGGTGGGTGGGGTTTGTGCTAACCCACCCAAGCGACAAAGACGTCGCTTGGATGGTGCACGCTCTTTCGTGGTTGATTGAGACGGGGCTGATTGGGGTTCGTGCTATCCCACCCCAGCGACGAAGACAAAGACGTCGCGAGGGTGGGGCACCCCAAATTCGTGTCCGATTGAGATGAATGAATTGGCGTGGAGCGCCCATGTTCGCGGTGGATTTATCTAGTCACGCGGCCTCTCTCAGCTTTTCTGCTCTGAATGCTCGCGCAAAGACGTAGACCAGCAGGATCGCGGCGGCCGCTCCGCAGCAATCGAGCAGAACATCGCGCGGAGTCCCGGTGCGATTTGGCAGGAAGGTCTGATGCCACTCGTCGCAACTGGCGACCAGGGCAGTGCAAACTAACCCCAGCAGAGCGCATCTCCAAAACGCCAAGCCGCGGAGCGTGAGCGACATCCACCAGGCGCGCAGCCAGGCCAGACACAGTATTCCGTAGCCGATGAAGTGGCCGCTCTTGCGGATGTAGTGGTGAATCACGTCCCAGCGCGCATTGCCGACCGGGCCGAAGATGGCCTGGTAGATGGCGCGCAGAGGGCTGGAGGTATAGTCTGCGCCGAACCAGGTTGTCGACTCAAATGCGATTACGGTGACGCCGATGGCGACCGGCAGCCAGGCACTGATCCAGAACCGGGGGCCGCGCGCGCTACTCGACATGATAGTTGGGCGCTTCGCGAGTGATAATCACGTCGTGGACATGGCTCTCGCGCAGGCCCGCGCCGGAGATGCGCACAAATTTTGCATTCTCCTGCAACTCGCCGATAGTTCCACAGCCGAGGTAACCCATGCCGGAGCGCAGGCCGCCCACCAGCTGAAAGACCATGGACTCGAGCGGTCCGCGGTATGGGACACGGCCCTCAATCCCCTCGGGGACATACTTGGCCAGCCGGTTGCCGCTGCTGCGCTCGCGCTGAACCACGCCTTCGACCGATTCACGATCGACCAGATCGGCGTTGCCCTGGAAGTAGCGCTCGCCAGAGCCCTGGCTCATGGCGCTGAGCGAACCCATGCCGCGATAGGTCTTGAAGCTGCGGCCCTGGTAGAGGATGGTTTCGCCGGGGCTCTCGTCGACGCCGGCGAAAAGCGAGCCGATCATGACGGTGTTTGCGCCGGCCGCGATGGCCTTGGCGATTTCGCCCGAATACTTGATGCCGCCATCGGCAATGACTGGAATGCCGCGCTCTTTGGCGGCGCGATACGCCTCGGCAATCGCGGTGATTTGCGGCATGCCCGCGCCGGTAACCATGCGCGTTGTACAAATCGATCCCGGACCGATGCCCACTTTAACGGCGTCGGCACCCGCGTCAATAAGCGCCAAAGCGCCCTCGTAGGTGGCCACGTTGCCGGCAAGCAGACCAACGTCGGGGAATCTCTTTTTTACCTCACGCACTGCCTCGAGCACGCGGGAGGAGTGGCCGTGCGCCGAATCCACGGCGAGCACGTCGGCCCGCGCCTTTACCAGCTCTGCGGCGCGCTCAAGATAATCGCCGGTTGCGCCAATGGCGCCGCCCACGCGCAGACGGCCCTGCGAATCCTTACTGGCGTTGGGATACTTGAGTTTCTTCTGGATGTCTTTGACGGTGATGAGGCCCTTGAGCTCGTAATCCTTGTTGACGACGAGGAGCTTTTCAACGCGATGCTGGTGCAGAATCTGCTCGGCTTCTTCAAGCGTAGTTCCAACGGGAACGGTGATGAGGTTCTCTTTGGTCATCACGTCGCCGATGGGAATATCGGTGCGGGTTTCGAAGCGAAGGTCGCGATTGGTGAGAATGCCGACCAGCCGCTTGCCCTGCGTGACGGGCACGCCGGAGATTTTGTAGCGGCGCATCACGTCGAGCGCGTCGGAGATCAACTGGTCAGGGCCGATGGTTACGGGATCGACAATCATGCCGCTTTCAGAGCGCTTTACTTTGTCGATTTCGCCGGCCTGGTCGACCATGGAGAGATTGCGGTGCACGATGCCAATGCCGCCCAATTGCGCCATGGCAATGGCCATTCTCGACTCGGTGACGGTGTCCATGGCCGAGGAGATGAGGGGCGTATTGAGAGTGATATCGCGGGTGAGCTGGGTCTGCGTGCTGACCTGCGCCGGCACAACCTCGCTGTAGGCGGGCACCAGCAGCACGTCGTCGAACGTGAGCGCTTCAGTTAAGTTTTGAGCCAGCATAATGGTATGATGCGCCCGCAGATACAGCGAAAAGAAACCGCTGGCTGACGGGCGCTTCGTTTTATTGTAGCGGGTGGGGGGAGAAAGAGCAGGGAGCGCGGGAGCGAGGGAGCAAGGGAAGGTGGCGAAATGGGAAGCGGTGCAAAACCAACCCGTGGCCCGCGCGTCAGTATTCGATCTTGTCGGGGGAGTCTAGCCAGGCTTGAAAACTGGCCCAAGCTTCATCGCCAAGTAATTGGGTTGAAGGGAGTTGGCGCTCGGCGGCAGTTTTGCGGATCTCGTCGTAGAGAAAGGCGTCGTCAAAGCCAGCGCGGGCGGCATCGGCGGCGGATGCGCCGTAGTAGACTGCGTCGAGCCTGGCCCAGTAGGCAGAGGAGAGGCACATGGGGCAGGGCTCGCAACTGGTGTAGAGCTCGCAGCCAGAGAGGATGAAGGTGCCGAGGGCTTTGGCGGCGGCGCGGATGGCGTTGACTTCGCCGTGAGCTGTGGGGTCGTTGTCGACGGTGACGGTGTTGACGCCCTCGCCGACGATTTTGCCATTGCGCACAATGAGCGCGGCGAAGGGACCGCCGGCGCCGGAGAGCACATTCGCGGTGGCGAGGGCGATGGCGCGGCGCAGGAATTCGGGATTAGGTGCGCTGGGCATAAGGGGAATTGCCGCCGAAGCGACGGGGCAGGCTCAGTATTTCATAACTGCGTTGTGCGCGGAACGGGCGAATTGCCGCGCGCGTATACTGCGGGGAAACCGTTGGAGGCCGATACCGATGACGCTGGGAAAGTTGTGGGAGTTCCTGCTTTGGGGATGGATGGGACTTGAGGTGGTGATTGCAATTGCAACGCGGACCCGGCGGAGCCAGGGAACGGTGCACGATCGCGGCACGCAGTTGCTGATCTGGGCCGTGATCGTGTTTTCGTTTTATGCGGCCGGATGGGCGGAGGCGCCGGGGCTGGAGATGCCGTTCAGCCATTACCCGCTGCGCATTGCGTCGGTGGTACTGATGGTGCTGGGACTCGTGGTGCGCATCGTCGCAATTGTGACGCTGGGCAAGGCGTTCAGCGCGAATGTGGCGATTCGCTCGACGCAGGCGTTGCAACGTGGCGGGCTCTACCGCTTGGTGCGGCACCCTTCGTACCTGGGGCTGGAGATCATTTTTGTTTCCGTCGGAATCTGGAGTCACAACTGGGGTTCGATGGCGGTGATGATTGGGCTGCCGACGGCGGCTGTGCTCTACCGCATTCATGTGGAGGAGAAGGCATTGAGGGGCGCGTTCGGGGCGGAGTATGACGAGTACTCGAAGACGAC
>JBEKCW010000228.1:0-8501 GCA_050014675.1 Occallatibacter sp. | reverse complement strand
ACAGATCAAGATTGAAATCGCTTTCTGAGTCTCGTCGGTATAAGGGGGTAAAGTTCGTTGGCCAGGGAGAGTGTTTTTGGCGCTTTACTTGTGGCGGCCGCGGTCATTGCACCCGCGCAGTCGCAGCAGGCCGCTCCGGCTGCGCCTGCCGGCGCGACTACCTTTCCCGACGCCGATTTGACGATCCATTACAAAGGGCCGGGAGTTATTGCGCCTGAGCTGCTTTCGATCAATGGCAAGTTTGATGATATTGACCACTGCAAGAAGCTCGATGGGGCGGAACAGATTTTGATTGCCGTGGATCGAACAGGGACTCCACGAGTGATCAAGTTTCTGAAGTCACTTGGCAACGATCTTGATGCTATGGCGCGGCACGTTGTGGATCTGGACAAATTCAAGCCGGGCACAGTTGATGGCGGCGTTTCTATCGTGGCAGTGGTCGACGACATCACGCTGCAGGCTTGCCGCATGGAGAAGGTGGACGAAAGCGGCCATAAGCAGAACTATGTGCAGCTGCGGTCCTCGCCTGAACAATCGTTCGAATTGATAGAGGTTCCGAAAAATGCTCTCATCGAGTTTCCGCCGGCGCCGGGGACAGCGGCTTGGGCCAGGTTGATGCAAAACGAATACAGGGATGCGCCGCCAGGCCTATCTAGAATAGGCAACGGCGTGAGTGCTCCAGTACTTATTCATCAGGTTGACCCGCAATACACTTACGAGGCGCAGCAGGCCAAGTTCCAGGGCGTTTGTATGGTTTCGATCGTTGTGGATGTAAATGGCATGCCACAAAACGCGCGGGTTGTTGTGCCTTTGGGCATGGGATTGGATGAGGAGGCGCTGAAGGCAGTAAAGAAGTTCCGATTCAAGCCGGCCATGAAAGACGGCAAGACTGCCGTGCCGGTGATGATCACGGTTCAAGTGAACTTCAGATTGTACTGATGGGATGATCGGCAGTTGCAGGTGCGAGATTTGTGGTGACGGCGATCGGTATGGCTGAACATCTTGCTGAAAAAGGGCGAAAAGCGAGCAAAACGGACGCCGCGAACATGGCAGGGGCTAAAGCCGCACACTCATTTAAAGAGGCTTATCGGCACGAGTAAACTCGTGCCCTGTTACGAGACCCCCTCCGATTGAGTTTTTCAGCAAGCTGTGAATCCGCGCTATTTCAAAACGCGGCCTACTTGGATTCGTGCTATCCCAGGTCTCAAATTCGAGACCTGGGGCACCCATTTTCGTGGTTGGGCTTGAAGAGGCCCGCGCCTAAAGGCGCGATCATGCTGCACACTTTTCAGAGGCCTGAAGGCCTCTGCTCCTTCCGGTTCCTTCGCGCTCATGAGGAGCTTGGGCGGGGAATGTTCGATCCGATGGGGTTTGGCGGGGTGAGCGGGCAGGGTGGATTCTCCCGCGACAGCAGCCGGGGTAAAATTCCCGCAGGAGGGGCAGAAGAATGGCGGGCACACAGAATTTGGCTGCAAAACAGATGCGCGAATGGACGTGGTCTGGGACGGAGAAAAATGCCGCTCGCAGAGCGTTTGACCTGGCTCTACGCAAAGAGTTGGACTCCGCAATTAACGAAGCGAAGGAGCGTGCTGCACGCATTAGTGAAGCCTCTGAGCTGTGGGAATTGGAAGAGTGGCTTGGCAAGCGCCGGCGCAAGATTGACAGCACTTTCGACTACCGCTGCTCCGTATTGCCTGAGGTGTTTGCAAGCCTGATTTTCAACGGGCTGCTGACCCTGGAACAGCTCAATGGAATTGCACCGGAGAAGGTGGAATACATTCGGAAGATTGTTGACTGGGCGAACAGTCGCGCAGAGTGAATAGATACGCAGCGCCAGGGGCCGCAACTCGGCTGATTTGCATGAGCGGATTCGGCGCGGCTCTACGGGGCGCGAGATCTAGTTGTGGACGCTTTCCCAGGCTTCCCCCTTCGACTTCGCTCAGGGTCCAGCCTGGGCTAAATTCGTATCTTCCCTTCGGGAAGAGGGCGAGTTTTCCGATTCGGGGCCTTGAGGCCACTGCTACCTCCGATCGCTTTCGCGCTCAAGCGGAGCTCACCTGTTCAGGAAGAAACTGGGCCGGCTCCGTTTCGCGCTTTATTGCTTGACGATTTCAACGCGCCGGTTCTGGGTGCGGCCTTCTTCCTGGTCGTTGGAGGCTACAGGGGCATAGGGGCCGTTGCCGAAGGGGTCGAGTCGCGCGGGAGCAATGTGATAACTCGAAACCAGGATGGCAATTACTGCGGCTGCGCGGCGCTTTGACAGGTCAAGATTTGAGGCCACGCCGCCCACGTTGTCAGTGTGGCCGACGATCCAGAGCTTCAGTGCCGGACTGTCGTTCAACAGCTTGGCGACTTCATCGAGGGCAGGCTTCGATTCATCCTTCACATCGGCCTTGCCTGTATCAAACAGAATGCCGGGAACGACCGCGTGACCACTGGCGTCGATGCCTCTTGAGAGGTCGGCGGCTGTTGCGGTCACATCCTGGGTGAGGTTGGTCAAGGTGATGGACGTGATATGGATGTAGCCTCCACCGATAGTAATGCTCATCCAGGCGTCATTCTTGTGCCAGGTGCTGAGGGTGGTGGCGTCGCTCATGTAGTCGTTGGTCCAGTTGGCCTGGCGCAAGGCAGTGTTCAGGTTGCGCAACCTGCACGTTCGAAGCGGTAGGGGCCATGGTGTAAATGACATGAAACTTTTTGCCTTCAATCGTTTTATACGGTTTTCCCGCTCCTATGATGAAGCTGAATGAATCGTCGTCTTTGGCGTCGCACATACTGATGAAGGTTCCGGGAAAGCGGCTGATATAGGGGGAATCGGTGCAGCCTTTAGCGTCTTTCTGTGCATGCAGGCCGTTGGCGGTCAATACGCAAGCTGCGAATGCAACTGCGGTAAGCAAGCTCCTAAATGCATTGGAGGAATTCTTCACTGTTCTACTCCTATCGAAAACAGAAATCTGAAGTCGGGTTTCGGGAAGCCGGAAAGACTATTTGCGCATTCACCCGCAGAGGGATAGTAGCATCGGCAACGGTAGATGGCCCAGACCAAACTATGGCAGGCAGTGGCTGCGAAGGTGATGCGCGCGATGCGGGTGTGTTTTCCCGGGTCCCCAAATGCGAGGGACCCGGGGCACCCATTTTGGCGCTGGATTTTGAAGAGGTCCGGGCCTGAAGGCCGCGATGAGGAGGAGGCTTATTCAGAGGCCTGAAGGCCTCTGCTCCTTCCGTCAATTACTGCGCGCAGGGCACCGGCTGCATGACTTCTGCGTCAAGCTGGTAGCCGGCGGGGGGCTGGAAGAGCGCGAGGTCGGGGTCGCTTAGTTCGAGCGAGACTACTTCGCGATCGGACTTGCCTATGCGCGGGTCGTCGGAGATGGAGCGCAGAGTGAGGCCGAGGCTGGGCGCCATCCACTCTTCGGTGGTGCTGACCAGGGGCTCGTCGTTGCCCTGAGCGCCGGCGGGCGTGGTAATGGTAGTGCGCGATCCGCGAACCTCGACGCCCATGATGTTGTCTGCGCCCAGGTCTTCATGAGCGATATCGCGCTGATCTGAATTTGGGCCCGGAATCAGGGTGGAATCTACGGGCGAAGCCGTTCGGGGCAGCGGAAATGTTGAACCGGGACCGTTGCCGGAGGAGACGACGCGGGGAGCGGAATCAGTGGAAGCCAGAGGTGAATTAACCGGCGCGGAGGCGTCAGGGGGCGTAGGAGGAGGCTGCAGCATGGTGCCGCCCATATTGGCATTGTTGCCGCTGTAATTGGCCCGGTAACGACCGTCGGGGGTGGCCCAGCAGCCGTGGCGATCGGCACCCACGGGCCGCCGTACTTCGTGAGCCACTTTGCTGGAGGAGTTCCAATTGATTTCGACGCCGGCGGCGGGGTCAGAGATGTGAACGGTGGTGATGGCCGGCCGGTCGCCAGCGGGCGAATTGGTAATGGAAGACAAGCGGCGCAGCTGCTGGTCGCGGGCTATCAGTTCTTTGGTTTCGGTGGTGATGGTGGTTCCGTTGGCCAGGGTCTGAACGCGGGTAGTGTTGAATTCGGCGGTGTAGGGCTGGTGGGGGCGCGGGGCCGGGGTTCTGACGGTCTGGGTTTGGGCAAGCACCGGCAGGGCGGCGCAGAATGCCGCCAGGATCATAGTGCTAAACCGTTCATTTACAGTCATTTTCTTCACCATTGGTTGGCCCGGTGGGGATGGAGTTACTCATCCTGAGAGAGTCGGGGCTGAGCATGAGTTTTTGCGATGCGCCCTCTGGATATATGGCGAAATTATGGGCTGCGGGAATGGATTGGTCAAATGAAAAAACAGGGAACAGGGATCAGGGAACAGAAAAAACAGTTGCGCAGTTGAACAGTTGAACAAGCCAGGCGGGCGCGGCGAGCCTGATCACTGGTTCGACGCTGATGGACGGAGAATTTGCCTGCGGGAGGATGGGGCGACGAGGTCTTGGTCTCTGGTCTCTGTTCTCTGGTCTCTGTTCTCTGGTCTCTGTTCTCTGGTCTCTGTTCTCTGGTCTCTGTTCTCTGATCTCTTATCTCTATTCCCTGCTCCCTGTTGCCTGCACTGCTCCCGCTGCTGCGCATGCGGCCAGAATTACGCCAATCACCACGAGCGAGGCGACGATGGGGATTTCGATCCAGCGGGCGAGGAGCATTTTTAGCGCTACGAAGGCGAGCAGGGTGCCGAGGCCGTAGTGCAGGTAGCGGAAGCGGTCGAGCATGTCGGCGAGGGCGAAGTAGAGGGAGCGCAGGCCGAGGACGGCGGCGATGTTCGAGGTGTAGGCGATGAAGGGGTTGTGGGTGACGGCGAGGACGGCGGGGATGGAGTCGGTGGCGAAGAGAAGGTCAGTGAATTCGACGGCAATGATGACCGGGAGCAGCGAGCCGCGGGCGGGCTGGAGGCGGCGAATCCACCCGGGAATCACGGCGCGGGCTGAGCCGCCGCGCAGCAGTTTGATAGCCGCGTAAAGCAGGAATGCGCCGAAGATCCAGGTGATCCAGACGTAGCGGCGCAGAAGCGTGACCCCGAGGCCGATAAAGAGGCCGCGAAGCACGATTGCGCCCCAGACTCCCCAGGCGAGGGCGGTGTGCTGGCGCTGGCGGCTGATCTCAAAACCCTGAAAAAGCAGCAGGAAGACGAAGAGATTGTCGACCGAGAGCGAGGCCTCAATGGTGTAGCCGGCGACGAACTCGAGGGCCGGCTGACGGCCGTGGGCGAATGCGATCCAGAGAGCGAAGGCTGCGGCGACCAGGACGAATGCGCCCGCGCCGAGCCACGCGGAAGCTGATGAATAGCGGTCCTGGCGGCGATGGCCGGGCATGAACGAGTCGGCCACGAGCAGCAAAGCTACGGCTGCGTGGAAGCCGACCCACCAGGTCCAGGAGACGCCTGCAAGCATAGGTGGATGGTAACAGTGAGTAGCCAATAGCCAGTAGCCAGAAGCCAGTAGGGCAGCAGCTCGGTTTCAGCGCTTTTGGGCACTGTTGCAGGTTGATGCTGCCTGCGTCCGCGCACCGAACGCGCGAGCTGCAGAAGCTTCCCTATTGGCTGCTGGCTACTGGCTTCCGCCCTCTTTCCGTCACCAAATGGCCGCGTTCCGCATCTGCATATGTAGCGAGGTCAACTGACGTGGGCGAACTTACGGCGCAGAGGCGAGCGGAGATGGCTAAACGGGGCGCGGCGGTTGCCCGGCCGCGGGTGGTGATTGTCGGGGGAGGGTTTGCGGGGATCCACGCGGCGCGGGCGCTCGACGACATGAATGTGAGCGTGACGGTGATCGACCGGCGCAACCATCACCTGTTTCAGCCGCTGCTTTACCAGGTGGCGCTGGCGGTGCTTTCGCCGGCCGATATTGCGCAACCTATCCGTTCGATTTTGAGCGGCCAGCAGAACACAGAAGTGCTGATGGACGAGGTAGTGGCGATTGACGTGACGGCGCGGAAACTGACGCTGGGCTCGGGCGCGCGAGTGGACTACGACTACCTGGCGCTGGCCACGGGGGCGAGCCACAGCTACTTTGGGCATGACGATTGGGAGCAGCTTGCGCCGGGACTGAAGACGGTTGAGGATGCAATCGAGATCAGGCGGCGGGTGCTGCTGGCATTTGAGCTGGCCGAGCGGCAGATGGTGGAGCATGGGTGGCATCCGCCGCTGAATTTTGTGGTGATTGGCGGCGGGCCTACGGGCGTGGAACTGGCGGGGGCTATCAGCGATATTGCGCAGCTCTACATGAAGCACGACTTCAGGCACATCGATCCGCGCCAGAGCCGGGTGCTGCTGATGGATGGCGGCGATCGGCTGCTGGCAACGTATCCGGCGGACCTTTCGGCGAAGGCGGAGGAAGAGCTGAAGAGGCTGGGCGTTGAGGTGCACACCAAGACTTCTGTGACAGGCGTGGGGCCGGGATGGGTTGAGGCCAACGGCGAGCGGTTCGACTCGGCGGTGACGCTGTGGGCCGCGGGCGTGCAGGCATCGGGGCTGGGCAAGCTGCTGGGCGCGCCGGTGGATAAGCGCGGCTGCGTGATTGTGGACGACAGGCTGAATCCGCCGGGACTGCCCGAGGTGTTTGTGCTGGGCGACCTGGCGCACCTTGAGGAAAACGGGAAGCAGATTCCGGGAGTGGCGCAGCCGGCCATGCAGATGGGCGACCATGTTGCGAAGATTATCGCTGCCGATTTGGTGGGTAGGCCGAGGCCGGCGTTCCATTATTTCGACAAGGGCGATATGTCCACCATCGGGCGCATGGCCGCGGTGGCCAAGGTGGAGTGGCCTTTCAAGGCGCATTTGAGCGGGCTGCCGGCGTGGCTCACGTGGATTGTGGTGCATATCTTTTTCCTGATCGGGTTCAGGAATCGGATTTTTGTGTTCTGGACCTGGATGTGGACTTACATTACCGTGCGGCGGGGGGCGCGGCTGATTACCGGGGACCTTCGGCTGCCGGGGTGGAGGGAACAGACGGAGTCGGGGAAGACGAGCCGGGGCGGGAGTCAGGCGGCGGATTGAGGGACAGGGGTCAGTGGACAGTGGTCAGTGCCGTGGCTGGCTTGCGGCGAATGATGAAAAAGTAGGCGAGCAGAATTGTGGCCGCGGCGGTGCTTATTAGGGCGTCGGTGGCGGGCATGGCGCGGGGTCCCCAGTGCGCGTAGCCGCGGCCATCGACCCAGGCCATATAGGCCACTGGAAGATTGCCGATTGAATTGATGATGGAGTAGCGCGAGCTGCCGCTTTTGCCTGAGGTGCCGAGGAACTCGAGCGCAACGCCGGTGAAGAGCGCGTAGCATGCGCCGATGGTGAAGAGAAAGAGCACGGTGCTTATGTAATAGACCATGGGGCGCAGTGGGCCAATGGCGAGGACGGCGAGCGCGGCAGCATTGGCCAGCCCGGCGAGCAGATAGGCAACCGAGGCACGCACGCGCACCGGAATAAGCGAGACGGCGAGCGCGCCCAGGGTAGTGAGCAGCGCTCCGGCTACACCGTTGATCCAGGCGACTGCCGAACCGCTTACGCCGTAGTCGCGGGCCAGCTCGGGCAACAGGCCCAGCATGCCGCCGCTGCACATGGGGAAGGTGATGAGCAGCGTGTAGGGACGGCTTCCCATCGCAGAAAAGTGGATTTGAATTCGCGCCAGATGCGATGGGCTGTTTCGCGGGCGGGCTCGCTGAGCACGGATTGTGCGGGCGTGGCGAATGCTGCGAGCGCGGGAAGCGCAACCAGCGCGGCAATCATGGCGCCTAATGCGAAAAGGCTGAAACGGCCCGAGTAGGAGACAAGCAGGAAGGTTGCGACTGCGCCGAAGGTGAGCGAGCCCACTTGATAAAACGAGCCGGCGCGGCGGCGGCTGACTTCGCTGCGCAGATCGCCCATCATTCCGCCACAGGCGGCTGGAACCACTACTCCGATACAGGCGGCGATAAAGAGCAGCGCGATGCCGCGGGTGGATGAGAGTCGCGGCTCGTGAAATGCGAGGAGTAATGTAAGGGCCGCGAGCGTGGCTGCAAGCAGGAGCCAGGTGCGGCGGCGGATAAAGAAATCGGTGACCGGGCCCCAGAGGAAGTAGATGGCGTGGGGCAGAGAGAGCAGGGCCACAATGCTGGCCGCGCGGGCCGGGTTCACTCCTTCGTCGCGCAGAAGGTAGCTGAGGCCGCCATCGACGAGGCCAATGGCTATAACCGCGTCGGGCGCAATGAGGAGGCTGAAGAGCCACGAGCGCTCTCGCGCGGCGGGAGGGATAGCGGCGTCGGCTGGCGCGGGCTCCGCTGGTTGCATGGGAATGAGGGTAACAGAAGAGTGGTCAGAGGACAGTGGTCAGGAGACCGGCGGTACGGCCCATGAAAGTTAAAAAAAATTCCTGAGTCCCGCGCTGGTGTAGCTTGCCATCTCACCATCGACAGTTATGAGTGGAAGGTCTTCTATGATCGCCTGGGCGATGAGAATGCGGTCAAAAGGATCCTTGTGGTGCGACGGCAGGGCGCAAACGGCCGAAACATGTTCGGGCCGCAAGACAA
>JBEKCW010000227.1:0-8533 GCA_050014675.1 Occallatibacter sp. | reverse complement strand
AAGGGATCGAAGATTGGAATCATTGAGCCGTCATAAGGGTCGGTCAACTGGGAGAGATCTGCATCGCCCGCAGCATCAAAGCTGACCTGATTGAGGGGCGGCGTGTTCGCAAAATATGAATAAGTTTGGGCCAGCCGGTTCCCCTCAAATGCCAGGAAGATGAATGCCTTGTTCTTCAACAGCGGACCGCCGATGGTCGCGCCATAGATTTTCTGCTCGAGCGTGGGGATGGTGCCCCCAGGCGAAACCGCGGGGTTTGCCGCCGTGGCCGTGGGGCGATAGAAGAAATAGGCGCTCCCGTGGAAGTCGTTCGTGCCGGATTTGGTCTGGATCAGGACCGAGCCGCCGGACGCGCGTCCAAACTCCGGCGCGTAGGTCGAGGTGACCATTTTGAACTCCTGAAGCGCGTCCGGGCTGGGAACCATATTTGTATCGTTGTTGCGGTTGCCGGTCACTTCGGTGCCGTTGATTTCAACGGAGTTCGAGAATTCGCGCTGTCCATCGACCGAAATGTTTAGATTGTTGCCGCCTCCGCCCGTTCCCACGCCCGGCACCAGAAGCATCAGGCTCGTGAAGTTACGGCCTTCCAGCGGCAGATCCGTGAGTTCACGGCCGTCAATCACCTGGCCGGTTTCAGCGCCCTGCGTCTGCAGAATGGGGGCCGAGTCGGACACTTCTACGCTCGACGAGACAGCGCCGACTTTCATCGAAATATCGAAGCGCGCCTTCTGGTCGATGTTGAGTTCAAATGCCGGAACGGTCGAAGTGGCAAATCCAGCCGCCCCTACGTCGATCGTGTAGTGGCCCGGCGGCAGCGCTGTCAGCTCAAAATCCCCTGACTGATCGGTCGCCACTGTGGCCTCGATGCCGGTGTCCACATCGCGGACCGCGACCTGTGCGCCTTGTACAACTTTGCCGGCAGGGTCAACCACGTGGCCGGAGACGGAACCTGTTGTTGCCTGAGCCGAGACGCGCTGGCATAAGAACGCGGCCATAAATGCCGCCAGAAGGACTGCGAGTCCTGTTTGCACTGTTAATTTCATAGAGCCTCCCCCATGTCTAACTCTCAATGTGGTAAATCGTTCAAGAAAAGCACGTGCCTTTTCCTGAGTCCTTCCCGATTCAGTCATTGCCGGACGGCAGTCTCTGGTTGGCTGCTCTTGTTTTTGAGCCGTACATCCACCATTCCCACGGCTCCCGGCGTCAGCACAATTCCATTGGCGTCGGCATGCAGGCCGTCGACGCGTTCATTGGCAGAATAGAAAAGCGTAAATTCTCCGTTGCCTTCATCGATCAGGCCCAGCGGCGTTCTCACTTCCGTGGCCCAGATGCCGCTGCCCGTCTGCACCGTCAACTGTAGTCCCGGCGACCAGTGGATGCCGTCGCCTGAAAACGTGTACCCGATCGAGTGCGGCTTGTGATTGTCGTAAACGGCGATATAGCTGCCATCGGCCAGGCGCGAAACTATGGGATTCTCAATAAACGTGGGTTCCACCGCCAGCGGGTTCAACTTTGTGCAGCGCTTCCATGGACCGCCAATTCGAGGAGCCTGGGCCAGCCCCACCTGCCAAAGCGTGATGGGCAGACTTTCGGTTCTCGCACTGCCATAAAGGGCGTACCAACCGGCGCCGACCTTGTACGGAAAGAACGAGTCGGTTCCCTGCAAGCCTTCCCACCGGTCTGAGTCTTTGCCGCGCTCGAGCACGATGCCCACGTCTTTGTATGGCCCTCCGATTCCCGCGCGCCCCGGCGTTTCTGAAACTGCTCGCCAGATGCGTCCCTCATGATTGGTCAACCATTGTTTGGGCGTATCGGGCGATGCCTGGTACGCCACGTAAAACAGGTCCCAGCGGTTCTCGTCTCCGTCGAATACCGGCATCGGCGACCAAAGCGCCGCTCGCTGATCCTTGCCGGTAAAATCGCCGCTCGACTCGCGCAGTGTGCCAATTCGCGTCCAGTGCGCGCCGTCGCGGCTTGTCCAGTGCCCCAGCTTCATCCGCACCCAATGAGGATCGCCAACCATCTCTGACGTGAACAGGTGATAGACCCCATCCTGCTTGATCACCCTTCCGCCTTCGAACCCGTATTTGTTGCCCTCGGCCCCGTGCGATTGCGTGGTCAATACCGGGCGGTCGAGCTGTCGGGTTACAACCAGTTCCTGCCCCCGAGTCTGGGCCCGGCTCATCCCCAAACCAATAAGAAGTATCGCCAGGCATTTGAGCGAGTTCGCCACCGCCGGCGCCACCTTCCCTGTCCCCTGATTCCCCGAGCGTTGCACGGCTTTTTCCCTAATATCGTGAATGTGGGTGCCCCATCCTCGCCGCGTCTTTGTTTTTGCGGCTAGGGTGAGATCCCCCCACAGCAAAAAATCACCCTGTCGTTCGCGTTCCCGCTCGGCTGCCTGTAAAAGCAGGTCAGGCGGAACGCAAAGGGAAACGTTTCCTTGAAACTGTCAACCGTTGTAGGCGCTTGTTAGTACGATCACCAAGGTAATCGAGGTTATGCGCCACGTTAACCGCCTCAGCAGCGGGACCGGGAAACTCCCTCAGAGCGCGGGAAGCCCAACCGATTGTCCTTCAACCCGTTAAAACCCTGCGTGAGAACTTGCCTTGCGCCAACTTGCCTGCTTGCCATCCCCGCGAAGCAGTCGCCAACTTGCCGCTTTCGATTCAAAACGGGCCATCTCAGGTTCCGACGGCCCGTTTCCACGCGCACCCCTTAGACTCCGGTCTATTTAGCGGCTTTTTCGCCAGGCCAAAGCCGGGCCCTTCTTGCTAACCCTTGTTCGTCAGACGCCGCACCATCTCCCAATGCATGGTGCTTGAATCTAAATGCATGAAAATAAAATATTTGATTGCAGATATACCCAGGTATCCGAATCGAAAGTGGCCAGGATGTTCGCGTCTTACCTTGCCATCCGGCTCCGCGTGGAGCGGGCTGAACCGCGCAAATAACTGCGATTAACCGCGGAAATAACCGTTAGTGTGCCAATCGCCAAACACACCGCCCGCAATGGGACAATCCTTGACACGCTATGCAACTGCAAATTACGGTGAAACTCGATTAAGAGAAGTGCTTCATCCGTCTTGCTTTTGCGCTTCCCTGCTCGGGGACCCGAAGTGGCACAACGCACCAACCCGGCCAATGGTTTCTCCACCTACGAAAAGCGCGAGGAACTTCGCCGAGTTGTACAAAGCAAGCTGTTTTCGAGTTCGCCCAAAAAGATCCGGTTTCTCGAGTTCATCTCCGAGCAATCCTTCCAGGGCAACAGCGAAAAGCTTAACGAGTACCTCATCGGCACTGAGGTCTACGACCGGGGCGCCGACTTCGACCAGCAAAAGGACCCCATCGTGCGCGTTCAGGCGCACGAGATTCGCCGCCTGCTGAAAAAGTATTACGAAGAGGAAGGGCGCGGCAGCCTCATCCGGATGGAGCTGCCTGCCGGACACTACGTGCCGGTCTTCACGCGACTCGAACCGGAAAACGACACGGAAAACGGTCCGGAAAGCGATCCGGAAAACGGCGCTGTGGCCGCAGTGCCGGCAGCCGTCTCTGAAGCTGCGCCCGCTCCGCAACGATCGAATCGGGCTCTTGTCGCGCTTACCGTAATACTCGCGGCACTGTGCCTGGCCCTCAGCATTCAACTCGCACGCCGCGGCCCCACGACCGGCCCAGCGCCGGCTCAGCACGCAGCCGCCGCACTGCCCCCGAGTCTCGACTGGTTCTGGCATCCGTTCCTGCCCCCCGCCGCCGCCCCGCTCATTGTCATCCCTAACCATCCGATTCTGCGCGCGGCCCACGGTGGCGACAGCCAGCAGACCATTGCCGCCGGCCACGAAATTCCCAAGGCCAGCCTGCCTGAGTTTCGCGACACCATTCACTTTCGCGAGCTCAAGCGCTTCATCTTCGTTCCATCGGTCACCGACTTCACGTCGGTAGGCGAGACCATCGGCCTCGTGGATTTGTGCGAGATGTTTTTCCGCGCCGGAGATTCCTGCCAGGTCAGCCAATCGCGGCTGGTCGACTTTGAGCAGATCAAGAACAACAACACGATTCTGCTCGGCGGCAATCAGTCGTGGAGCGGCAGGGTCTTTCTGAATGTGGAGGGATTTCACTTCCAGGACGGCGTAATCATCAATCGCAGCCCACAGCCCGGCGAAGAGCCGCTCTACAAGCCGGAGTTCGACCCCGTCACCAACCAGCTCACCCGCGACTACGCACTGGTTCTCATGCTCCCTAACGAGAAAAAGGAGAACCGGGTTCTGCTCATCTATGGCATTTACACCCAGGGCTCGCAGGCCGCCATCGAATTCCTCTTCAGTCCCGAACAAATGGCCCAGCTGCGCAACGCCCTCGCCGCATTGTCGCCCGATCACAAAACCATTCCGCCCTACTTTCAGGTTCTGCTCACCACCACGGTCGAGAATGGGGTCCCCGGCGACGCGTCAATCGTGGCCGTCCGCGCGGTCACGCACTAGCCCCAATATCCTTCACTTAAGCATGTGCATAGCTCAAAATGGGTGCCCCACCCTCGCCGCGTCTTTGTTCTTGCGGCGAGGGTGGGATTGGCAAATACTTGCTGGCATTCAGGTTTCTTAAGTGAACAGCATTGGCACTAGCCCGCATTTATCTCTAGGCCACCGGCTCTGACGTTTAACCTCGTTGCACTCCCACGTGCGGATCGCAGCCAGGCCCACTCTTTGACTTGTCAAGGACCACGCAACTTACTCCAGTGGATGTAAATGAATATAAAGCGCTTAGCGCCCTATAGTTTCTGCAGGCCAATACCCGCCTTTGCCGCACAATACTAGACAGGATCAGATAGGAAAGGATTCGGTTAGAGATCATGGACAGCGCCAACCTCTCAGTCACCAGCGTCGCCCGCCGCATAAGCCAGTCCCTGACCAGCGATTCCAAAAACAATCCGTTTCCTCAAAAAGCAGGCAGAAACTGTGCAGCCGCGACTCGTCTCAATAGAATCAATAGTTTGGAGCAAAATTTCCGCACAGATTCCACACAGAAACCGTACAGATCCCACGCAGAAACCGCACAGATCCACCCAGAAACTGTATCGGGTCTAGGCCTATTCCTCCGCCAATTGAGCCCTGGCTTCTTTCACCATATTCAGGAACCTGCGCGCCAGTTCGTGAATCCGCTCCCCTTGCCTGTTGACGTGCGATTCATGTGGAACCAGTTCGCCCCCCACGCCAATGGCGCTTGCCCCAGCAAACTTTCCAATTCTAATGATGCCGCGGAGATTGGAATGTCTCCATGCTGCGATTTCATTCGGAACCTGGGCTGGCTTAAGACAGCCAGCTCAGATTTCCGATTACTGGCGCGGTTAGATGTTCTCCGTACTAGCTGACTTCCCAGTGAAGGGCATTCTCGTGGCCTCCCTCGCCACTGAACCTGATTGTCTTTGCGCCTCGAGCCAGCGGCTCAATCACTCCATTCACTTTGACCTGCTTCAGCATGGCCAACTCGGCCTCCGGCAATCGGATCTCAATCGTCCAGTTCCCGCTTGCTTGTGGCGCATACCAGCCTGCGAAGCCCTCCGGCGACTTGCTGAAGCCAACCAACGGCGACGAGAATTTGTACTCGCGCAAAGGCAGCGCGGGGGCAAAATTCACGCCGTCTTCGTGAAAGTCGACGCCCAGCAGCTTGGCTGCACTGTAAAGCGGCCAGGCGTGAGGGTGCATGTTCATTACGGGAAAGTCGGTCCAGTTGACGCCCCAATCGGTTGGCGAGGGCTTGCCGTTCACCGGCGGGTCGCCGAACATGGTCTGGCCCGGATGCTTCGACAGCACCGAATTGTAGTAGTCGGGGCCGCTCCAGATGCCGTACCAGATCTCCGGATAAGCTTCAGCGTGCATGGCTAGGGAGTTTTTCTTCCACTCGTCCCAGGCGGAGGACCCACCGGCTAGGGCCAGGGCCCAGATGAGCGTGCCGTTGATGCTCGCCCATATGCCGCCATTTTCAAGAATGCCTGGCCGCTTGCTCGACGTGTCTTCGCCGATGTTCAGAATGAGCGCTCCGATTGGGGACGGGCGTCGCAGTTCCCGGTCGATAGACGCCACCAGAGTCTCGCGCTGTTCGGGACTGGTGACGCCCCCGATGATGGCCCACGGCTGCGGTTCAAGCCAGATGCGGTCGTCCCCGATCCAATTCAAATTCGGACCCAGCCACGCGCGCCTGAACCACTTGCCCGTCCACACCGCTTGAACTGCCGCGCGCTGCGCGGCAGCCTTTCCTCGCGCCTCGGCCGCAGCCTCTTTTTCTCCCACGGAATTGAGCATGCGCCCGTAGTAATCCAGAACATAGCTGGCCATGGCGGCGTTGAGCACGCTCTCGGCCTGCTGGTGCACCTCATTGTCATACTTCTCAGGCACCCTCCCCACCACGATTCCGTCGTTCCAGTCCCCCATGGCGAGCCGCATAAGCCCGTGCTTGCCGGTGCCGATTTCGGTCACAAGATGCGTGAACGCGCGCGCCAGCAGATCGCGCACCGTCGGATCGGTAGGCAGAGGTTCGCGATCCATGTATGGTGTGATTTTTTCGTCAAGAAAGTTATGGTCGCGCGCGGCCAGCACATACTCCGAAGCGGCCCACAGCAGCCACATCTCCTGATCGCCGGGATCGAAGGCCGAAGGCATGGGCATGCCGCTACCCACCAGGGCGTACGGAATCGAACCGTCGGGCTGAATCTCCTTGAGCGTGTAGCGGATGATGCCCTTCACGATGCCGGGATCGCTGAACACAAAAGGCAGCGTGTGCTGCAATGGATCGCGCGCCGCGCCCTGGAAGCCCATAACGTATTGGTACACGTGCCCCTGCGAAATGATGTGCTCGCGGAAGAAGCTGTCCCAGGTAATTGAGCTGCGCAGATAGTAGTTGTGCCAGCTGATCTCGCGCTCAACCCACGGCTCTGAAGGAACCGAGAAGTGCAGCCCCTCGTTCTTCCATTGGGCAGCGGCGCCAGCCAGAATACCGGCCGGATCTGCGGAATATTTCTTCACCAGTTCCTCAGCCTCGAACCCTTCCGGCACGTATCCGTAAAGGAAGTACAACGACTTGCTCTCTCCGGGCTGGAGGTGCAGTTTGCGCTCAAGCAGAAATGCGCTGGCCGGGCCTGATGCGCTGAGATCGCTGCCCAGCGGAGTGGCGAGTCCGGAGGGATTTTCGACTCCGCCGGTGCCGAAGAAACTGCCCCCATCCGTCGAATAGCCGTCGGGAGCTGCATCAAGCGACACCAGAAAAGTGGAGGGAGGATTGAGGTCTTCCCACACAGCACCGGGAGCAACCTCATGCAGATGGCCGCCATAAGGACCGTTGGGATTCTTCATGCCCGCTTCAATCTGCTGCCACAGAGTTTCCTCTTCCGCCGTACGGCCGAGAAAGCTTTGCGTCTCCAGCAATCCCGAGCCGTTCTGCATGTGTGAGAATTTGTGGACAAAGCGCGCTGCAAAGGCGCGGCGCAGCGCGGCGCCTTTAGGGTTGTCGCCCAAGCGGCCGGCCTCCATGCCCGAACGGTAGGAGAACTGGTAGTTCTGCGCGCCCCAGTATTCAACCCAGCGCAGATCGGCCGCGGAACTTCCGCGGTTGGTCACTTTCACCATGGACAAGACCACCGGATCGTCGCCGTAGGGAGCCACAATCGTGTGTTCCACTTCGTAGTGCGGATTCGTGACCGTCTTGCGAATGTAACCCTCGCCCAGAATTCTGTCGAACGAAGCACCATTGCCGGGATAATAGGTGCTCAGCACCTGTTGTCCGTCGGTCAAAAAGCCGATGCCTGCGCCGTAACGCGACTCCTTGGGAGAATAATCGTTGAGAAACTTGGGCGAACCTTCGTCCTGGCGTACCTGCACATAGCCGTAATTCGACACGGCAACCACCAGGCGGTCGTTGCCAACCTGGTGCGTATGGTCGGTGGGTGAGCGCCACTCCGTGTGCACGGGTGTCACAGCCGCGGGGTCGACAGTCTGGTTGCACGTGTAACGGTAAGCCGGCAGCCCGAATTCGTCCACGACCCACTCGCCAAAGTGGCCCGAGCCATACGGCTTATTTACCTCGCTCCCCGCTTGGCCCTCTGTGCCCGACGTCAGAACCTCAAGCGGCGATGCCCATGCAGGCATGCTGATGCCTGCGCCTACCATCCCGATGAATCTCCGCCGATTCACGCTCACAGTTTTCCGGCTCCCAGCGAATTGGATTGCGACGACAATTGCGTCATCCCGCGCTCAAAACCAGCGCCAAAGCAACCGGCAAACACGCCGCAAGAAACAGTTGAAGGATTCATACGCTGAATTCTATTCCCGTCAGCTGAGGGGCATTGATGACCCGCGCCCGTAAATGAAGACCGGCGCTGAATGATTGCACTGAAGTCGTCAGTTGAGCCAAGGGTCACTCGTCCGAGATGCCGACTAGAACGAAGCCGCTGGCGCGGCGGACACTGCCTCGATGTGCAGCCGCGAGCGGCGGTGGCTGCGATAGGTTGATTCACAAGGAAGGAGATTCTTGTGACCAACCTACG
>JBEKCW010000226.1:0-8536 GCA_050014675.1 Occallatibacter sp. | reverse complement strand
AACTTTTCCAATTCATTCGTGGCCATCTCGTCCCACTCGTCAATCACCATGGGATCGAGCCACGCGTTATATGGCCCCGTTCCTGTTGAGATGTAGAGATAGGGCACAGACTCATGCAGATCGTGGAGCACCGTGGGATGAAATGCGAGGAACTCTTTCATCATCATTTGAGTCAGCGCCAGGCCCATTCCGATGCCGTCGCGGTTGTTGTCGTGCGCAACATAATGGCCCCAGTAGACCAGGCCGGGAGTGGGCTTGTCGGGAAATGCCTCGTGGTAGTGAAACAGGTCGACCATGCGATCGTGGCCGTCGACTTCAACGATGGGTGTAATAAGAAAGATGGCGTTTTTGCGAATGTTGCGGATGAACGGCGTATCTTCAACCGCCAGGCGATATGCCAGTTCCATTAGCATCTCAGGAGAACCGGTCTCAGGCGAATGAATGGAACCGGAGGCCCAGTAAAGAGGAAGGCCTTCGTTTTCCAGGTTTTGTGCCTGCTCTTGCGACAACCCGCGGGGATCGGCCAACTTGGATGCAATCTCGCGGTAGTGATCGATAGCGGCAATGTTCGATTCATCGCTGACCGCGACCAGAAGAAATTCCCGGCCTTCTTCGCTCTTACCTGCGCTGAACACTTTGACGCGCGGCGAAGCTTTGGCAAGGGCGCGGTAATAGGCGTCGATTTTTTCAGAATAAGTAAGATGGCCGGGCGCGCCAGCGATGTAGCCGAGAAACTGCCGCGGCGTGGGCACGGTGGAAGATGCCGGCAGGTGATCCACCAGAGGCGTGCTGAAGAACGGCTCCGTGGTGTTCTCGCGAATCTCTTTCGTGTACTGCCCGTCGTTCGCGGTTTGCGCGGCACACACGCCGCCAAGCAGCGTCGCAAGAACAATTGCGTGAATCAAACGTTTCATCTATTTCCCATTCCTCCCACCAACTTTTCGCTGATGCTCCTGAGTCCCACGTTTATGTGTCAGTGCAAATGTAGCATCAAACCGGCTTTGCAGACTTCGCCGTGCAGCAATTACTGGATCGCGGTTGCGCCCACGCTGCAGCCGCTCAAAAGGCTTGAAAGGCGCGGCCCGCAGTAAAAAGGCAGTCATTTCGAAAACTCGTTGACAAGCAACAGACCGTGGGCTAAACTTTTTTCAAATCGCTACATTTGTTGCGCGCTTCTTCCCGTTATTGACACAATTGAGTCGAACACGATTCCGGCCCCAGTTCTGGTACGTCCGGCTGCCTCCAGTGCACTCGAAATAGCTGGAACGCTGCCAGGCCCGGAGTTGGGATAGAAATCGGCGGGCGGAGGTTATGCATCGAGGAGAGCCAATGAGAAGATGCTTTGCTATCTTCACCGCCGCCGCAGCGCTGATGGCGCTTGCCGGCCAGCCGGGCCGCGCACAAACAGCCAATACCGGCGCACTGACAGGAACTGTGGTTGACGCGGCTGGCGCCGTGGTGCCTGGAGCGCAAGTGACCGCGACCAACAATGCCACCAGCCAGGCAAATACGGTGACCTCGGGCGCGCACGGTTCCTATCAGTTTCCGCTGCTGGCGCCGGGAAGCTACCGCGTGTCCGTAGCCAAAGAGGGATTCAAGACCTCTGTGTTTGCGTCGATCGTCATCAAGCTCACCGAGACGACCAGCCTCAATGTGCCGCTCCAGGTGGGCGCCGTCTCGCAAAGCGTGGTGGTGAGCTCGGCCGCGACGCAGCTTGATACTGAAGACGCCGAGTTAGGCGCGGTCATCGACGAACGATTCATCGACGACCTTCCTCTCGCCGCCAGAAATTACCTGCAGATTATCGGCCTTAATCCCGGCGTATCTGCCGAAGTTACCGACGCCGGAGACCTAGGCCGCGGGTCCAGCAGCCTGGCTTCGGCGGGCAGCGGAATCTCCAGCAACGGCGCGTCCACAATCGACAATAACTACCAAATGAACGGCGTTCCTGTGAACGACAACCTGGCCGAAGGAGAGTTCTCAGGCGGAATTCCCATTCCCAATCCGGATACGCTCGAGGAGTTCAAGGTAGTCACCACGCCATACGACGCCTCGGACGGGCGCAACGGCGGCGCCAACGTGGATGTGCTCACCAAGACCGGGTCGAATCACTTTCAGGGCTCGGTATTTGAATACGTTCGCAATAACGACATGAACGCGAATACCTGGTTTCTGAATAACGGCGATCAGCCGCGCGCAATCCTCAAGCAGAACCAATTCGGCGGCACATTCGGCGGACCGATCAAGCGCGACAAAGCCTTCTTCTTCGGGTCTTACCAGGGCACGCGCCAGAGGAATGGACTTGACAGCAGCTGCGCAGGAACCGCGTTGCTGCCGCCTTTGACCAACGACCGCAGCGCTGCCGGACTCGGCGCTTTGTTCGCCGGCCAGCGCGGAGAGATTCAGGACCTGCTCGGCGGCGTTGGACCGGCCATTGCACCCGACGGCTCAAATATCAACCCCGTAGCGCTTGCAGTTATGCAGATGAAGCTGCCCAACGGCAATTACGTGATTCCAACTCCAAACCCGAATACGATCAACCCGTCGGCGCCCAGCTTTGACTCGGAGGGAAGCGCTTCGTTCAGCCAGGCCTGCCCATTCAGTGAAGACCAGTACATGGGCAATGGCGACTACGCGTTGAGCTCCAAGAACAGCCTGCAGCTTCGCTACTTTATGGCCAACAGCACGGCCGATCAGACAATTGAGCCGGCAAACCTGCCCGGCGCCGCCGTACCCGGATTCCCTTATGCCAATGAATCCAATTTCAAGAATGCTTCAGTCGCCGACACTTACTCGTTCACTTCGGCGCTGGTGAACCAGGCGAGCCTGGGTTACAACCGGAACTATGCCACTAACACCCAGGGAGAGCAGTTCACCTGGTCGAGCATCGGCGCCACCGTTCCATCGTTCGTCAACGCCATTCCCGGGCTGGGGGTGGCCAACGTGTCTCTCGGAGGCGAGGGGCAGAATGCGATCTTTATCCAGAACACTTTTATCGTGAAGGATTCTCTGGCCTGGACGCATGGGCGCCAAACCGTGCGCTTTGGCGGAGACTTCACGCGCAACGAATCCAACTCACCATACTTTCAATATTTCGGCGCAGGTTATTACCTCTCGTTTGCCGACTTTTTGCTTGGTCTTGACGCCAACGATAACGGCACCGCCGCAGCCGGCGTGCCCTACAGCAATGAATATCTCGACCTAGCGCTGCCCGGTGAGTTGAGCCGCTATTACCGCTATTTCGATGCCGCCGGGTACGCACAGGACGACTTCAAGCTCACTACGCGCTTCACTTTAAATTTGGGCGTGCGCTACGAACATCTCGGAGACTTTACCGAAGCCGAAGGCCGCAATACCCAAGTCAATTTGTCGATGGTCAACACCAATCCTCCGGCAGCTGGAACACTGCAAGGCTATGTGGTCCCCTCGAATTATCAGGGGACTCCGCCCCCTGGAGTTACTTCATCCGGTAACAAGCTTGGGATTGAGGGCATCGGCCAGAATGCGGTTGAGCCGCGAGTAGGGTTTGCCTGGCAGCTTCCGGGCAGCAATAACCTGGTGCTGCGTGGTGGCTATGGCATGTACAGGAGCCGCAGCGGCATCGCCGGGCTATACCAGGGCGTCTCCGCGCCGCCATATTCCGCAGTCGTGCTGGCAGAGGGTTCGCAGAACGCGCCCGCATCGCTGCAAGACCCCATCTGGCAGCCCATCCCAACTTTCCCGCAATGGCCCTCCGCAGAATACAGTCCAGCCACGGAGCAAAGCTTCCAGGGATTGGACTACAACTTTCAGCCTTCCATCACGCAACACTTCAGCCTCGATATCCAAACCCAGCTCTCGCGCAATGTTCTCTTCGATCTGGCTTACGGAGGCACACGTTCGACAAAGCTGATCGATGCCAATTATGTGAATCAGGCACTGCTCGCCAGCCCCTCCAATCCGATCAACGGGCAGACGAACAATACCCTTGCCAACATTCCCCTGCGTGTTCCCTACATCGGCTGGAATCCTGGCGGGTTGCTGCTGATCAAGTCGAACGGGGAGTCCTGGTACAACTCATTGCAAGCCAGCGTTTCAAAGCGCTTCAGTCACGGGCTCCAGTTCATTGCCGCCTATACCTGGGCCAAAGATCTTACGGATGTGCCCGGCGCGGTAACCGGCGGCGGATTCGGCGGCAATGTGTATGGAGACCAAAACAACCTGCACTCGCACTACGGTCCCGATGGCTTTATCCGAGACCAGCGCTTTGTGCTCAGTTATGTCTATTCAATTCCCTCTCCGGTTAAAGCGGCGTCGCCGGCAAATATCGCACTTGGCGGATGGATGCTTGCAGGTGTAACAACCATCCAATCGGGTCACCAGCTCACGGCGTATAACGCAGCTCCCAACAATGCCTATGGCATTCCTAACGATCTTGAGGACTACACGCCCAATTGCCACATTGCCGAATCGGGCTCGATTGAACACCGGCTCAACGGCAACTATTTCAATACGAACTGCTTTGTATCACCACCGGTGATCGGCGCCGACGGAGTTGCAACGGCATTTGGAAATGCGCCGACAGGAGATATCATCGGACCCGGCGAGGATGTGAGCGATGTTTCGTTGGGCAAGCAGTTTCCCATCAAGCATCCCAGTGAAGCCAGCCAGATTCTGTTCAAGGCAGATTTCTTCAACGTCTTCAACCACCCGGTATTTGCCGATCCGATCACTGCCTACGGAGAAGGTACACAAGGATACATCACTGCGACGGCCACCAATCCGAGAGTGATTCAGCTCTCGTTGAAGTATAGTTTTTAACGTAATTGCAGGCTTGGCAAACTCATGGGAAAATCGCGGCACGCGGCTCGACTGAGGCAAGTTTCAAAATGAATGCCTTGACCCGAGCCGCGTGCCGGACCATTCCTGCGTCACTCCAAATGCCCCTCGATCAGAATTACCCCGACTACGAAGTAACGCGCCGCGCGAGAATCTTCGTGCGGCATTCTTACATTGGCTGAATTCGTCGATTGCGAAATTCAATCGCAGTCAGGCGCGGAAAGGACACGCATGGACACAGTGCTGGAGCGGGAATTGCGTAACCTGAGGCTGTACTCGGGCTTCCTCACGGTTGTTGTATTGGGATGCCTGGCAACGTGCAGTTACCTCGTCGTCGAGAGACATCGCCTGGGCCAGGTCGACGTGGACCGGATCAATGTGCGCGAGAAGAGCGGCAAACTCGACCTGGTGATCTCGAACGGCGAATTGATGCCTCCGGCCATTGTCGGCGGCAAGGCGTTTCCCAATGGCAGGCGCTCGCCGGGATTGCTGTTCTACAACGGCAAAGGCGATGAGGACGGAGGCCTGGCCTATACGAGCGAGACTGATTCCAGCGGGGCATATCATGCCGATGGGCAGTTGATGTTCGATCAATACAACCAAGACCAGTCTGTGGGGATTGTGTACGAAGATAACAACGGCGTTCGCGCTTCCGGCCTGCGCGTCTGGGATCGCGGCCAGGTTCCCATTGACCAGGTGCTGCACAAGCTGGATGGATTGCAAGGCGACCAGCGCAAGGCCATGGTTATGAAGTTGAGAGACGCCGGAGAACTGGGGACTAACAGGGTGTTCGTCGGCCGGAGTCCGGATAAGAGCGCCAATGTGACGTTGATGGATGGCCACGGCAAGCCGCGCCTGATTCTCAGCGTCGGCGATGCGGGGGTTGCCCAGATTCAATTCCTCGACGAAAACGGGAAGGTAGTTTCTACACTGCCTGCTCAAACGGGAGCAAAACATTGAGAATGCCGGAGTCTGCTCGAAAATCGAATCACTTTCCTCATCTGCTGTTGCTGCTGGGGCCGATTGGAATGTTTGCAGCCACTGCGCCCGGCAGTGCTGCACAAACCGCACCGCCGCGCCCTATCACCGATCCTCAATCCGTGCGCTCCGTTGAAAATAAGCTGGCGGGGCCGGTTCCAATCCAGGACCTGCTCTTCAGCAGGACTGTGCTGGAGCCCGCGTGGTCGCCGGATGGCAAGCAGATTGTATTCACCACCAACTTTACGGGCCGGCTCAATCTTTGGAAGGTGAAAGCGGGCGGAGGATGGCCGATCCAGCTTGTGCAGGGCGACGACCGCCAGTTGGGCGCGGCATGGTCTCCAGATGGAAAGTGGATTTTCTATCAGCAGGACGCGGGCGGCAACGAGCTCTATCAAATTTATAAAGTTCCCGCGGATGGTGGCGAGCCCGTCAACATTACCAAGGCGCCCGACGTTCGATTTTTGAACTTCCACATTTCGCCGGATGGAAAATTCATTGCCTCGGGAATGAAACCCAAGCACTCGGCTTCGACCGATATAGCGATCCTGAATCTGGCAGATGGCTCGGTGCGAAATCTTACCAACGAGAAATCGCCGAAATTCTGGTGGGCAAATTGCCTTTGGAGCGCCGATGGCAAAACCATCTATGCAACGCGCTCATCCACTTCCCTCTCCGACTCCAGCGTCTACCGCATCGATGTAACTTCAGGGAAAATGGAAGAGCTCACCCCGCATACCGATGACGTTTCGATCTCGGTTAGTTCTGCGTCTCCCGACGGGCGCGCCCTGTTGTTGTCTTCAAACAGTCGCGGCGGCGTATCGAACGTTGCTTTGTTCGACCTCGCCACTCGCAAAATGCAATGGGTCACCGACTCGTTGTGGGAAGCTTCGAGCGGCGACTTTTCTCCCGATAACCGGCATTTCACTTACGAAATTGACGCTGACGGCCGCACCGAAAGCTACATTGGCGATCGCCAGGGGCCGCCCCGCAAGCTCGCATTCCCCGAGGGCATTACGGGATTCTCCGGCAATCCAACTGCGTACTCCCGCGATGGAGAACATTTGCTTTTGACTCACGATGCCTCAAACCATCCAACCGAATTATGGGTGTACGACATCGAGACCGGGAGCGCCCGGCAAATTTCTCACTCGGCAATCGCAAGCCTCAACTCTGCAACGCTGCCGGCATCGCAACTCGTTCACTATAAGAGCTTCGATGGTGAAACGATCAGCGCGTTTCTATGGATGCCGTTCAATTTGAAAAGAGACGCTTCGAATCCCGCTGTGGTTCTTCCTCACGGCGGACCGACCGACCAGACAGTCGACCGCTTTAATACCACTGCTGCCGCGCTTGCTTCTCGAGGCTACATTTGCATTGCCCCCAACGTGCGCGGATCGACCGGCTATGGAGCTGCGTTTCAAAAGCAGAATTATCAGGACCTCGGCGGCGGCGACCTGCAGGATGAGGTGTACGCGACCAAATTTCTTTTGGCAACCGGCTATGTTGACGCGAAGAAAATCGGCATCACGGGCGGTTCCTATGGCGGATACATGACCATGATGGCGGTAGCGAAGACGCCGGATGTCTGGGCAGCGGCAGTGGAACAATACGGCATTGTGAACTGGGTTACGATGGAGGAAAAATCCGAGCCGTTCCTTCAGTCCTATGTGCACTCAATTCTTGGCGACCCGGCAAAGGACGCGGCCGTATATCGCGCCGCTTCACCTTTGACCTATATGAAAAATGCAACCGCGCCGCTGCTCGTGTTGCAAGGCGAGAACGATATCCGCGTGCCTAAAGAGGAAGCCGAGCAGGTGGTGAAGATTTACCAGGAGAACGGAAAGACGGTGGATGCGAAGTTTTATCCGCAGGAAGGCCACGGCTATGCCAAGCGCGAGGATCAGATCGACTCACTTCGCCGCGTAGTGGACTGGTTCGATCGTTACTTGAAAGCCGGGGCCGAAGGCGGATCAGCGGATTCCCGCGTCCAGTAACGGTAAAAGAACAAGCCCGACAGAATGGCCGCGACGCCAATTGTGGAGCGGATTGGACGAGCGATCCAAAGGCTGACAGAAAGCGAAACAGCGCCGATTGCAAACACGATCGGCGTCACGGGATATCCCCAGGTGCGGTAGGGACGAACCAGGCCCGGCTCGGTTTTCCTCATGCGCATCATGGCGAGCACCGCCATTCCATAGAAAAACCAATTGCCAAACATCACCAGCGATGTGAGGCTTTCAAACGATCCGGTCAGCGCCATCACGCTGGCAATGGCGCCCTGCAGAATGAGCGCGTGGCCGGGGGTATGAAAGCGGGGATGGATGGCCGCAGCATATCGGAAAAAGTTGCCGTCTCTGGCCATCGCGTAGTCGACTCGCGCGCCGCTCAGAATAGAGGAATTGAGCGTAGCCAGCGCGGAGATTGCAAGGATCGCCGTGATCCAGACGGCCGCGCCGTGCCCCGCCACAGTCTCAAGCACATCTGATGTGATTTTTTGCGAAGCTGCCACGCTCGAGTAGGGCAATGCGTAAAGACATGCGAAATTGAACAGCAAAAAAATAACGATGACAAAAATTACGCCGTGGATAATGGCGCGTGGAAAGCAGTGTTGCGGATTCTTCACCTCAGAACCCACGAGGTTCAAGTCGTTCCATCCGTCATAAGCCCACGCCGCCGCCGCCGACGCAGTCAAGAAGCCTTGAAGCGTGCCCCACCCGATGGAAGTTGGCCAAAACGG
>JBEKCW010000225.1:0-8585 GCA_050014675.1 Occallatibacter sp. | reverse complement strand
GCCCATGCACTCATTCTACTTTGCAGCAGAATTCAAGCCAAAAGATTCTAATTGCTTTTTTGTTAAGCCGGTCCCGATCCGGGAAGGCCGTGACCAAACAATCCAAATCGGAAGAGGCAGTTCTAGCGCTCCGTACTGTGATTCAATAGTAGTAATGGCAGTTCCCCTTAGATCCACGGCTCGCGGACGATTGATTGCGGCCAAGCGCAAGGCGCGCGAGTACGTTATGGTTGCGCGCGCGCTGGCTGACACTTCGCATCCCGTGCTGGCGCAGATTATCCCTATGCGCTTCTGCAATTTGAGCTGCAGTTACTGCAACGAGTTCGACAAAGTCTCTCCTCCCGTGCCGCTTGAGGAGATGTATAGCCGCATTGACCACCTCGGTCGCCTGGGAACGGCCATGATCGGCATCTCTGGCGGCGAGCCGCTGACGCATCCCGACCTCGACGACATTATTCGCCGGATGCGCAAGACCGGCGCCATTGCCGGCATGATTACGAACGGGTATCTGCTGAACCAGGAGCGCATTGAGCGGCTGAACCGGGCGGGCCTGGACCACATGCAGATTTCGATCGACAACGTTGAGCCGGACGAGGTTTCAAAAAAGAGCCTGAAGGTGCTGGACAAGAAGCTGCAGATGCTCGCCGCATTTGCCGAGTTCCACGTGAACATTAATTCGGTGGTGGGCGGCGGGTTCAAGAATCCTATTGACGCGTTGACGATTGGCAAGCGCGCGCTGGAACTGGGGTTTGAATCGACCATCGGCATTATTCACGACGGCGACGGGCAATTGAAACCGCTCGGCAAAGAAGATGCGCGGGTCTACTTTGAGATGACCAATCGAAGGAAGACCAACTACGCGCAGTTCGACAAGTTTCAGGAAGCGATTGTGAAGGGCCGGCCCAACGACTGGCGCTGCCGCGCGGGGTCGCGCTACCTGTATATCTGCGAGGACGGGCTGGTGCACTATTGCTCGCAGCAGCGGGGCTATCCGGGCATCCCCATTGCCGAGTACACAACCGAGCATGTGAAGCGCGAGTTTTTGACGGCGAAGAGCTGCGCGCCCAATTGCACCATTGGCTGCGTGCACCGGATCAGCTACATTGACCACTGGCGCGCTCCGCAAACGCGGATGGTTGCGCCCGGCGGGCAGGAGCTGGTGAAGATTCAGGGAAGCTGAAAAGCAGTGATAAGTGGTCAGTGATCAGTGGTCAGCGTGGCTGGCTGGTTAGTTTGTAGCCAATGGCTGAGAAATCTGAAACTCGATTCACAAACCACGACGCGCGAGCTACCTGCGGCGGCCGATATTCGCCTCTGATCACTGACCACTTATCACTGATTCTCCAGCTTGTAGAGGATCAGAAAGTTACGTTCGTCGTCGTCGAAGATGTTGTAACCGGCGACGGGAACGAGCGTGTGCCCGGCGATCGCGTCTTGGTCGATGTCATTGTTCCAGGCCAGATACCAGCCGGGTTTGTAATGCGCGACCTTGGCGGCCATGTCATCAATCCCATAAGAGCCGTTGATGGTGGGCAGGCCGGCGATGAGGCCGACCTGTGCGGCGCTGACTCCGAAGAGGAGCTGGCTGCGGCTTTGATCGGCGCGGACGTGGGTGGCAATGTCTTGCGCTGCGCCGCAGAGCTGGTAGGTGCGATGGGCGAGAAAACCGGCGATGGCGACGGAGTTGAACACTACGGCGATGGCGATTGCTGTGGCCAGCAGGCCGGCCGCGGATCGCGATGAGCCGAGAGTCTCGTCAAGCGCCAGCACAACAATGAAGATGACCGGCGCGAGCATTACGAGGAAGTAGCGCGGGGCGTAGTCGTCTTGCCGGCTGAAGATGAAGGCGGCATCGCCGGCGACGGCAAGCCATGAGGCGGTGAAGAGCGGGTTGCGCCATAAGCTGCGCTTGAATGCGAATGACGCGAGCAGGATGACGAGGGCCAACGGATAAAGCAGGCGGTCGATCCAGAAGCCGTTGAGGGCCAGGTCATGGAGCCAGTGGAGGGTTTGCGGCCAATCGATGTCGGGCATGGCGTTGACGTTGAAGAAGTAGGAGTAGTCGGGGCCATAGCCGAGCCAGGAGACGAACAGGGCCCAGAGCTTGAGCAGTGCGAAGGGCGCAACGGCAACGGCGGTGAGCGCGCGGGCGGCGCGCCAGTTTGGGCCAGGTGAGGGGGATTTTGCCGATGCCCGGAAGGCTACCCACGCGACGGCGGGGATGAGCACGGCGACGGTTGTTTTGGTGAGAAGCGCCGCGGTGACCAGCAGCGCGAGAGCGACGAGCGGCCAGATTCCGCGCTTGCCGGGGTTTGCCACGAAGGATGCGACCAGAAGCATGAGGCAGAATTCGAAGACGACCAGCGTATCGAGGATGGCGAGCCGGCTGAAGACAAAGGCGAATGGGCTGGCGGCCATGAGCAGTACTGCGACCTGGGCGACGATGGGGTGGGCGGCGTATCGGCGGACGAGCAGGTAGATAACGCCGAGCGTAGCGAAAGAGAATGCGGCGCTGAGGGCGCGGGCGGCAACGATGCTGACGCCGGTGGCGTGGAAGAGCGCGCCGACGAGGAGCGGCCAGAGGGGCACGGCAGCGGCGGGGTTGTAATCGCCGGCGATGTGCCAATGGCGAGCGAGCGCATGCATGACGGCGGCATTGGCCCACCAGCCCTCGTCGGTGAATTTGGCCTGGTCGATCATCCAGGGCGAGTAGTTGGGAAAGTCGGCTGCGAGCCAGAAGAAGCGGGAGAGGGCGAGCGCGATGGCCAGCACCCAGAGCGCGATGCGGAGCGGGCGTTGCGCGGCGTGCGAGAGCAAGATTCTACCCCTGGCCGGCGGCTGCGTGGATGGCGACCAGGCGCTCGAGGAGCGGCTTGAGCAGCTTGAGGTCGAGGGCGTTTGCGCCGTCGGACTTGGCGTGGGTGGGGTCGTCATGGACCTCGAGGAAGATGCCGTCTACGCCTGCGGCGACGGCTGCGCGGGCCAGCAAGGGGATGAATTCGGGCTGGCCGCCGCTGACCCCGTTGGCCGAGGAGGGCTGCTGCACGGAGTGCGTTCCGTCAAAGACCACCGGGGCGAGGCCACGCATGATGGCGAGGGAGCGGTAATCGACCACCAGGTTGTTGTATCCAAAGCTTGCGCCGCGCTCAGTGAGCGAGATGCGCTCGTTGCCCGTGGAGCGGATTTTTTCGACGGCGTGGGTCATGTCCCACGGGGCGACGAACTGGCCTTTTTTTACGTTGATGGCGCGGCCGGTGCGGGCGGCGGCGACCAGCAGGTCGGTTTGGCGGCAGAGGAACGCGGGAATCTGGAGCACGTCGACGGCCTCGGCGGCGACTTCGCACTGGGCGGGCTCGTGCACATCGGTAAGGACGGGCAGGCCGGTGGCGCGCGCGATTGCGCCGAGGATGCGCGTGCCTTCAACGAGGCCGGGGCCGCGAAAGCTCTTTACGCTGGTGCGGTTGGCCTTGTCGAAGCTGGCTTTGAAGATATAGGGGATGCCGAGGTCGGTGGTAATGCGCTGGATGGCGTCGGCCATGTTGCGGGCATGGGTTTCGCTTTCAATGACGCAGGGTCCGGCGATGAGGAAAAGCTGACCTCCGCCAACCCGGACCGGCCCGATTTCAAAGGAGTTGGTCACGAGGAGATTTTACAGTGCACAGTGGACAGTGGTCAGTGGTCAGAGATAAGAGAGAAGAGAGAAGAGATAAGAGATAAGAGATCAGAGATCAGAGAGAAGAGAACGGTGGGCGGTGGATAGCTGGGAGACACCGTGTGGTGAACCTTTGGGCCTGCGGTGGACGCAGGCCCTTTTTAGGTGCAAAGAGGCTCAGGTGATGGCCAGTCAGGCCAGTTTGAGCCGAGCTGCGCGCGTCAGCTGGTGTGGCTGCGCGACCACTCCCACAGCGCGCGGTCTAGCGTGCGCAGTGGGGTGGCGCCCGGCAATTCGCTCTGCGGCTGCACGATGTTGCTCTCGGCAAGCCGCTTGCAAAAGGCCAGGTACTCCTCGTAGAAGTGCACGTCGTGCCGCGCGTGGCCCAGGGCCTCGAGGGCGCGGTAGTCAAGCACCGTGTAGCGCTCAGGGTAGATTGCCGCCAGGATGGCCGAGGCCACCGGCAGATCTACGCCCTGCAAATCGAGCAACGCCCGCACCGCAGTTTCAGTGGTGGCCCCGGGGGCCGTCACCGCCGCCAGCACACGCCGGATCTTCTCGTTACTGTTCGCAATCAGGTATTGCACCGAGCGCTCCGACTTCCAGCGCACAATAGCTTCGAGGTTTGCCAAGGTATAGTCGCCGTTGCGAATGCCTTCACCGGCTTCAAATGCGGCTTTTTCAAGCTCTTGTACCTTTTCCCCTGCCTTCTTCCAATATTCTTCAGCCAGCTCCTGTAGCTCCGCTTCCGCGGGCTGGAGCTGAAAATACGCAACCATCGTTCATCCTGCCTTTCGTTCAAAAACCTTCACACCATAGGCCCCGGGAAAAGCCATTGTCAATAGCCCGAAAGGGTCCCCGAGACTAAGATGCAGGCCAGGGTTCAAAGTGGGATAAAAAAGCCCGAAATTCGGCATCAAAGGTTGGAAATCGCCACACGACCAGGATTTGGCCAGCGCGGGCGGAAGGTTCGGCGGGCTGGGCGGGGGGAATTCAGGGGGTGGGATACAATCGGGTCACAGAAACCCTGGGCCCGGAATAATGCTGAAGTCGACTTCGACGCTGCTTTGTGCTCTCGCGGGCACTTTATTGCTGCTCGCCACTCAAGCGTGGGCGCAAGCGACGATCAATGTCGGGCCCGGGCAGGCGTATACCACCATCCAGTCGGGCATTAACGCGGCTGTGAACGGCGATACTGTGCTCGTGGCTCCCGGTACCTATAACGAAAATATCAACTTCAACGGCAAAGCGATTACCGTGACCAGTTCCGGTGGGGCGGCTAGCACGACCATTAACGGGGGCAACAAACCCGGAATAGCCACCGTTATTATCGCCGACGGCGAGTTTAATGCGGTGATCTCAGGGTTCACCATTACCGGCGGGGGCGACACCATTTTCACTGGGAACAGCGACGGTGGCATCTTTGTAAACAACGGAGCAACCCCCACCATTAAGAACAACATTGTGACCGCAAACTACTGCCACAACATTGATGTCCAGTCCAGCGTTGCGACGATCCTCAATAACGAGATCTCGGACGTTCTGGAAAGCAGCGGGCAGACCGCCGCGGATTTAAGCTACTGCACCTTTGGCAGTGGACTCAATCTGGGAGGGACGAACTCTCTTGTAAATGGGCTGGGGACCAGCGTGATTGGCAACACAATCGAAAATAACATCACCGGGGGCGAAGGCGGCGTCACCGGCGCGGGGATTTTCCTATGGGCAGCGCAAAACGTGCTGATTATGAACAACACGATCCGCAACAATACCGCTGACTACCCTGGGAGCGCCTTTTCCTCGGCCAACAGCGGAGGGACAGTCATTGTCCAGAACCTGATCTACGACAATTCCAGCTGTGCCGGCGCGATTGCCCCCGAAGGCGAAGGAGGAACGGTTAGCAATCCGTCCGCCTTCATCGCCAATAACACAATCGTCGATAACGTCGCGAACGAGGCAAATGGCGCCTCATCGGCCTGCATCGCCATCGCTCAGATATATCCCGGGCCCTATTCCTATGGTTCCAGCGGCCCCGGCATCGTCATCGTCAACAACATCATCAGCGGCGACACCACTTATCCGGCCGTCAACTGCTCCTGGTTCAGCACGCCAAGTCTGACAGACCAGCCGACATTCGAGAACAACATCCTCTACAACGCCGGAGGGCCTTTCTTCGGGTCGTACTGCGTGGATGTCTCTAACCAGGACAACAACATTCCCGCCGATCCACAATTTGTCAATCCGGGAGCCGACTTTCACCTCAAGAGCACATCGCCGGCAATCGATAGCGGGCAGAACAGCGTCCTCGCGACTTTTACGGCAATGACAGGCCTGGCATGGACGCTGGACGCTGGCGGGAACCCCCGCGTGCAGAACGGTAGCGGCAAAGGCTGCATTATCGATATGGGCATCTACGAATACACCGGCCCGGCCGACCAATGCGGTACCTCCGAGACGCTGACCAGTTCTCTCAATCCTGCGCCGGCCGGGCAGAGTGTCACCTTTACGGCTCAACTTAGCTCGACCACCGGCACACCTACGGGCGCGGTTCAGTTTCTCGACGGCACAAATCTTCTCTCGACGCAGACGGTCTCCGGCACTGGGGCTGCTTCTTACAGCACCAGCTCACTTACCGTGGGCAGCCACACCATTATTGCGAACTATCAGCCCACCGGGAGCTTTGGCGCGAGCACTGCTTCGCTCACCCAGGTGATCAACGGCGATCCGACCAGCACGGCTCTTACCTGCACGCCGAGCTCGATCGATGTTGGCGGGACTGCACAGTTGACTGCGGCTGTAACGTCGGCCAGCGGCACGCCTACGGGCTCTGTTTCATTTGCCGACAACGGAGCTACGCTGGCAACGCCGAATCTCGCCAACGGCACAGCGGGGCTTACCTACACGGGATCTGTGGCAGGGACGCACAACATTGTCGCGAGCTACATACCGACTGGCCCTTTCGCCGCGGGTTCGGCCAGCTGTTCTGAAGTGGTGAACGTTTTGCCGACAACTTCAACGCTGATGGTTGCTCCAACGACCTCAACCTACGGCTCCCCGGTGACACTCACTGCGACCGTTGCACCCGCCACGCTGCCCGGTCCGAGCACTCCAACTGGCACTGTGACCTTTTATAACGGCAATTCTTCAATCGGCTCCGGAACACTCACCGGAGGGGTTGCATCTCTCGAGATCAGTTCCCTTGCCGGCGGAAACTACAGTCTGACCTGCAGCTATGGCGGTAGCTCGGTATACGGGACTAGCAACTGCAATTCCGTTCCCTTGACCGTGAATGCCGCGCCAACGGCGTTGACGCTTAGTTCGAGCAATAATCCCGCGCCGTTTCTTGGTTCTATCGTTTTCACCACACGGCTTACGGTCAACGGGCAATCTGCTGGAGCTGGCAATGCCATCGTGCTCAACATCAATGGCCAAGCCATGAATCTCTCGACGGATGCCACGGGCTCTGCCACTCACTTGATCGGCACCCTCGTGCCGGGCAGCTATCCGGTGGTGGCCAGCTTTGCCGCCACCAGCGACTTGCAAGCCAGTTCAGCATCGCTTACTGAAGTCGTCACCGCTCTTTCTACTTCCACCAGCCTAACTGCAACGCCCAATCCCGGCGATGTTAACCAAACGGTTACGATGACGGCGACTGTCTCATCGGGGACCTCTACCCAGGCCGAGAGCAGCAGCGTGTCCTTCTTCGACGGCTCCACGTCGCTTGGTTCATCGCAGCTTTCGGCTGCCGGCACGGCGAGCGTGACCGCCAGTTTCTCGACGGCTGGGGTACACAATCTGACCGCCGTATACCAGGGAAATGCGGGCTTTATGGGAAGCACGTCAGCGGTGTTCCAGGAGACGATCCAGGCGGGAGACTTCACAATCAGCGCGACGCCCGCGGCGGCCGGTGTGTACACCGGTGTGGCGGCGAAGGCCGAGGTGAACATAGCCATCCTGCGGGGATTCGATCAGGCGCTCTCCCTTACCTGTTCCGGATTGCCTGCGAATACCACCTGCAATTTCAGTCCGGCTTCTTTGCCGGATGGGCAGGGTGCTTCGAGTCTCCTGATCCAGACAACGGCGCCGCACCAGGTGGCGGCGGCAGCCTCAATCCCAGTGCTGGGCGCTCTGGGGTTACTTTTCATGCCGTTTTTCAAGCGGCGGCGCGGCTTTTTGGCGGGGTTGTGTGCTGTGTTGCTGGCGTTTGGCGTTGCAATGGGAATGTCAGGATGCGCGTCGGCTAATTCAATCACCGGGGGCACGCCGCCGGGCACGTACCAGGTTGCGGTGACGGCCACAACCACGGGAACCGGCACGCCGCTCACGCATTCGGCTGCCGTGGCCCTTACCGTTAAATCACTGTTCTGAGGCATTGCATGGTTGTGTTGAAGAGGTCTTGGTGTATCGCAATACTGGCGGCGCTCCCGGGAGCGCTTATGCTCGCGCCCGCCAGGGGGCAGGTGGTTGCGTCGGCTTATGGCCCGGCACACGCGCTGTGGGCGGGCGCGGAGTACTCCTATTTCAACGCGTCGTTCCCTTACCAGGGCGGCCAGCGAATTGGGGGCGTAGGGGTTTTCGCCGATTACCATGTGACGCCCATTATTGCCGTTGAAGGGGACGCGCAATTTTTGCCCTTTGGGGGATTCCATGGCGAGACTGAAAGCAGCTTTCTTGCCGGGCCGAAGGCATTCTTTCTTGCGAGAGGCAGATTTCGGCCCTATGGCAAGGTGCTGGTGGGCGTGGGAAACATTCACTACCCATTTGCGATAGGCAACGCGAACTACCTGTCGCTTGCGCCGGGAGCCGGCACCGAATACAGCATTGGCCGCCGCTTTAGCCTGCGCGCGGAGTACGAGTACCAGATGTGGCTCAACTCGCCGGGCTACGCCAATGAGCCTGACCATGAACTGACGCCGAATGGATTTCATGTTGGGCT
>JBEKCW010000224.1:0-8602 GCA_050014675.1 Occallatibacter sp. | reverse complement strand
ATTTTTCTCCCGGGATCTGGCAGCACCGCTGGAAGTTCGAGCCCACACTGGTCTTTCCCTTCGCAGTTAATTTTGCCGAAGCCGTCGGCGCTGTGATCTATGCGCTGCCCTACCAGCAGTTCTGCCTCGAAAAAAACGATGGCGGCCAATTCAAATTTGTCGATTTAACCGGTGCGTACGCCCAGACCGACCTTCGCAGCCAGATGACTCCCCGCAGACTGATGAGGCTAACCGCGCGCGAAGGATTCCACATCGCAAAGAAGATTCTGACCCTCGGCTCGTCAAAGTAGCTGTTCCGGCCCTTGATCGCGGATGCAAGTTGGAGGGAGCAGCAGCCTGCAGGCTGCTGAATTGAGCGCAAAAATTGGAGCCCCTTTAGCCGGAGGCCTTGCCAGGCTGCCTTCATGACCTCGGACCGGGTCCACACGCCGACACGCCGACACTTCAGCCCCAGCCCACCAATTAGAATATTCAAGAGCATTCTTTGCGCCGGAAGGTAGCCGCAAGTGAAACCCGACATGAGAGTTTCGTTGGCCGGTATTGAACTGGTAAACCCGGTCATCGCCGCCAGCGGCACCTTCGGCTACGGCATCGAATTTGAAGAAATCGTCTCCCTCGACCGCATTGGCGCTTTCGTTACCAAAGGCATCTCGCTCGAACCCATGGCCGGCAACGCGTCGCCGCGCCTCATTCAAACCGCGGCAGGAATGCTGAACGCCATCGGCCTGCAAAACGTCGGCGTGGTCGAATACCTCCAGAAAAAACTTCCGCCGATGGCGCGCTACCCCGGGTGCAAAGTCATCGTCAACGTCTTCGGCTATACGGTGGGCGACTACATTGAAGTGATCGCGCGCCTCAACGATGCTGAAGGCATCGCCGCCTATGAGCTCAACGTCTCCTGCCCCAACGTCCACGCCGGCGGAATGACCTTCGGCACCGATGCCGGCTCGCTCGAGTATCTGGTCGGCCGCGCCAAGGCCGCCGCAAAACGCCCCCTCATCGTCAAGCTCTCGCCCAACGTCACCTCAGTCGCGCACATGGCCCAGATCACCGCCAATGCAGGCGCCGACGCCATCAGCCTGGTCAACACCTTCCTCGCCATGGCCATCGACCCCGAGACCCGCCACCCCCGCCTCTCGAACATCACCGGCGGCCTTTCAGGACCTGCCATCAAGCCCATTGCGCTGCGCATGGTCTATGAAACAGCCAGGTCGGTCAAGATTCCCATCATCGGCCTGGGCGGCATCATCACCCCTGAAGACGCGGTCGAATTCCTGCTCGCCGGCGCAACTGCCATCCAGGTTGGTACCGCCAGCTACGCCGATCCCCGCGCCGCCGAGCGCCTTGCCAAAGGCCTCGAATCGTGGTGCAAAAGCCACTCGGTTGAACGGGTTGCAAGCCTGACCGGCGCTCTCGAAATCCCCCACGCCTAAGTTTTCCGCCACAAGAAAACTCAATCCCAACCCCGCATGTGTGACGTTGCGCACAGCGAGGTGTGTTTCAAAATGGGTATTTTCCAATGTGTTCAGTCAGACATGTGATCAGGCTCACTCCGAGCGGGGATCCAAATCACATTTCCGCAGTTCTCAAGCCAGCGAGGTACGCATGGGTCAGTCTATTTGGCATTCAATGCAGCAAAAAGGATACAGCCGCAGAGACTTTCTGCGCTTTTGCGCCACGGCCGCCACGGTAGCCGGGTTAGGTAAAACCGGGGCCGCGCAAGTGGCCGCGGCCTTCGAGAAAAAAGATAAGCCGGCCGTCGTCTGGATGCACTTTCAGGAGTGCACCTGCTGCAGCGAGTCGTTCATCCGTGCGTCGCACCCCATCGTGGCCGATGCGCTGCTTGACGTGCTCTCGCTCAACTACACTGAGACGCTCATGGCCCCGTCCGGTTTCCAGGCCGAGAAAAGCCTGAGCGACACCATCGCCAACAACAAAGGCAAGTACATCGTCCTGGTTGAAGGCGCGGTGCCCACCAAAGATGGCGGCGTCTACTGCATGGTCGGTGGCAAAACCGCTGAGCAGATTCTGCAAACCGTCGCCAAAGACGCGGCCGCCATCGTTGCCTGGGGCAGCTGCGCTTCAAACGGTTGCGTGCAGGCTGCCAAGCCCAATCCCACAGGCGCAACGCCGATTTACAAGCTCGTCGACAAGCCGGTCATCAATGTTCCTGGTTGCCCGCCCATCGCCGACGTGATGATGGCCGTTGTTACGCACCTGCTTGTGCTCGGCCAGATTCCGGCGCTCGACTCGCTCGGTCGGCCCAAAGAGTTTTACGGTCGCCGCGTCCACGACACCTGCTATCGCCGACCCAACTACGATGCCGGGCTTTTTGTCGAGGCATGGGACGATGAGAACGCGCGCAAAGGTTATTGCCTTTACAAGATGGGCTGCAAAGGGCCCGTCACCTACAACGCCTGCTCCGTGACAAAGTGGAACGACGGCGTAAGTTACCCCATCCAGTCCGGCCACGGTTGCATTGGATGCAGCGAAGCCGGCTTCTGGGACAACGGCCCGTTCTACCAGCACCTCAGCTCGTTCCCGGGGTTTGGCATTGAAAGCACGGCCGACACCGTTGGTGCAGCGGTTGGCGTGGCAACGGTGGCCGGAGTTGCGGCCCACGCCATTGTCACCAACATTCGCAAGCGCGCCGTCATCGCTGAAGTTCACACCGAAGACAAGGCCGAAGTCACCACCCAAGATAAGAAGGAGTCGTAAACAGTCATGGCAGCAACTCGCATTGTCGTCGATCCCGTAACCCGCATTGAAGGCCATCTGCGCGTTGAAGCGGTGGTGGAAAACGGCGTCATCACCGACGCCTTCAGCTCTGGAACCATGGTCCGCGGCCTTGAAAAGATCCTGATCGGCCGCGATCCCCGCGACGCCTGGGCCATCACCGAGCGTGTTTGCGGAGTGTGCACAACGGTTCACGCCCTGGCCAGTGTCCGCTCGGTCGAAGATGCGCTCGGCATCGTGGTTCCACCCACAGCCGAGCTCATCCGCAACATCATGTTGACCACCCAGTACGTGCAGGATCACGTCATCCACTTCTATCACCTGCACGCCCTCGACTGGGTCGACATTGTCAACGCCCTCAAGGCCGATCCCAAAAAGGCCGCCGAGCTGGCGCAGTCGTTCTCATCGTATGACAAAAACACGCCGGGGCACTTCACCGATGTTCAGAACAAGATCAAGCAGTTCGCTGCCAGCGGTCTAGGCATCTTTGCCAACGGATACTGGGGCCACCCGGCTTACAAGCTGCCGCCTGAAGTGAACCTCATCGCCGTCGCGCATTATCTCGACGCCCTCGAATGGCAGAAGGAGATAGTCAAGATTCACACCGTCTTCGGCGGCAAGAATCCGCACCCCAACTATCTCGTCGGCGGCGTGCCTTGCTCCATCGATATCAATGAGGTTGCCGCCATCAACAGCGAGCGCCTCAATCTTGTCGCCCAGCAGATAAGCAAGGCTGACGAATTCATCAACCAGGTCTACATTCCCGACCTGCTCGCCGTTGCCTCTTTCTACAAGGATTGGGCCAGCTACGGCGGTGGCCTGCACAACTATCTCAGTTACGGCGAGTTCCCGACTAAAGGGTACGCCCATCCGGAGTCGTTCAAGTATGCCCGCGGCGCCGTGCTCAATCGCGATCTCTCCACCGTCTACCCGGTCAACACCAGGGACTCGCAGGAGATCAAGGAGTACATCGCGCACTCCTGGTACAACTACGATGGCGGCAAAGACACAGAGGGCCTCCATCCCTGGGCCGGCGAAACCAATATCAAATACAGCGGTCCCACGCCGCCCTTCGAGACCCTTGAGGGCTTTGACAAGTACTCGTTCCTCAAGACCCCGCGCTGGAAAGAGAACCCGATGGAAGTCGGCCCGCTGGCGCGCCTGCTCGTCTCGTACGCGGCTGGCCACACCGATGTGAAAGAAACGGTGGGCATGGTTTTGGGCAAGCTGAATGTGCCCGTCGCAGCGCTCTTCTCAACCCTTGGCCGCACCGCGGCTCGCGGCATTGACGCGGCTCTCGCCATGGGCTGGCTCAAGGAGTTCTACGCCGAGCTTATCGAGCGCGTCAAAATCAACGAGGTTTCAACCCATAACGGCGAGAAGTGGGAACCCAAAACCTGGCCGGCGGAATGCGAAGGTGTCGGCATGGTCGAGGCTCCGCGCGGAGCGTTGGCCCACTGGATCAAGATCAAGAACGGCGCTATCGACAACTACCAGTTGGTGGTTCCCACCACCTGGAACGGCTCACCCCGCGACGCCAGGGAGCAGCGCTCATCCTTTGAGTCGGCGCTCATCGGTACGCCCGTAGCCAAAATCGACCAGCCGCTTGAGATTATCCGCACCATCCATTCCTTTGACCCGTGCCTGGCCTGCGCCGTACATCTTTACGATCCGCAGGGCAAGCACCTCAGCCAGATTTCATTCGAGTGATGACGATGAGTACACAGACCGTCAAAGTACGGGATGCCTTTACCGAGAACGGCTCCGCGCCGGTCGAGTACCGCAGGGTGTATGTGTGGGAACTCCCCGTGCGCGCCTACCACTGGATCAATGCAATCGCCTTGACCACGCTTATCGTCACCGGGTTCCTCATCGGCCATCCGGTCAAGCTCGAGTTTGGCTCTGAGGCGTATGAGCAGTACTGGTTCGGATGGGTGCGCTTCATTCACTTCGCCTCGGCCTATGTCTACGTCTTCAACTTCCTGGCCCGGCTCTACTGGGGATTTGCCGGGAACAAGTACGCGAAGTGGAACAACTTCTTCCCGCTCACCAAAAAGCAGCGGCAGGAAGTGGTCGACGTAATCAAGACCGATGTCTTGCAGGTCAAGATGCACGGCGAAATCTCCACCGGCCACAATTCGCTGGCCGCGTTCATCTACTTCCTTACCTTCCTGGCCTTCTGCGCCCAGGCCGTCACCGGCTTCGCGCTCTACTCAAGCATGAGCAACTCGTGGATGCCCCGCATGTTTACCTGGATCGTTCCCATCATGGGGGGCGATACGGGCGTGCGCTTCTGGCACCACGCTTTAATGTGGTTTTTTGTGGCCTTCGTCATCGTTCACATTTATTTGTCCTTTTACCATGACTACATCGAGGGCCGCGGCACCATCTCCTCGATCGTCGGCGGATGGAAGTTTGACCGCGAATCGCCCGAGGGCCTCGCACAGGCATGCAAGCTGCAAGAGAAACCAGCCGAGGTAAACAAGAAGTAGAATGATCGAGAGAGCGAAAAAGTGAATAAGTGAAGAAGTGAAGAATCCTGACCCACGTTGGCTGACTTTCTTCACTCATTCACTTCTTCACCCTTTCACTCCTTGACTTCTTCACTTTCTTTACCCACTCATGGCCACCACCAAAACTCTAATCCTCGGCCTCGGCAACGTCCTCATGGGCGATGAAGGCATAGGCGTCTACGTAGTCCGCGCCCTCGAAAAGGAACCACTCCCCGCAGATGTCGAATGTCTCGACGGCGGCACCGGCGGATTCACCCTGCTCGAACCGCTTGAGAACGCCGACCGCATCATCATCATCGACGCCGCCAACGACGGCAACCCTATCGGCACCGTCAGTCGCACCACGCCGCGCTTCTCGCGCGACTACCCGCCGACCCTCACCGCGCACGACGTGGGCATGAAAGACCTTCTCGACATGTTCTACATCCGGGGCGGCAATCACGACATCGTTCTTTACGCCATCACCATCGACCCAAAGCAGCCTATCCGAATGAGCCTCTCAGAAGGAGGCGAAACCGCAGCCGCTGAAGCCGCGCAGCAAATTCTCAAGGAAATCCGCGAAGGCGCGCCCGCCGCGTGATGAAATCCGCGACGGTGATCCTACTGCTCCATGAAATCGGAAAGGCGCACCGGCAGCATGGCCACACGCCCCGGAGGGGCGTTCGACCTTAGCCCAGGGTGAAGTCCGCAGGACGGAACCCTGGGACAGAGTGCAAAACAAGCTGCCGTCCCGTAGGGACGGCTCGAATCCTGTCCACCGTCCCAATTCAAGATCACTTTAGGTTGACGACCTTAACTCTCGACTCGAATAATGAAAATGACGAATTGCGAACCGTCCACGCCCCTCAATCAATCACGCTTCACCCCGCAAGTCCTGTAGGAGCAGAATCTTTCATGGCATCAGCCCCATCATCTGCCGCGCCTTCGCTTCGCAAGGGCGTTCAGCCGCTGCAAGCTGCGGAAGGGTCAAGTTTCATCTGGCGCAAACTGCACTCTCTGCTCGGCGTCATCCCCATCGGCGCATTCCTACTTGAGCATCTGCTCTCAAATTTCGAAGCCCTCAAGGGCCCCATCGCCTACGGGGATACAGTTCGCTTCCTCAACGGCCTGCCGCTGGTGCGCGTCCTCGAGTGGACCTTCATCTTCCTGCCCATCCTTTACCACGCCTTGTACGGCGTCTGGATCTGGCTGCGCGGCAAGGCTAACGTCGTTTACTACCCATGGGCGGGCAACTGGATGTATGTGGCCCAGCGCTACACCGGCCTCATCGCCTTCGTCTACATCGGCCAGCACGTCTGGCGTCAGCGCTTCAGCGGCATCATGCTCCCCGAGCATCCTTATGCAGCATTCAACAAGGTCCAGGTCGAGCTCAACAATCACTTCATGCTTGCGGTTTATGCCATCGCCATGGTCGCTGTCTGCTGGCACTTCGCCTATGGTGTGTGGCTCTTCGCCGCCAAGTGGGGCATCACTCCCGGCAACACCGCCCGCCGCCGTTTTGGCTGGGTCTGCCTGGCCGGTGGAGTTCTACTCTGCGCCATGGGCCTCGCCGGCATTTACGCTTTCGTCAGACCTAAGTACCAAGGCACACCCGCCGATCTCACTCCGCCCGCCGTCAGCCAGCTAATCCAACCTCCAATCAAATCGGGTGCGGGTGCCCCATGTCTCGATTCTGAGACATGGGAAGGGAACTACCATGTCTGAGACCGAGACAATCACAGCGCGCATCGAATGGGCCGACTTCCAAAAGATCGTCCCTGAAGTAGCCACTGGCATGGCTGCCATCAATCACGCGCTACGAAACTCAACCATCGAGCCCGAGCTTCGCGAACTCCTCAAGATTCGCGCCTCCCAACTCAACGGCTGCGCCTTCTGCATCCAGTTCCACTTGAACGAAGCCCGCAAAATCGGTGTCTCGGCGCCAAAGCTCGACCTCTTGCCAGCCTGGCGTGAAACCACCATCTACTCCGTACGCGAAGCCGCGGCCCTCGCATTCACCGAGCGCATAACGCTAATCGCCGGACACCCCATCGAAGACGAAACCTGGGTCGAAGTCCGCACTCATTTCTCTGAAGCCGAAGTGGCGCTGCTGACCACCGCCATCGCGCAAATCAACTTCTGGAATCGCATAGCAGCCCCATTACGATTCACGCCCCCGATTCCAGTGCATTCCGAGCCTTTAGCTAATAGCTAAAAGCTGTTCTTTGATCTCTGATCTCTGTTCTCTGGTCTCTGAAAGGTACTTCATGGCATCACCCAAAATCATAGTGGTTGGCGGAGGACTCGCAGGCCTCGCTGCGGTCATCAAAATCGCCGAAGCCGGCGGCAATGTCGATCTCTTTTCCATCGTCCCCGTCAAGCGTTCCCACTCGGTCTGCGCACAGGGCGGCATCAACGCTGCCAAAAACCTAAAGGGCGAAGGCGACACCACCGACAAGCACTTCGACGACACCATCTACGGCGGTGATTTCCTCGCCAACCAGACCCCCGTCAAATTGATGTGCGAGGCCGCGCCCGCCATCATCGACCTGCTAGACCGCATGGGCGTGCCTTTCAACCGCACCCCTGAGGGCCTGCTCGACTTCCGCCGTTTCGGCGGCACACTTTACAACCGCACCGCATTCGCCGGCGCAACCACCGGCCAGCAACTACTCTACGCGCTCGACGAGCAGGTGCGCCGCTACGAGGCGGCCGGCCACGTCAACAAATACGAAGGCTGGGAGTTTCTCTCCGCCATCATCGACTCCAAAGGCGTCGCGCGCGGCATCACCGCCCTCAACCTGCGCACCATGGAGCTCAAAGCCTTCCCGGCCGACGCCGTCATCTTCGCCACCGGAGGCAACGGGGCCATCTTCGGCAAATCCACCAACTCCGTGGTCTGCACCGGCTCGGCCAACTCCGCGCTGTTTCAGCAAGGCGTCTACTACGCCAACGGCGAATTCATCCAGGTCCACCCCACCTGCATCCCGGGCGAAGACAAGCTGCGCCTCATGTCAGAATCGGCCCGCGGCGAAGGCGGTCGCGTATGGGTGCCTCGCACGGTCGGCGACAAGCGCCCCGTCAAGCAAATCCCCGACTCAGATCGCTTCTACTTCCTCGAGGAGTGGTATCCCAAATACGGCAACCTGGTCCCGCGCGACGTCGCCACTCGCGCCATTCACAAGGTGGTCTATGAGCTCGGCTTGGGGCTCGACGGCCAGCCCATGGTCTACCTCGACCTCACCCACATCGATCGCGCCACCCTCGACCGCAAGCTCGGCGGCATCCTTGAAATCTATGAGAAATTCGTGGGCGTCGATCCTCACGATGAGCCCATGAAGATCTTCCCCGGCATGCACTACACCATGGGCGGC
>JBEKCW010000223.1:0-8605 GCA_050014675.1 Occallatibacter sp. | reverse complement strand
ACCCCATCATGCGCGGGCTGCCGCCGGTGTGGATGCACGCCAACGACGAGCTCTACGGCATGTTGCGCGGGCCGGGCAAGAACATGACGGTGCTGGCCACGGCGCACTCTGACCTGAAGAACAAAGGCACTGGTTTCGGCGAGCCGATGATGATGGTGCTCAGTTATGGCAAGGGCCGCATCTTCCACACGCCCATGGGCCACGATGCTTTCGCGTTGAGCTGCGTGGGATTCATCACTGTCTTCCAGCGCGGAACCGAGTGGGTCGCCACGGGCAAGGTCACGCAAAAAGTCCCGGCCGATTTTCCGACAGCGAAGACAGTGAGCTACCGCGTGGACATTGCCGAGATGGATCCCACATTTCTGAATGGAGCATCGGAAATTATTCAAGACAGTGATCAGTGATTAGTGAACAGTGGTCAGAGAGCGGAGAGCAGAGAACAGAGATCAGAAGCGCATTCGCAATCCCAGCTGAATTTGCCGTTCGCGAAACAAGTCCGATCCGTTGATGGTAAGCGGCTGGCCGAACGCGGTTGTGTTGGTCTTCAATCCGGTCATAAAGTTCAGCGTTGGAAGGGTCGATTCGGTGCCCGGCTCGAGATAGTAGCCGGTGGTTTCTATCTCGGTCACATTTTGATGATTGAAAAGGTTGAAGCTCTCGGCCATCAGCTCGAGGTCGCGCATTTTGCCGAAGTTGAATCGCTTGGCAAGCCTCATGTCGGCCTTCCACGTGTGCGGATAACGATAGGTATTGCGGCCCACGCCGTACACGCGGTTATCGCCGCCCGAGCCGTTCATGCCGGGGCCGAGTCCCTCGATCGCGACTCCGGTTACTTGGTCCACAAGCTCGGGCAGCGAGCCTGAAGTGCGCATGGTGTACGGCAATCCGCTGCGGAACTGGCCAATGCTCGAGATCATCCAGCCGTTGCCCAGCAGTCCGGCAAGGTTCTTCGCTTTCCACGGGGTTTCATAAACGGCCATCACCGCGGCCGAGTGGCGCACGTCCAGGTCGCTCACGCCGTATTCCTGGCTGAAGTCCGCCGGATCGAGCACGTCGCTGCTGGGAACCAGCGTGGTCTCGTTGGGATTCCAATCCATGGCATGCGCGTAGGTGTAGTGCGCATGCAGGCTCAACCCCCGGCGGCCATAGCGCGTGACCTTGATCATTGCCGCTTCATAAGTGGAGTTGGCGCGGCTCATGATCTCGGTGATCTGCTGGTAATCGGGGCAGGGCCGGCCCGGCAGCAGTGTGCTGGCCGGCGTGTAATAAGGGCAAGGCGCTGCGTTTCCAGGCCACGACGCGTAAAACGGCACCGTGATCTGCGAGGTCTTGATTGGTCCCGCGCCGGTTCCATCAACCACACCGTACGTGATGGTCTGGGTGGCCGAGGGGTGGTCAAGATTGGTGTCGATCGAAATCGGCAGACGCCGGCCGAGACTGGCGATGGCCGCGGTGGTCACCTGGATGTGGCCGGGCAGCGCCTCTTCAACCGAAGCCACCGCCTGGTGAACCTCAGGGTTGCGGAAGTTTGGCGCAAACCCCACCGCTCCAGGCTTGACCACGCTGGCGGGCTGGCCCTTGAGCACATACGGGAACGGCGGCGCGTCGCTGGTATAGGTGAGGGGATTCATGCCGTCAGTGGGCCGGATGAAAAAGCTCAGGTCGCCTTTGAGCGAGCCGGTCTGGGTCAGCGCCGTTTCAAGCGTGGCGTTCTCGGTGCGGCCGTAGTACATGCCGTATCCCAGCCGCAGAACTGGCCAGCGCGAATCGCTATTGCCGATGGCGAGGCTCATGCGCGGTCCCCAGTTATTGCCCAGGCCGGGCAGTTTTTGCGTGAGAGGCAGCTGCTGATTGTTGAGCGCGGCCAGCGGCGGCGGCAGTTCTTCGCGCTCCCAACGCAGGCCGAAGCTCACCACCGCCTGTTTCTTTGCCTGCCACTGCGCGGTTGCAAAGCCCGCTATATCGGTGGTGCTCAAGTGCCAGTTGGTCGGCCCCATGGTTTGCGAGTAGTAGCTGTAGCAGGGCAGCGCGCCCAGGCCGTTCTGCTGCGGATTGCAGTTGTGAGGAGCCTGGTAATTGAAAAGATTGTTGAGGCCGAATTTCTGAAATACCGACGCGTCTGAAATAAAGTTCTGCACCTTGGAGTAGTAATACGTTCCCGTCTGGTTGCGCAGCAGGCTGGTCGCGTCAGCGTTGTGGTCCACTTCGACGCCGGCCTTGACGAGCAGATTATTGTGGACCCAATCCAGCATCTGCTGCGCGTGATAGAGCTTCTCGTCAGGGTAGCTGCCCTGGCCAAAGCGCGAGGGGTTGCCGATGGTGAATCCATAGCGCGAGTCGACCACAATCTGCGGCAGCTGTCCCCATGCATTTACGCCGAGCAGCGATTGCTCAAATGGCGATGGAGTTCCGGGCCGAGCGGTAAGAATGTCGCGGCCGGCCGAGGCTTGCGTGGTGGTTAAAAGGTTTGGCGAAAGGTACGCCTCCCAGCGCGCCAGCAGCCATTGCTCGTTGGCCTCGCTCGAGCCATAGCTGTGATTGCCGTAGTTCTCGGAGAGGCGCGTCAAGCCGCCGCCGGGCGCGTCCCAACTGGCGCCAATGCCTTCAAGCGTGAGGCGATGCCGCTCCGCCGCCTGCCAGTCGATGCGGCCAAACCCCACCCATTGCGCCGCACTGCGTGGGGAAGGGCCGAGCAGGCCGCCCAGCGTTTGTAGCATTTGCGAATAGGCTGGCAGCGCCTCAGCCTCAGGATTGGCGCTGCTCAAGCCAAGCTGCGCGCTCAATAGCTGCAACTGGGCGTCAGATGGCGCGGCAAAAAAGCCGGTTGGCGTTGGGGTACATCCCGAGGTGGTTCCGCAGTCGGCCGGAATGTCGGCGAGATAAGGATGTTGCACCACCGCCAGCCCCGGATTGTTGCGGTGATAGCTGTCGAGCGCGGCAAACCAGAAGAGCTTGTCGCGGCGCAGATGCCCGCCCAGCCCAGCGCCGAATGCGATTGCGTGATCCGGCGGCGTATACGACTCCGGCGGTCCGCTTTGCAGGCTCGAATATTGAAAATTATCAAAGACCGGGAACAGAGCGGCGTTGTATGGCGCGAGCGGCGCGAACTGCGAAGTCTCAGTAACCCACTGCGTAAAGGGATTCTGCGCCCCCCAGGTGTTTTGCTTGTCGTAGAGAAACGCCTGGCCGTGCGCCTGATTCTCTCCATGCGCGGTCTTTACCGCAATGCGTCCGCCGGTTCCGCGCGCCTCCTCGGCCTCAACGTTTCCGGCGACGGTATCCACTTCGCGCACGCCGGCCTCGCTTATGCCCAATCCCCGGCCGCCGTTCCACGCCTGGCCCATTGAATTGCTTGCGCCGTGCGTGCCTGAGTCGGGATTCGAAGGCTCGGTATCGGCCGCCGCGCCAAAAGCCAGCTGGGTCGGCGCTCCGTCGATGGTGATTTGGGCTGGGTCCTGGTCTTCACCGCGATAGTCCGGCTGCGATGAATTCGCGGATTCTGAAGTTGCGGGCGTATCAAGCGCAAAGTTCTGCCAGTTGCGGCCAGGTGCGGGCAGGGCCGCAACTTCAGTGGCGCTCACGGTGGTTTGCAGCACGGGAATCACGGGATCGACCCTGGCAATCGCGGCAATGATCGGCAACAACTGAACAGGCCGGGCGCTGATCGTGCTGATCAAAGGTTGAATGCCGTTGGCTGCCGAGGGCATCGTCGATCCAACCGCCGATGGCGTCGTTGAAATCGATAGGCTTGCCGAAATGTTCGGTGTGGGCGCGGGCGTTGGCGTCGATGCCGGCCGCGTCGGAACTGCGGCAGCCGCTGCGAGCTGCGTAAGCTCAAGCGCTTCGACCTTTGCAGCCGGCTGCTTGAGAGGAACCGGCTCGACCACGGCAAACTGAACAGGAGCCGGCGGCGCAGGTTCAATCTTTCCGCGTTCCGGCGGATTTGATTCGGCTGGAGACTCCCGAGTTTGCGTCGGACCGGAGTTCGTTGCCACCGCCGGTGCGCTCTGCCTCTCAGGTTCAAGATCGATGGCCGCCTGAACCTGCGCTTCGTGGCCCGCCGAGATGGTGACCCCTTCCAGTTGCCCGCTGCCAAGCCGTGCGCTTTCAGCGGCCAACGTGTATTCGCCCGCATCGAGCGCGGCAAAACTGTAGCTGCCGTTGCGTGCTGTAACGGTGCGCATTTCCGTGCCGGTTTGCCCATTGCGCAGCACGATCGCGACCCCCGCAAGAGGCACAGAATTGAGGTCGGTCAAACGGCCCGCAAGCGAGCCCTTTACGGTGTTCGGTTCGATGAGAGCGCTTTGGGCGTGAAGCGGCCCACACGCTGCAAAAAACAGCGCGGCGACCAACCAGAGCGCAAACAGGCACCGCCTCAAAAAGGCCATTTCACGAGCCAATCACAGGCTTTACAACCTGTTCCTGGCAGAGCCAGGGCAAGTCCATCAATCGCCGGAGCCGGCAGCAGGCGCAGCCGATCCGGCGGAAAACGAAACCCCAAACGCGTAAAGGCATCCGCGGCACGGGTCTCTCCAGAAGTTTGCCAGCGATTCTATGCGCTCCCATCGAACACAAAACGTAACGCGCATCACATCTGCTGCAAGTATCCGCACCGTCACAGATTTGAGGCTGAGGAACAATGGAAACAGCGCAGCCCTCAAGTCGGCCCGGCCGGCCGAAAGCAGGCTTGGCAGGCTGAAAGCAGGCGGGGTCGGTCTCATCCGATAAACTGGAGAGACGGGCTTTCCCAGTCCCCCAGGTTCGTTCAGCGTGTTTATCGATGAAGCTAAAATCCGCGTAAAGGCCGGCGACGGCGGCAACGGCTGCATGGCCTTCCGGCGCGAGAAGTTTGTGCCGCGCGGGGGTCCCTCGGGCGGCGACGGCGGCCGCGGCGGCGACGTGATTATGCAGGCCAGCCAGCGGCACAACACGCTCATCCACTTCCGCTTCAATCCTGAGCACAAGGCGCAGCGCGGCGAGCACGGCATGGGCTCCAATTGCACCGGGCTCGACGGCCGTTCGATTGTGCTCCAGGTGCCGGTTGGCACCTCTCTCTACGATCAGGAAACCGGCGAACTGGTGCACGACTTTCAGCAGCCCGACGAGCGCCTTATCGTCGCCAAGGGTGGGCGCGGCGGCCGCGGCAACCAGCATTTCGCCACCAGCACGCACCAGGCCCCGCGCGAGCACGAACTCGGCCGCGCCGGCGAAGAGCGCAGCTTCCGGCTGGAGCTTAAGCTGCTGGCCGATGTGGGGCTGGTTGGATTCCCGAACGCCGGCAAGTCGACGCTCATTTCGCGCATTTCCGCTGCGCGGCCCAAAATTGCCGATTACCCGTTCACCACTCTCGAGCCCAATCTCGGAGTGGTTACAGTGGGTAAGGAGCCGGAAGAAGAAAGCTTTGTGGTTGCCGATGTGCCGGGGCTGATTGAGGGCGCGCACCTGGGCCACGGCCTGGGTACGCAGTTCCTGCGCCACATTGAACGCACCCGGCTGCTGGTGCACTTGGTTGACGTTTCCGACGCCTCAGGCCGCCCCGATCCGGTTGAAGATTTCAAGATCATCAACAAAGAGCTGGCCAGCTTTGGCAACGGTCTCGATGAAAAGCCGATGATGGTCGTGGCGACCAAGATCGACGCCGTGAATCCTGCCAAGCTCAAAAAGCTTTCCACCTACGTCAAACGGCGGAAGCTCGAGTTCCACGCCATCTCGGCTGTTACCGGCGAAGGAATTGAGGAACTGAAGTGGGCCCTGGCTGCGCGCGTGCGGCCGCCAATGCTGGATAATGTACCGCCGGTCTCCTGACCGTTTGTGCTGTGGGTCTCCCGACCCGCAGGCGATCTCGCCAGCCCATCGATTTGCGTTTCAGTCAGCAGCCGCGAGATCACCTCATTAAAATCCCGCGCAATTCATGCGCAGCCGGGCAACTCCTGTTGAAATCGTGAGTCTAACTCAATAGGCGCAGGAACCGCGTGTTCCTATTGTTCTATTTGTTTCGAAACCTGGTCGCTTCGTTTCGGAACTCGCATCATCAAAACAAGATCGGCGTGATGTGCCGGGGTGTGAACACTGGCCCCAATACGGCGGCTTTTCTCAACATCAATCCAAAAGGATACTCAGATGAAGAGCACCTTTTTTGATTTCATCAAGCGCGATTTAACTTTGGCGATTGTCCTCAGCGCGCTCGTGTTTGGCTGCGCGCTGGCGTGGGGCGGTCCGTTCCTCACCACCGGCGAGCCGCTTGCCGCATACGCCGCGGCCCCTGTTGCAACGCTCAGCGGCACGGTGATGCGAAGCGGCAGCAATGTTTACCTGAGCCTGGGATCAGGAAACCTGTATGAGCTTGATAACCTACACCACGCGCGCGTGTTCGACGGCAAGTATGTTACGGTCACCGGCCGCGTGAATTCGCAATCAAGGCGCATTCTCGTCGACGAACTGAAACAGTAACGGCGTGAAGGCAGCGCCGGAATTCGTCCGGCTGCAATCAATCGCAAAGAATCCCCGGCAGCTTAAGGCGCCGGGGATTTTTTGTGCGCGGAATCCGGCGCAGCTTACCGGTTCGACGGGGCGCGATCATTGCGTTTAGGATTAGGCGAATTCACGCCGCAGTCCCGGCCGGTTACAAACGGGACGCGCCGCATATTATCTGAAGGGAACTGGAACGACATGATTCGTAAAGCCTTGGTCTATATTTCGTTGGGATTTGTTTGCGGAGCGTTTGCATGGAGCCAGAGCGCTGCGCCTGCCGCACCATCTTCAACTCAGGCCGCGCCGCCGAAAACGCAATCGCACGATTGGTGGCGCGGCCGCTACTACCTGCAGCCGTGGAATGCGCCTGACGGAACCAGGCTGCCGCTGATCTCGGTCAAGGGCAACCGGTTCGTCGATCCCACCGGCCAGCCGATGCTCTTCCGCGGCGTGAACATTGCCGACCCGGACAAGATCGACAGCCAAGGCCACTGGAACCGGGAGCTATTCGAGAAAGTCAAAGCAACGGGCGCCAACGTGGTGCGGATTCCTGTTCATCCGGCGGCTTGGCGAGGCCGCGGGGCGAAGGAGTATTTAGCTCTGCTCGACCAGGCAGTGGAGTGGTCGACCGACCTCGGCATGTATGTCGACATCGACTGGCACTCAATCGGCAATCTCAAAGAGGGCGTGTTCGAGAACCCAATTTACGAGACCAACCTGACCGAGACGCTCAACTTCTGGCGCACCATGGCGGCTCACTACAACGGCAATCACACGGTGGCGTTTTTCGAGCTCTTCAACGAGCCATCGGTGGCCAGCGGCCGCTTCGGCACCATGACGTGGGTTGAGTGGCGCGACATCAACGAAGAGATGATCACCATCATCCGCGCCTACGACAAAGACACCATTCCGCTGGTAGGCGGGCTCGACTGGGCTTACGATTTGACGGGCGTGCACACCAGCCCCATCCGCGCCGACAACATTGGATACACCGCGCATCCGTATCCCAACAAGCGCACCCAGCCGTGGCCGCCCAAGTGGGAAGAGGATTTCGGGTTCGCGGCGTCGAAATATCCCATGATCGCCACCGAGATTGGGTTTGAAAGCGGCGCGGCAGTCCAGTACTCTGGCGCCGGCGATTACGGCCACCAGATCACCAGCTACCTCGAATCGCGCGGCATAAGCTGGACAGCGTGGTGCTTCGATCCCCAATGGGGACCCACGATGCTGAAGTCATGGAACTACGACCTGACCGACTCCGGCCAGCTGTTCAGCGACGTGATGCACGCAGATCCCACGCCGGTAGGCGGGGCGGTGAAGTAAGGCAGGGAGCGAGGGAGCAATGGAGCGAGGGAACGAGGAACAAGCCCCAAAGTCCTGCCCCTAAGGTCCCTTTCAAAATCGCGGAAGTCATTCTGAGCGCACGGGGCCCCAAACGTAGTTCGGTTTGGGGGTGGTAAGCGAAGAATCTGCAGTTGCTTTCCCGCCAGATCTGATACGAACTTCCGGGACACCACATTGAGGAGATTTTGCTGTTTACTGTTCGATACCCTCCCATATATACCCCCTTTTCGAAGCTAAGCGGTTTGTTTTGAGGCGCTTCAACCTTATACCTTTTTCCCTAGCCTGCTGATAGCAAACTGCTTACGAGGCAAAATCGTCAAAAAGAAAGAGTTAAGGGCTGATTTTCGGGCGAATTTTACTCTTTGTTTAACACCTTCGCGCGACTCGAAGAACGGCCGATACGGAGCTGTTGGCGCATAGGTCGCTCCCGCCGGATTTCAGTTACGGGAAGATTGTAGTCTGGGGCGGGGAAATCATCGGCAAAGCGGGCGAGCCCGTGATCCGCTTAGGAGCGCATTGCGAGCCAGCGGCTTTCCCGTACCAGTTCCGATGATTGCTCACGATCGACGATGGGAGAGTCATTACTCGGGGCCGAGCATCCTGCCGAGTCCGAGGTCCCGTTAATATTATTTTGGATTTAATCTGCTTCGTCGCCAGCGAACAGGTTAGCCTCAGGAGCCCGTTCGGTCACCGGGGGCGATTGTGTCTTCGTACTGCTCCGCCAGGCTCAACCAGGCCTCCCTATCCACCCAATGCTTCGCAGCCGAAGCGATAATGCGGCATTGAAGCG
>JBEKCW010000222.1:0-13336 GCA_050014675.1 Occallatibacter sp. | reverse complement strand
AAACTCAAAGTTGAGGCCGGGCGTGATGAAGGGATTGGGCGACTGCTCAAACGGCAGCGCGATGTTAAGGCCGATGGTTTTGCCACCCGCCTCGTAGGCGCCGCGGTTGGCCGCCTCCATAATGCCGGGGCCGCCGCCGGAGGTGACCACAAACCGATGCTTCCGTGACGGAATATTCATTGACCAGCGCGTGAATAATTGCGCCAGCCTGCGCGCGTCTTCATAGTAGCGAGCCATTTCAACCGCGGCTACGGCGCGCTTGCGCTGCAGATCGCTGGCCTGTCCTGAGGCGATCTCGCCCGCTTTGGCGGGCTGTTCTTCGCTGGGCGCCGGCTGCGTTGAGCCTGTGTTATCAAGCAGTTCGAGCGCGCGATCGGCCTCGGCGCGGCCGCGGAACCGGGCCGAGCCAAAAAAGACGACCGTGTCCTGAATCTGCTCGCGCCTGAAACGCGCCAGCGGCTCAAGATACTCGCTCACAATGCGGATCAGGCGGCCATCGGCGCTGTTCAGGAAGGCGTGATTCTCATACGCGAGTGGGGCGGCGGCAAGCGGCGGAGGTGTATTGTCGGCCGGCATCAGCGGGCCTGGGCCGGTTTGCGATGGGGCTTCAGGGGCCGCGGTGGTTTCAGTTCCCTGCTGGTTGATTGCCGTTCCGTTATTCTCGTTTCTTTGATCGCTTTCGCTCATAAAAACCCATCCAGCTTCATTCTTCTGATGCGCAACATTGCAAACCAATGTTGCAATCAAGGGACCGTCAGTCCCGGCCTCGCCTCAACGCATCCTGAAACGCGATCCAGAGATTCAAAAGCCCGAGGCCTGAAACCAGGCCGCGCACTGCGCCGTTCACCGCAATCATGCCTAAGGCCGGATACTGCAGGAAGATCGGGTTCTGATCCCAGAACGCATGCCACCACGGCATATAACAGACGAAGAGGCCTATATACATCTGCAACATAACCCGCAGAAACAGTTCCAATCGGACTAGCCAGGGGGGAATTCGTTGCGGGGGAGGAGGTTCGGGCTGAGCGGCTGGTGGGGAGGGCTCCACCTGCGCCATTTCGCTTGTTGCCGGAGTCTGCACGAAGTCGCCCCCCGGCCCAGGCAGCGATGCCGGACCAAGAGTGGGAGATGACACTATCGTTTCCGGCTGCTGCGACATTCCTTTGCTGTTCGGCGGGTGGAACCGCGATGCCAGACCCGCTCCGAATCGAAGGGGAGGGGGCAAGCACCGGCCACGGAGCGCCGTAATCAAACGGTAACACATGCCCGTGGGCGCATCGACGGGCCTCGTCCCGCAGGGCCGGACGGATCTGGATTCGTTTCCAATCTGGGTTTGTCTCCAACCCCGAACCGGAGTATTTTGTTGGTGTGCGGTAGACTGCGGCCCGGGCCGGCAAAACCGCCCGTCGGAGGATTCAGATGAAACCGTCCCTCATGCTCGCCATCGCGTTGTTTTCAGGTTCAATCCCGCTAGTCGCGCAGCAGCAAGGCCCTTCAGGCATCTCCGGAGGGCAGGTTTCCCATGGTGTGGTCAGCACTGTAACCGTTAATGGTCCAGCGCCCCAGAGCCAGGCCGCCACGGCCGAAACCCGGGCGATCCTCGCGGAGGCAGCTAACTGCCCCGTCGCGCTGAATGTCTCTCATCTGGCAGATGGGTCGATGATCAGGACCGGGAACGGAACGGGCAGCGCGCACCCCAAGGGCATCGGCCAGTGGCTGCATATCACGGTGATGACGCCAACGGTTTCTACCGCTCAACTGCTGGTTCGCGGCTTCACTGACAAGCCCCGCGTGACCCAGTCGGCCGGGAAAAACGGCCCCGACGCGGAACGGACAGTAACAATCTCATTCGGTGACAGGCCCAATGGAGAAGCGATCGGCGATGTGTGGGCGCCGGGACTGACATCGGTGGATTCAATCAATTTGATTTCGCTGACCTATCGCGATGGCACGCAATGGAGCGCGCCCAGCGGTCATGTCTGCAGCGTCACTCCCGACAAGATGATGCTGATCTCAGGGCGCTAACCGGAGCCTTCTCTTTTCTCTTTTCCCTTGCTCCCTTGCTCCCTGTCTTTCTAGAACCTGAAGTACGCGCCCAGCATGGGTTCGGCAGAGTGCGTGAAGGCCCCGGTTGATGTGTACACCTTGGTGAGATCGGGCGCCTTGTATACGTTGCCGCGGTATTGCAGCCTTAGCCCGAGGTGCGGCAACAGGCCCCAGTCAATCCCCGCTCCGTAGACAAACACCGGCTTTGTGGACGAGGTTGTGTTGCTCTGGCCGCTGGCAGGCTCGTTCAACAGCAGCCCCACGCCGCCGAGCGCAAACGGCCGGAGGTTGGACACATGGAACGATATAACGTAGTCGCCGGTGAGCTCGTGCGCGTTGGCCGAGACGGCAACCCATGGGTCGCAGCTCGGATTGCAGGGAACTGGAGAGAAATACGACTGATTGTCGCGATTGTACGAATAGGTGACGTCGAACCCCATGAGCGGGTGGCTGATATGTCGCAACTCGAGCATTGCGCCCGCCGAGTTCGAGGGACTCTGCTGAATGTAGTTGCCAGCGGTGGAACCGTTGAAGGCGCCGTAGATACTGAGCGCCACATCGGTTTGCGCCTGGGCCGAAGCCGCGGCGAGGGTGAGAATACACATGCCGAAGAATGCAATCCAGAATTTTGTTCTAACCATTGCGCTTAACATTGCCTCCTTGAAATGAATTTCAGAACTGACATTACGTGCAGGAATATTCAGGAATAGGTTTGCCGTCTTTCCTGCTTCAAGTATGGACGCGAAGGAATCGGCTGGGGCAGCGGGAAACCGTCGAGACGATGCCGCCAAAGATACCCTTCGAACGGCTGCCGGCAGGGCACACTGCGGCTGCCTCACGAAAAAGTAAACCCGGCCCGCGGCGAAAAGTTATGATTTTGAAATGCCTACCTGCCGTCCCCGCAACTGGCTCGTAACCAGCCTCGCCTCCTGCACGGTTCTGCTTGTTTCCATCCCCACACCCGGGCAGCAGAGCCCCGCAAATGCAATCCCTTACCTGACCGAGCAGCCGGTGCGCGCGCAACACGGAATGGTGGTGAGCGTTCACCATTTGGCCTCGGATGCCGGAGTGGCAGTTTTGCGGGAGGGCGGCAACGCCATTGATGCCGCCGTGGCCACGGGATTCGCGCTGGCCGTGGTGCATTCTGCCGCCGGAAACCTGGGCGGCGGCGGGTTTATGCTGCTGCGCACCCGCGACGGCAAAACCACATTTATCGACTACCGCGAACAGGCCCCGCTGGCCGCCACCGAGAACATGTATCTGGACGCCCAGGGGAATGTGATTCCCGATGCCAGCGTGCTGGGCTATCGATCGATTGCCACGCCCGGATCGGTTGCGGGCCTTGCCTACGCAGAAAAAAAATATGGTCGCCTGGGGCTCGAGAAAGTAATGGCTCCGGCCATTGCGCTGGCGCGCGACGGTTTTGTTCTGTCGGAAGGAGAGGCGCGCGAGTTCGCCGATCCCGACCTGGCAAAGTTCGCCGATTCAAAACGCATTTTTCAGCGCGATGGCAATCTCTACAAGGCCGGCGAAACCTTTAAGCAGCCTGAACTGGCGCGGACTCTCGAGCGGATTGCCAAAGATCCTGGGGGCTTTTACCACGGCAAGATGGCCGCGGAACTTGTGGCCGATTTGAAGGCGGGCGGCGCATTGCTCACCACCGACGACCTGGCGAACTACACCGTGGTTGAGCGCACGCCGGTGGTTGGCACGTTTCACGATTACACGATTCTGAGCGCTCCGCCGCCATCGTCGGGCGGAGTGGTGCTGCTGAGCGCGCTGAATATTCTTGAGGGCTATGACCTGAAGAAGTACGGCGACCGGTCGCCGGAGTGGATTCACCTTGTGACCGAGGCCTTTCGGCGCTCTTACATGGACCGCTCGCAATACCTGGGCGATCCGGATTACAACCGGATTCCCGTGGCCGCGCTGACCGCGAAGAATTACGATGCGGCATGGCGGGCCGGCATCGATCTTGACAAGGCAACGCCGAGCGCGGCGCTGGTGCGCCCCGCGGGCTTTGTTCCGCCGCCGCCCACCACCGCCGGCCAACGCCGTGCTGAGTCAATGGATACCACGCATTATTCGGTGGTCGACGGAGAAGGCAACGCCGTTGCCGTAACCACCACGCTGAACAATAGCTTTGGTTCGCACGTCACCTCCGGGTCGCTCGGCTTTTTGCTCAACGACGAGATGGATGACTTTGCCTCCAAAATGAACACGCCCAATATGTTCGGGCTCATTCAAGGGCCGGCCAACGCCATTGCGCCGGGCAAACGGCCGTTGAGCTCGATGACGCCGACCATTGTGCTTGAGAACGGCAAGCTGCGCTATGTTCTTGGCTCGCCGGGCGGAGGACGCATTATTTCAACCGTGGCCAACATCTTTCTGTCGGCGGCAGAAGGCGGGCTTAATATTCAGCAGGCAGTGGACGCGCCGCGGTTCCACCATCAGTATTTGCCTGACCAGCTCTACCTCGAGCCGGGATTTGCGCCCCAGACGATGGACGCCCTCCGCGCCATGGGCTACGACCTGAGCTTGAGCCGCGGCCACTGGTCTGACGGCGAATGCATCGCGGTCGATCCGGCGACCGGCGAGCTTGAGGGCGGCCAGGACCACCGCGGGCATACCGGTGAGGCGGCTGGGTATTGAGGGCGGTACAGGGCGCTTGAGGGTTGGGTTATTGGAGACGGCGAGCGGGTTTTCGGGAAATCGAATATTTTTGGCCGGTCATGCAACTCTTTTCCCGGCATCCGTCATCTGAGTAGTCAGGGTTTCATGTTTCACCCATGGGTACGTGTCTCTCTCCAGACCCCTCCCCAACCCTACGCCGGGAAGACTTTGAGCGGCTTCACTGAAGCGGCTCGGTCTTCCCGGTATTATTTGGCGGCCGAACGAAGAAATTAAACGATTTGCTCAAGATTCGTGCCGGGGCCAGAGCCAATCAAGCCGTTTCTCTCATCCATACCCTTAGACGGCAACGCCCAAACAGGCGGAGCGCCGGTTTGGTCAGTTGAGACGTGAGAAAATCGAGTCAGACTCCGGACATTGCCTAAAATCTCACTCGGAGCCGGGGGAACCCACAAGATGCTGCGTGTTCTATCGACGCATGTGTTTCTGAACCACCGGCTGCACCCGGGTCTGCTTGAAGAAGCCGGACGGGCGGGCGTGCAGGCGATTGAGTTGTTTGCGGCGCGCCAGCATTTTGATTACACCAGCCGTGAGCACGTGGCTGAGCTGGCCGAGTGGTTCCGTTCGGCGCCGGTTGAACCGTTCTCGATGCACGCGCCGCTTTACCCCGACCGCGAAATGGGGCGCGCCGGAGCGCCGGGCGTGAACGTGCTTCATCCCGAGAAGTCGCGCCGCATCGACGCCATGGACGAGATCAAGCGCGCGCTCGAGTCGGCCGAGCGGATTCCCTTCAAAAATATGGTGGTGCACCTGGGCGAGCGCGACGATACCTGGTCGCCGCGATCGATTGAATTCGCGCAGATCGCGCTGGAGCACCTGGGCGCATTTGCAAGGCCCCTCGGGGTGCGGCTGCTGGTTGAGAACCTGTTGAGCGAAGCCACCACTCCCGATCACCTGGTGCTGATTCTGGAGTTAGGCCACCTGGACAACGTGGGTGTGTGCCTTGACCTGGGCCACGCGCACATAACCGTGGGCGTGGCCCGGGCAATGGCTACGCTGGGGAAACGCATTGTCTCGGTCCATGTGCATGACAACCATGGCGAGAAAGACGAGCACCTGTGGCCGGGCGACGGCACAATCGACTGGCCGGCGGCTGCCAATGCGCTCAAGGATCTGGCCGCGCCCCCGGCAACCGTACTCGAAATCAACAGCAGCCAGAACGATGCGCACGGCACGCTGGCCGGCAAGATCGCCGCGGCATTCGAGAAGTTCGAATAGGGTAGCGCCGGTCTCCTGACCGGCTCTACTGGTGGCGTCCTCGCCGCCAAGGGAAATTAATCCGCCAGTTGGTTCGCTTTCTGTCTCTTCGTAGCTGACCCATTCCCGCCAGCCGCCGTGATAGCATTCCCTCGCAATCAATCGCTGAAAATTGGTGCGCCCATGAAGAATTCGCAGCAGATTTTTGTGAACCGAAGAGAGTTGATCCGCAATGGATTGTTGTTGGCGTCGGGCTGCGTTTGCGCGCCCTGGGCTTTGAGCGAAGATTCGCCCGGTCAGGCCGCTGCCACCGGCGCAGCCCAATCCTGGACCATCGGCAACGAACAGATTGCAAGAACCCTCGCCTACAGTCCGAGTGCCGGTCTGTACACGCATCAGTTCAGCAATCTCTCCACGCACATTGACTTCGCTCTCAAAGGCAGCCTCGGCATGGGCCGGGAGTTTTCTTTCAGGTGCAATGGTCAAGGCTGTTCGGGATCGAGCGCGGCGTTCGCACTGCTCGATGCGAGTGAGTCCGCTCTGCCCAACGGCCGCACTTTGAACATCCGCCTGCGCCACAACGAGCTTCCCCTCGAAGTCAAAGTCGCCTACAGCGCCTATGACGCGCATCCGGCCATTCGCAAATATCTGATCTTGACCAATACCGGGGCATCGCCGCTGCACATCTCGCACCTCACTATTGAGGCCATCGACCTGGCGCTCGGGCCGGCTAATGAAACCACGCTGCTAACCCAGTACGGCACTATTCCGCGCGAAACCTTCTACACCGGCCGCACTGAAGACGCGGGACTGCTGGTTGCCGACGGTCTCACCGGCAACGGCATTGCCGTCGTGAGCGAAGTGCCGGGCTGCATGAAGCGCACCGAGATTGGCGGCTGGGACAGTGCGGACGCCGTGGGCATCGGAGCCATGTACGACACTGACCTGATGCCTTTTGAGCGGTCGCTCGCGCCCGGTGAGACTTTCACCACTGCCGCGGTCTCGCTGCTTGGGTTCCGCAACGGAGACGGATTCAACGATCCGCATTGGGTGCTTCCCTCTTACACCGCGCAGGTGCTCGAGCGGCGCGTCGACGCGCAGGGACCGCCGTGGATTTACAACACCTGGGAGCCTTTTAATCGCAATGTGAATCACGACCTGGTGCTCGAACTTGTGAATGCCGCGGGCGCCATGGACATGGACATTTTTACGATCGACGACGGCTGGCAACAGGATTACGGCGAGAATGTCGTCAACCTCACCGCGTTTCCCGGCGGGTTGCAGCCCATTATGGAAGCGGTTGAGGCAAAATCGATGCGGCTCGGCCTGTGGATTCCGATGGCTGCGGTGGGCACATCGACGGCCGTCTATCGCCAGCATCCGGAGTGGGCAGCGCTTGATCAGGATGGAAAAACCAAAATCACCGGCACCGCGGCCGGCGCCATGGGCGTAATGTGCATGGCGACCGACTATCGAGAGGCCGTAGCTGCGCGCGTCATCGACGCCATTGAACAATTCCGCCTGGCCTATGTGAAGCTCGACCTGACCACCATCTTCAATGCCTATGGCGAAGCACCCGGCTGCTGGGCCAAGGGCCATTTGCATGGCAGCTGGGCCGAATCGCTCAACATGATTTATGAAGGCATCTCGTGGGTCACGGCAAAGATTTACGCCGCCCATCCCGACGTGCTGCTCGATCTTACTTTTGAGCTCTGGGGGCAAAAGCACATTATCGATGCAGGCCTGCTGGCCGCGGGCGATCTTGACTGGATGAGCAACGTGGATGACACGCAGCCCAACTCGGCGGGACCGTTGCAGGCCCGGCAATTGCTCTATCAGCGCGCCGCTTCAATGCCCGTGGAGAGCATGCTGATCGGCAACCTGCACGCTGAGCTGCCTACCATTCAGGAAAGCTTCGCCACTGCCATCGGTTCGGCGCCCTTGCTGCTCGGGGACCTGCGCAAACTCAGCGCCGCGGACCGCCAGTGGTACCACGAAAAAGTCTCGTGGTTCAAAAAACTGCGGCGCGGGACAAAGATCAGCGAAAGCTTTTTCCCGCTGGGCAGCTGGCTGCAAACCAACCCTTCAGCATGGGACGGCTATGCGCGTCTCGCCCGCGCCGGTAACGGCGTTATTGCGCTCTTCCGCAATAAATCAAATGCTGCCGAAGCGCTGGTGAAGTTGCCGTTGATGCCCGCGGGAAACTACAGGCTGCGCTCGGTGATTACGGGAAAAGAACTGGGCAAATTCGTTATGGCGGATTTTGCTCGCGGTGTCGCAATCGATTTGCATGCTGCCGGCCCTGCTGAGGTTATCGAAGTTACTCGGCTCGAATAGAGCTAGCAAATTCTTGGCAGTTGCTCGCCGATTTGCGTCGGAATTACGCGGTTGGCGCCCATGGCTGTGCGCGCTACCAGCATGCGTTTGTGTTCCGCGGTCACGTGGCCGATGCGAGCCGCGCCGACGCCCAGCGGATGTGCGCGCATGACTTCGAGCGCGCGATCGGCGGCATCCGGCGCGATGAAAAACACAACTTTGCCCTCATTGGCTACATACACGGGATCGAGCCCGAGCAGTTCGCATGCCGACTGCACTTCAGGCCGCACCGGCATCGCAGTTTCGTCGATATCGATGCCGACATTGGATGACCCGGCAATCTCATTGAGCGTTGAGGCCAGGCCGCCGCGCGTAGGGTCGCGCATGGTGTGAACCGAACTGCCCACCGCGTCGAGCACATTGCCGATGAGGCCGTTGAGCGCCGCGCAGTCACTGCGGATCTGGCTTTCGAATTCGAGGCCCTCGCGCACGCTCATAATGGCCATGCCGTGATCGCCGATGGTGCCCGAGACGATCACCGCATCTCCGGGCATTGCATGCAGCGGACTCACTGAGATGCCCGGGCGCACGAAACCGATGCCGGCCGTGTTGATATACACGCCGTCGCCGTGGCCGCGCTCGACGACCTTGGTGTCGCCGGTAACGATCTTGACGCCTGCAACGGCCGCGGCCTTCGCCATCGCGTCGACAATAGCCGCGAGCTGCGCCAGCGGAAATCCTTCTTCGAGAATGAAACCGGTTGTGAGAAATTTTGGAATTGCGCCACTCACTGCGAGATCGTTCACAGTGCCGTTGACAGCAAGCTCGCCGATCGATCCGCCGGGGAAAAACAGCGGCTGCACAACAAACGAATCGGTGCTGATAGCGATGCGCCCACTGCCGACGTCAAGTACTGCTGCGTCGCCGAGATTCTCGAGCGCGGGGTTGCGAAACGCGGGCAGAAACAAGTGCTCGACAAGCTCATTGCCCAGCTTTCCGCCGCCGCCGTGGCCCATCACGATGGTGGGATAGTCGGCCAGCGGAAGCGGACATCTCCAGTTCGAGAAATCCGGTGCGTCGATATTTACCTTTTCAATCATTCGCAACCTGTATTAACGATGAATAATCCTGGATATGAGAGCACGCGCATTCTTGCTATTCGCAATCACAATTCCGAATGTGATCAAAAGGGCCCCAACAATATTAAGAATCAACTCGTCCTGTTGAAGATATTCCGAGTTGGATGGCGAGAGCAGGAATGGCGCGCCGACTGCGTAGGGCAGTGCATAAAATGCCCTCTCTGAGTCAACTCTTCCGTACAATGCGTACTCGACAATGAGGATGGTGGGCAGATACGCAAGGTACCCGCACACAAATCCCAGCAATGTGCGATAAATTGGCCTCCACATACCCTGCGCTTTCCCTCCGAAATTCCCATCAACCGCTTGTCACCATCTCAATTCGCTTTCCCTGCGCCAGCAAGTTCGTCCGCCGACATAAATCGCCCGTAGTTGAAGTACGCCGCACAGGCGCCCTCGCTTGAAACCATGGTCGCGCCCAGCGGATGACGCGGCGTGCACTGCTTGCCAAATGCCGGACATGCGGCCGGCTTGATCACGCCACGCAGCACATCGCCCGACTTACAAAGTGGCGACTCCTGCGTGTGAATTCCGGTGATATTGAAACGATGCTCGGCGTCGAACTCGCGGTAGCCCGCATTCAGCCGCCAGCCGCTCTTGGGAATCACGCCGATGCCGCGCCACGCGCGATCGGTCACTTCAAAAACTTCGCTGAGCAGCTTCTGCGCGGGCAGGTTGCCCTCAAAACTCACCACACGCTCGTAGGCATTTTCAACTTCGTACTTCCCTGCCTCGAGTTGCAGCACAGTGCGCCGAATGCCATCGAGCAGGTCGAGCGGCTCAAAGCCGGTAACGACGATGGGCACTTTGAAACGCTTGGCCAGCGGCGGATACTCCCAGTAGCCCATCACACTGCAAACGTGGCCGGCGGCGAGAAAGCCGTTGATTTCTGTTCCCGGCGCGCTGAGGATCGCTTCGATGGCCGGCGGAACCAGCACGTGCGAAACCAGCACCGAAAAATTCTTGATGCCGCGCCGCTTGGCCAGGTGCACGCTCATGGCGTTGGCCGGCGCGGTGGTCTCAAATCCCACGCCAAAAAATACCACCTGTTTGTCAGGATTCTTCACCGCAAGATCGACCGCATCGAGCGGCGAATAAACAATGCGCACGTCGCCGCCCGCGCCTTTTACCTGGAAGAGGTCGCGATCGGTGCCCGGCACACGCAGCATGTCGCCAAACGAGCAGAAGATCACGCCGGGTTGCGCGGCGATGGCGAGCGCCTTATCAATCAGCTCAAGCGGAGTAACGCAGACCGGGCAGCCCGGACCATGCACCATTTCGACGCCCGCAGGCAGCATCTGGTCGATGCCATTTTTGATAATCGAGTGCGTCTGCCCGCCGCAGACCTCCATGATCTTCCACGGGCGCGTGGTGACGGCGTGAATTTCGCGCGCAATCCGCTGCGCGATTTCGCCGTTCCGGAACTCGGTGAGGTATTTCATCAATTCAAGCCGCGCCCTTCCACGAATCTCCGTGCCCCATCCATTTCGCGCTCTAGGCGAAATGGATGGGAAACCTCGAACCCCGCCCCGCCCATCTCGACCAACCACAAACCTGGGTGCCCCAGGTCCCGATTTTGGGACCTGGGATACCTCAAATCTCAATTGCCCTTCGCTGACTCGCTGGCTTGTTCCGCCTCGCAGCTACCATCAGGGCAGGCCGACTGCGGCGCTAGTGCCGCCCGCGCAAACGCTTCTTCCTCGCTGGCCAGTTCTTCTTCAAGCATGCCCATTTTGCGGAAGACTTCCAGGGTCTTTTCGGCCGTCTCGGCGTCGAGCTTGGAGATGGCAAACCCAACGTGGACAATGGCATAGTCGCCCACTTCAATGTCGGGGACGTAGTCGAGGCAGACCCGCTTGATAATGCCGCCAAAGTTCACGCGGCCAATACGCAGGTCGTTCTCATTCAGAATTTCGTCAACGCGGCCGGGGATAGCAAGGCACATGGCAATTACGTTATACCCCCCGGGCCTAACGGGGAAATGTGATTTAGATCACTCGGGGGCTTGCCAGCTGTCGGGCAGGACACGGATCGGACCCTTTAATTAATTCCCAACGCGGCGGCCAGCTATGGCGCGCCACGCCCAATTTGAAGGCCCGACATTGATAATGGACTGCAAAGGAAATCTGACTCAATGCCAACCTCGCGCCGAACAGTGGTTGCGCGACTCTTACGGCTCAAACGGAACTGTGGTGGAGTTTGAACCCCGCATCGATGAAATGGAGAAAGACGATGGAGCATCTAGTGAAGCGGCTTGCACTTGGTTTCTCAACGGTGGGTTTGCTTGTTGCGGTAATTGGACACGGACAAGCCGTATCGCAAGCGAGCGTACCGCCTGCAAGGCCGCATCCGGCAGGGGTTGTGTCGCCTGAAGTGAACGCTGACCGCACGGTCACCTTCCGCATTCTTGCTCCCGACGCAAAGACGGTGACGCTGGACGCGTGGGATACAACAAGCCAGGGGCAGAAGGTGCCTGAACTTACCAGAAACGATGATGGCGTTTGGGAAGCGACGACGGCCCCGCTCGCGGCGGGCGCATATCGCTATCTGTTCAAGGTCGATGGCGTTTCCACGGCCGACCCTGTGAACCCGGCGATGAGCGAATCGCAGGCAATGGCGTGGAGCCTGGTGGTAGTGCCAGGCGCCGATTGGGTAGACGATCGCGACGACGTACCGCATGGCGCTGTCTCCGAAGTGTTCTACTACTCTAGTTCCCTCAAGCGCCAACGGCGTCTGCATGTATATACGCCGCCCGGATATGAGACCAGCAGGCAGAAGTATCCGGTTTTTTACCTGCTGCACGGGTCCAGCGACAGCGATGACGCGTGGACAACGGTTGGCCGCGCCAACTTCATCCTCGACAATTTGATCGCCTCAGGCAAAGCAAAGCCAATGGTGGTCGTGATGCCGGCCGGACACACTTCGCGCAGAGGCTATGAGCGACCCTCTCCCGATGGAAAACCCACCCGGAATGAATTTGTAGAGGATTTCGTCACCGACATCATGCCGTACGTGGAGAAAAACTTCCGCGTTCGCACGGATCGGTCTCACACGGCCATTGCGGGTCTTTCAATGGGCGGGGGGCAGACAATCGACATCCTGATGTCCCGCATGGACCACTTTGCCTATGCCGGCGTGTGGAGTGCCGGAGTCTTCGCCGGATCGCGGCGCATCCACGATGACGGCTATCCTACGGTTGTTTCGCCGGAGTGGGTGGAGCAGCATGCCACTGTCCTCGACAATGCGAAGCTCAGGTCGGGGCTGAAGCTTCTATGGTTTGGCACCGGGGCCGACGACGGTCTGTTGCCGACAACCAAAGGGACGGTAGCCATGTTCAAGGAGCACGGATTCAATCCTGAACTTGTGGTCAGCGGGGGCGCGCACTATTGGAATAACTGGCGCGACTACCTGAACGAATTCGCGCCGCGGCTGTTTCGCTAAGCAGCCTGGTTTGCCACCATCGCAAGGTGGCTAGTCCGACACCATGGTCTCGCCGGGCAGAATCGGCCTTGTGCGGGGCAGGATGCCGCGAGCGGCCATTGAGCCTACAATCGCCAGCACGCCGAGAAAGACTGCGAGCTTGACCAGCGAGCCGACACGCGTTTCGGGCAGGGCCTTCCACAGAATCAGCAACACCGTTTGCGCGATGGTGACGGCCCAGACTGAGCCGTAGAAGTAGCGGCGCTCAATGCCCTCGCGTTTAGTCGATGTACCCACACGCGGCAGCTTGCCCATGAGGCCGAGGAACAGAATCACTGCGCAGAGCGGCGAATAAGCGTAGAGATAAATCTGCTTCATCATCCAAGTGCCGGTAACGACCGCGATCGCCAGGCCTGCCATGTTGAGCAGCGCGAAGTTGAGCACCGCGTTCCAGGCAAAGGTGTAGCAGATGCGCCGGTAAAGCGGGTTGGGCTTGTCTTCGTCGAAACGCAGAATGTAAGGCCGGT
>JBEKCW010000221.1:0-19087 GCA_050014675.1 Occallatibacter sp. | reverse complement strand
AGTATCAGAAGACGGCAAAGGCCGTGCGCGAGATCGAGACTCCCGTGGAAAAGTATCGCGAGTTGAAGCTGGTTGAGCAGGGCCTGGCCGATGCGCGCGCAATGCTCAGTGAGAGCGATGCCGAAATTCGCTCCATGGCCGAGGAAGAGATCGCTGCACTCGAGCCGCGGCAGGCCGCGATTGAAGAGGAATTAAAGCTGCTGCTGCTGCCCAAAGATCCCAACGACGAAAAGAACGTGATTCTTGAAATTCGCGCAGGCACAGGCGGCGACGAGGCATCCCTCTTTGCTGCCGAAGTCTTCCGCATGTACACGCGCTTTGCCGAGCAGCATAAGTGGAAGGTTGAAGTAATGTCGCTTTCTGAGAGCGGCGTGGGCGGCTACAAGGAAGTGATTGCAATTATCGAAGGCGAGCGCGTGTATTCGCAGCTCAAGTGGGAGAGCGGCGTGCATCGCGTGCAGCGCGTTCCCGAGACCGAGACGCAGGGGCGCGTACACACTTCTGCGATTACGGTGGCCGTTTTGCCTGAGGCCGAAGAAGTGGACATCAAGATCGAAGCCAAGGATCTGCGCATCGACACGTTCTGCTCGTCGGGACCGGGCGGCCAGAGCGTGAACACGACTTACTCCGCCGTTCGCATTACGCACTTGCCAACAGGCACAGTGGTAAGTTGCCAGGACGAGAAGTCGCAAATCAAGAATCGCGAGAAAGGGCTGCGCGTGCTGCGTTCGCGGCTCTACGAGATGGAGATGCAGAAGCAGAATGCGGAGCTGGCGGCGGCGCGCAAATCGCAGGTTGGCTCCGGCGACCGCAGCGAGAAAATTCGCACCTACAACTTTCCGCAGAACCGGCTTACCGATCATCGCATCGGACTTACGTTGCACCAGCTCGACCTGATCATGCAGGGGCGGCTGCAGCCGGTTGTCGATGCGCTGGTCGCTCATTACCAGTCTGAACAGCTCAAAGGCGACGACGGCGCAACCCAGGCGGCGTAAAAAGACGATGCCATCTTTTTCAAGCTACGTTGTGGGCGCGGCGGTGCGTTTGCACCTTGGACCGCATCGCGACCGCGCGCGGCGTGACGCAGAGACTCTGCTCTTGCGCCTGTTAGACAAGAATCGCGCGTGGATGCTGGCGCACCATGACGAGGAACTCGGATACGAGTACGCGGGGCAATATATCGCCATGCTCGAACGGCGATTCGCCGGTGAGCCAATGCAGTACATCCTGGGCGAGACGGAGTTTTACCGGCTGCCTTTTCGGGTTTCGCCCGATGTGCTGATTCCGCGGCCTGAGACGGAACACGTGGTAGAGAAGGTGCTGACGCTGGCGCCACACTTCAACAGGCCGCGAATTGTGGATGTGGGAACGGGTTCGGGCGCGATTGCGATTGCATTGGCGCACGCGTTGCCGGACGCGGTCGTGACGGCGACAGATGTTTCTACGGCAGCGTTAGGCGTGGCGCGCGAGAATGCGCAACTGAACGGTGTAGCGGAGCGGATTCTTTTTCGGGAGGGCGATCTGCTCGAGCCGGTCGCGGGTGAGTTGTTCGACATCGTGGTTTCAAATCCGCCTTACGTGCCTGAGGCAGATCGCGAGTCGCTGGCTGTCGAGGTTCGAGACTATGAGCCGAAGCAGGCTCTGTTTGCCGGTGTGGATGGCCTGGATTTGTATCGGCGGCTGATTCCGCAGGCTCTCGCTGCACTTGCACCTGGCGGATACCTGATTCTCGAAATCGGTTTCGGGCAGGAGCCGCCGGTGAACGCACTGCTGGGTGAAGCCGGCTTCGAAAATATTGAATTCACTGCTGATTTACAGGGGATTCCGCGCGTAGCCTTCGCGCGAAAGTTGTAGCGCCGGTCTCCAGACCGGGGTCCCAAACGAATGATTCTTATTCGTTGGGGTGGGAGACCGGCTGTCCTGAGGGTCTCCCGGCCCTCAGGTTCCTCTTCAGTCCACGCGGCCCGTCTTGGTGAGATCTTTATAGAATCCAAGATCGCGGTCACTGAGGCTTTTCGTGATGTAGGCGATCTGGCCGTAGTGCAGGCCGAAGTGCTCCACAACCTGGTAAACGGCATCGAGCCCGTGCACGTGATAGCCCTGGATTTCGTATGGCGCCTGCAGCTCATCCGCGCTGAGCCGATCGAGAACCTGCGCAGCGCGCTCCAGGGTTGCGCCCAGTTTCTTAAGCAGTTCCGCGGTAGTCAATCCGCCTTCCGCCGCAAACTCCGCGGGACGGTCGCGCCTGTCCTCGTCGCGATTGAACGAGTCGACCAGCCACTGTGTCACGTTGCCGTTCAAATGCAGAATGATGTTTCCGATGCTGTTGCTGGCCGGGTTGGGCCGCCACCACACCTGCTCGTCGGTGAGCGATTCAACGCACTGGCGCAGTCGCGGCCAATACTGGCCGAGAAGCTTTTCCCGCGAGAAATCGAGAAAGAGCGTTGCGAGACGTAAATCTGAATCCCGCATACTAGTCCACCTCCACAATCGCCGACGCGTCGCCCGCTTTCACATCAAGTTGCCAAGGTTGCGGCGGCGGCAACTTCATTTCGTCGCCGTTGATTTCGAGCGGCATCCAAAAGTAACGCGAGTCCCACAACGCGTCCGGCTTCCACATATCGCCCATAAAGATGACGGTGGTTTTCTTTGTGCCCACTACTTTCACCAGCATGGTCGATTGCGACTGGTAGTTGTTGGCCTCTGGCGGGGCGAGGTTCTTGAACTCCGTCCACGGGCCGGCCAGCGAAGTCGACGTCGCGTAAACGTTGGGATTCGGCTTCCAACCGGTCATGTGCGATCCAACGACGTAATAGAGATTGCCCACATGCGCCAGTGCGCCGCCCTCAAGCGGAGCGGGGATGAACGCAGTCTTCTCAACATTCATGTAGTCAGCGGTCAACCGTGCGATGAAAAAACCTTTCGTTGGACGCGACTCGAAGATGAGGTAGGCTGACCCATCATCGTCAATAAACTGCCCGATGTCGCGGCTCTCCTGATCGAGCGGACGAAAGCTCTTCACGTAGCTGTAATTGCCGTCGATGCGATTGCTGACGGCGACCATTACGCGAGCAAACTTGTAACGCGCATCATCGAGGTGCGCATAAAGAACGAACTGATGCGTGCTTCGATTGGGATAGACTTTGGGCCGCTCCAGCACCCAGTGCGGGCCCAGGTGTTCGGGGTCGGCGAGCGCCAGCACCTGGCGGCGAAACTTCCAGTGGACGAGATCGCGCGAAGCGTAACAGGCAACGTAGCGCTTGTCAGGGTCGTTTGACGGAGTGCGGTCTTCGCCAAACCAGTAGTAAGTGCCGTTCCAAAATGTGATGCCGCCGCCGTGCACCTGAATGCGCTGCCCGCGATTATCGACCCAGGGATCGCCGGGCCTGACGATGCCCGACGCCGCGCACAATGGAGCGGCCGCCAGCGACACAATCAGCAAGGCGGCCGAAATGGAAACTCTTTTCATGATGCGCCTTTGAGCAGCCGAGCGTGGGGCACGTCGCGATTACACCAGCTCGTATCCGGCGAACCAGTAGCCAATCTCAAACGCCGCGGTCTCTTCGCCGTCGGAGCCGTGGATGGCGTTCTCCTGGATGGAGCCGGCAAACTTTTTGCGTATTGTTCCCTCTTCGGCGTTGGCCGGGTTGGTGGCGCCCATCAGTTTGCGTAAGTCCGCGATCGCATTATCCTTCTCAAGAACCATGAGAAACAGCGGGCCAGAGGCCATGAATGCGCAGAGGTCGTTGAAGAAGGGCCGCGCGGCGTGGACGGCGTAAAAGCCCTCGGCCTGCTTCACTGAGATGGATTGTTTTTTGATGGAAACGAGGCGGAAGCCGGCTTTTTCAATCTCGGCCAGAATGGCGCCGGTGAAACCCTTGCGGACCGCGTCGGGCTTGACAATGCTGAATGTACGTTGCTGCACTACGAATTGCTCCTAAAGGGGATATCTCCCCTTTCAATTGTAATGGCCATACATGAGGGTTCGAGAGTATTTGGGCAGCCCGCCTCCGCGCGAATCTGGTAAAGTTTCGGCATGAAATGCTTTGTCTCGTCCGCCCGCTCTTGTTGCCTGTTTGCCTTGACGGCTGCGTTTGCCGGCGCGCCCATGTTTTGCCAAAACGCCGCTCCAACAGCGGCAGCCAGCCCTGCTGCCACACAAGAGTTGCGCGTGTTCGATCCATCGTTGATCGACACTTCAATCAATCCCTGCGATAACTTTTACCGCTTCAGCTGCAATAACTGGTTCAAACGCAATCCGCTGCCCGCCGATCAGGCCTCCTACGGGCGATTCACTGAGCTTTATGAGGTGAACCGGCTGCACCTGAGGGAGATCCTCGATGCCGCGGCAGTTGTCTCCCCTGATCGCACGCCAAACGAGCAGAAAATTGGCGACGAATATGCGAGCTGCATGGACGTTTCCGCCGTGGACAAGCTGGGATTGAAGCCGCTCGAGCCTGAGCTCGATCGCGTTGCCGCTCTCGGTTCTGCTGCCGAGTTGCCGGCGCTGTTGGCGCACTTGCAGTCAATTGGCGTGAACGCGTTCTTTGGATATGGCTCAGGGCAGGACTACGCAGATTCAAGACAGGTGATCAGCTTTTTTGGCTCCGGCGGGCTTGGGCTGCCCGAGCGCGATTACTACACCCGTACCGACGCTGACAGCGTAAAGCTGCGCGAACAGTATGTTGACCACGTGAAGAAAATGTTTGTGCTCGCCGGGGAGAATGACGCGCAGGCTGCGCAGGATGCGGGCACGGTGCTGGCGATTGAGACGCGGTTGGCCAAGGCCACGCTGACCATGACCGAGCAGCGCGACCCGCAGAACTTGAACCATCCGACCGATGTGGCGGGGATGGAAGGCATTCTGACGCATTTCTCGCTGGCCCAATACCTAAGCGCAGCCGGCGCCCCCGCTGCAGGCAAAGCGGACGATATGGAACCGAAGTTCTTTGTCGAATTTAACGCGATTGTTGCCGACATGCCGATCGATCAGATTCGCGCCTACCTCCGCTGGCATTTGCTTTCGGCATACGCGGGCACAACGCTGCCGGAGAGCTTCGATCATGAGAGCTGGAATTTTTACTCGCATATCCTGAACGGCGCAGAAAAGCAGCAGGACCGTTGGAAACGCTGCACCAGCCGCGTTGACGAGGAGTTGGGGGAAGCGCTGGGGCAGGTATACGTTGCCAGGTATTTTCCGCCCGAAGAAAAGCAGCGCACGCTGGAGATGACCGAGGCCATCGAGGCAGCGATGGACAAGGACATCGAGGGGCTGGACTGGATGAGCCCGGCGACCAAGATCAAGGCAAAAGAAAAGCTGCACGCGGTGATGAACAAAATCGGCTATCCTGACCACTGGCGCGACTACTCGAAGCTCAAGATTGTGCGCGGCGACGACCTGGGCAACGCAATGCGATCGCACCAGTTTGAGTTTGCTCGCGACCTGGCCAAGATTGGCAAGCCAGTGGACAAGGGCGAGTGGCAGATGACGCCGCCTACCGTGAATGCGTATTACGATCCGCAGATGAACAATGTGAATTTCCCCGCCGGATACCTGCAGCCGCCGTTCTTCAGCGGCAAAGAGGACGATGCGGCAAACTACGGAGACATGGGCTCGACGATCGGCCACGAGCTTACCCACGGGTTTGACGACCAGGGACGCCAGTTCGACAAAGACGGCAACCTGGCCAACTGGTGGACCAAAAGCGATGAACAGGGATTTACCGATCGCGCTGAATGCATGGTGAAGCAGTATGACGCAATCGAGGCCGTACCCGGAGTGCACTTGAACGGCAAGCTGACGCTGGGCGAGAACCTGGCCGACCTGGGCGGCCTGTGGCTCGCGTGGCTGGCGTGGCTCGATAAAGCACACGCGGCGGCCGTTGATATGAACGCGACGATGGATGGATACACGCCCGATCAGCGCTTCTGGATTGCCTACGCGCAGCAGTGGTGCACACAGACGCGCCCCGAGCAGTTGCGCACCCAGGCGCAGAGCGATCCACATGCGCCAGACGAGTACCGAACGAACTCAATCTTGCAAGACCTGCCCGAGTTTGCCAAAAGCTTCCAGTGCAAGAAGACCGACAAAATGGTGAGCGAGAAGCCGTGCAGGGTGTGGTGAAAAGCAGCTGCTAGCTACTAGCCTCTAGCTGTTAGCTTTTCGCGCAAGCTTAGGCGAGATTGGAAGGATAGTAGTGGAACGTCGCGTAGATACACGCTTTGGGGTTAGTCTTTGCGCGCTCGATGATCTCTCCGATTTCTTCGTCGAATTCGGATTCCGAATCAATGGGTCGGGCGCTCTCAACTCCGAGCACTGTCCATCCGTATTTGAGAAATACTTCCGTGACTGATGTTCCGTAACCGGCCACAGAATTTGCCCAAGTAACGACGTTGGTGAAAGCCCGTGTATCCCCATCCCCGCAACCGGGTTCCGTCAATACCTCCACGACGCCAATCCAGAGTTTCTTCTTCATCGGATCACTTCGTTGCGTTTAAACACAAGGCCCACCGACAAGGTGGGCCTTTGTGTTTAAAGCTAGCGGCTAGAAGCTAGGAGCTAAAAGCTGCCTTTACGCTTTCCCGATCGCCCTAGCCAGCATCTCGCCAATCTCAGCAGGCGAAACCACGACGTGAATTCCCGCTGCAGTCATGGCCTTCATCTTGTCAGCAGCAGTTCCCTGCCCGCCGCTGATAATGGCGCCAGCGTGGCCCATGCGGCGGCCGGGAGGGGCGGTTTGTCCGGCGATGAATCCGACGACCGGCTTTTTGACATGCTCCTTGACGAAGGCTGCGGCGGCCTCTTCAGCTGAGCCGCCGATCTCGCCAATCATGATGATGGCCTCAGTATCGGGATCGTCGTTCAACAGGCGCAGTGCGTCGATGTGCGTGGTGCCGATGATGGGATCGCCGCCAATTCCAATTGCTGTGGATTGTCCAATGCCACGCTGGGTCAACTGATGCACAGCTTCATAGGTGAGTGTGCCCGAGCGCGAGACGATGCCCACTGAGCCCTCTTTGTGAATGCGGCCGGGCATGATGCCAATCTTGGCCTTGCCGGGTGAAATGACGCCGGGGCAGTTGGGGCCGATGAGGCGCGACTTTGAAGTCTTGAGCTTGGCCCACACCTTGACCATGTCGAGCGTGGGAATGCCTTCAGTGATGCAGACGATGAGCGGGATGCCCGCGTCTTCAGCTTCGAGAATGGCGTCGGCGGCAAATGGCGGCGGCACAAAGATCATGGTTGCGTTAGCGCCGGTTTCGTTGACGGCATCGGCGACGGTGTTGAAGACCGGCCAGCCCTCGTGAGTCGTTCCACCTTTGCCGGGTGTGACTCCGCCAACCACGTTAGTGCCGTATTCAGCGCAGCCCTTGGCATGGAAGGTGCCTTCTTTGCCAGTGAGGCCCTGAACGATGAGGCGCGTGTTTTTGTCGACTAATACTGCCATGTTATGCACCCGCCTTTGCTGCCGCTACAACCATCTCCGCGGCTTCTTTCATGGTTGCGCCCACTTGGAAATTCAGGCCTGAATCCTTCAGAATCTGGCGGCCTTCTTCAACGTTCGTGCCTTCGAGCCGCAGGATGATGGGGACCTGTACATTCAATTTGCGGGCCGCGGCCACCACTCCGGTAGCGAGCCGATCGACGCGCAGAATTCCGCCGAAGATGTTGATGAAGATGGCCTTCACATTCTCATCGCTGAGCAGGATTTCGAAAGCGTGTTCGATCTGCTCCTGCGTGGCGCCGCCGCCCACATCGAGAAAGTTGGCCGGCGAGCCGCCGGCGTACTGAATGATGTCCATGGTAGCCATGGCCAGCCCCGCGCCGTTCACCATGCAGGCGATGGAGCCGTCGAGCTTGATGTAGTTGAGAGCATACTTGCTGGCTTCGACCTCGAGCGGATCTTCTTCCGCAGTGTCGCGCAGGGCCTTGATGGCGGGATGGCGGAAGAGCGCGTTATCGTCGAAGTTGATTTTGGCGTCGAGCGCGAAAAGCTTGTCGTCCGTCGTCGTGATGAAGGGATTGATCTCAAGCAGCGAAGCGTCAATCTCAATAAATGCTTTGTAGAGGCTCTGGAAGAACGCGACCGCCTGGTTGATCTGTGTGGGCTTGAGGCCGAGCGCGAAGGCCAGTTTGCGCGCCTGCCATGCACCAAATCCAACTGCCGGATCGATGGACTCTTTAAAGATTGCTTCAGGAGTTTTGGCCGCGACCTCTTCAATCTCCATGCCGCCGGCTTGCGAGGCCATAAACACCAGCTTGCCGGTGGCGCGGTCGAGCACGATGCCGAGATACAGCTCGCGATCGATGGCTGCGGTCTCTTCAATGAGAAGCCGCTGCACCTTCTGGCCTGCTGGGCCGGTCTGATGCGTAATAAGCTGCATGCCCAGGATGTTCTTGGAGTGTAGTTCGGCGTCTTCGCGCGATTTGGCGACTTTCACGCCGCCGCCTTTGCCACGGCCGCCGGCATGAATCTGCGCTTTGACCACTACGCCTGTCGCGCCCTCGGCAAACAACCTGTCGTTGGCCTCTTCAAGGGTGTTTGCCATTTCGCCTTTGGGCACGGCAACGCCATATTTTGCAAGGATTTCCTTCGCCTGATACTCGTGAATCTTCATTGGATTGGGTTCGCCCCGGCCGCTGTTGATGGGTCGATTGCGATCGCGCGGTCCTAACGGCGCGACTACTCCAGCGGTAATCAAATACTATCTTGGCGGACTTTGAGCGGGCAATGCGGCGGAATTCATGCGCTCGCCGTTACCATAGATACATGGGTTTGCTGAAGGATTTATTGAAGCCGATGGCCGAGGATGGCGTGGCGCTGACGCGCGAGCAGGCGTCGGCGGCGCTTGAGAGCATTCTTGCAGGCGAGGTGCCCGAGGTGGAAACAGCCGCGCTGCTGGCCGTGATGGCGACCCGCGGCGAACAGGCGCCGGAGCTCTCAGGCTTTGTAGACGTAATGCGCCGGAACGTCGTGCCAATGCCCTTGTCCGAAGGCGAAAGAGCGGTGCTAGTGGATGTGGTGGGTACCGGCGGCGGGGGACCGTTGACCTTCAATATTTCTTCGGGTGCGGCGCTGGTGGCGGCTGCGGCCGGAGCGAAGGTTGCCAAGCACGGCAATCGCGCGGTTACTTCGCGTTGCGGCGCGGCCGACGTGCTTGAGGCGCTGGGCGTGCCCATCGACCTGAAGCCGGAGCTAGCGGTGGAGTGCTTGCGCGAGACGGGATTCATGTTTCTGTTTGCACCGCTTTACCACCCCGCGATGAAGGCGCTGGGACCGCTGCGGCGTGCGCTGGGGTTCCGGACGATATTGAATTTGTGCGGGCCGCTGACCAACCCCGCCGGAGCGCGAGCGCAGGTGATTGGAGTGCTGGCGCCAAGCAAGGTGCTGCTTGTGGGGCGCACGCTGGCCGCGCTGGGCGCCAAGCGGGCGTTTGTTGTCCATGGATCCGATGGAATTGACGAGCTGACTACGACTGGCGAGTCTGTTGTAGCGCGGATTGAGGAGTCCGAGACCGGCGAATCGACGCTGAAGGCCGCGCGCGTAACACCGGAGATGGCGGGCCTGCCGCGAGCTGCGCTCGAGGATTTTACAGGCGGCGACGTCGCCACCAATACGTCGCTGCTCATCGACGTGCTCACCGGAATTCCCGGCGCGCGGCGCGATATTGTTTTGCTGAATGCGGCTGCTGCGCTGGTTGCGGCTGGCTTGGCTGGCGACCTGAAAGAAGGCGTTGCCATGGGCGCCGAGGCTATCGATTCAGGCCAGGCAGCCGCGACGCTCGAAAAGCTACGCCAGTTCGGGGCGAAGTATGTGGGGAAGCCGAACTGAGGCAGACCAGGTTGTTATCCTCGCTGCAAAGTGGACTTCTAAAGCAGGCTCGAACGCCGAATGAGACGCCTTTAAAACACCCACGAAGCCAGCGACAGCACCAGAGCCAAAGCGATCCAGGTAACCGGCGTAAGCAGGTTGAGCTGTGCCGCGTGCAGGTGTGGCGCCTCGAACGCGGCTTGCAAATCGCCGGCAACAGCCATCCGGATCAAGTCGTAGATGAGCCAGCCAATGGTCCCGGCGGCCAGCACCATGCCGGGTATCGCAAGCTTCCAGGGGAACGGTATTGGCTGAGGAGCAATGGCTTCTTCGCGAACACGCTCCATCACGCTAGCAAGAAAGCCCGAGGAGGGGACGATCTGGTCTTCGGCGTCGAGAATGCGATCGACGGCGTCGTAGTTTGCGGCGGATTGCGTGTCCGGCTTCATCGCAATAGTTCCTTTCCCGTGCTCAAAAGAGGTTCTGCGGCTGCTTGCGGGTTTAGATGCGGAAAGCGCTTGCGGAGCAGATCGCGAGCACGCGCCAGCCTGGCCTTGACCGTGCCCTCGGGCATGCCCATGGTTTGGGCCGCGCGGCTTACATCCATCTCGTGAAAATAATAAAGAATGACGGGCTCGCGGTAGTTGTGCGGCAGGGTGAGAACCGCTCGGCGTAACGCTTCATTTTGCCCGTGCAGCTCAAAGTTTGAAAGCTGGGCTGCCGCGGCGGAGGGCTCTGGGACATCATCCAGCGGCACGGCCGCCGGGAAGCGCTTGAGTTCGGAGCGGTAGACATTGGCGGCGATCGAAAACAGCCATGTGGAGAAGTTTGACCCGGAGCGCCAACTCGCCAGTCCGCGCCACGCGCGAAGGAAGGCCTCCTGGGCCATCTCATCGGCGCAGCCGCGGTCCCGGCAGTAGCGCCAGGCCATGTTGACGAGCGGCCCCTGCCAACGCTTCACGATTCCCTCGAAGGCGCTCACGTCGCCGGCCAGCACACGGGCCACGTCGGCCGCGTCGAGTTCGGCCGGTACGGGCGGGGATTTGCGGACGGCGGTAAGCAATTCGGGCAAGATGGCAGCCTTCTCCAGCTGGTACGACAGGCACTGTGCTCAGGTGGTTGCAATTTTATTGCTCGCCGCCGGCTGAAATCTTCCCGCACAGATTCTTTTGAAAAAATGCAACCGCCAACTGCCAGTCGTTGTCGTACCGGTCGCAAGGGTTGAAAAGAGAGAAAGCAACGAAAGTGAGGAGACAAAAATGATGCGACTGGCAATGATGCTGTTCCATGATTCAGGGGTGTCGAATGAGATCGGCTTGTGGATTTTCTTGTCGGTGGGCGTGGTGGCGCTGTTCGGGGTGTTCGTTCCGCTGGTGAGTTGGATTGAAAGCCGGCGCAGGGAGCGTGAGGCATACTACAGGTCGGAGACGCTGCGGCGGGTAGCCGAAGCATCGGGCGAAGGAGCGAAGGCAACGCTGGAGCTGTTATGGGAGGAAAACCGGCAGAAACAAATGCACACGCGCGAGGGGCTTAAGATCGGCGGGTTGATCAATATGGGCGTGGGACTTGGGCTCCTTCCCTTTCTCAAGATGCTGCTGCCCGGACAGGCGGTTTTCCTTTGCGGACTTATACCGCTGATGATCGGCATCGCGATGCTGGTTTACGTTTACGTGCTGGCGGCGCCAGTGGTCGATAACCGCAGCATCCGGTGAGTCCGCAGGGTGTGTTTCGACATCCAATGGGTGTTTGAACAGTTATCTCCGCACCGGCCTCTGAGCGGGGCTGGTTCGTCAGGACAGCAGCCATGATTGCAAACCCCAAACGCCAGCCCGCTATCTTCATTCCCCACGGCGGCGGCCCATGCTTTTTTATGGACTGGACCTGGGGCCCGGCCGACACATGGAAGCCGGCCCAGACCTTCCTCGAAGGGCTGGCTGCAATGCTGCCGGAAAAACCAGTGGCGCTGCTGGTCGTGAGCGGCCACTGGCAGGAGCCGGCGTTCACGGCAGGCTCGGGTCCGCATCCGGGACTGATTTTCGACTACACGGGCTTCCCCGAACACACCTATAAGTTGACCTGGCCGGCGCCTGGCGCTCCAGAACTCGCCCAGCGAGTGGAGAATTTGTTGCTCGAGGCTGGCCTGCCTGCGGCGACTGACCCGAACCGCGGTTACGACCACGGCGTATTTGTGCCGCTGAAGGTGGCGTTTCCGCAGGCCGAGATTCCCGTTGTCACACTTTCGCTGGCGAATTCGCTCGACCCGGCGCTGCACCTTGCCGCCGGACGCGCGCTGGCCACATTGCGCGACGAAGCGGTATGAGCTTTCACAACCTGCGCGCCTACTTCCAGCCGCAAACCGCCGAACGCGCGCGGGCCTTCGACGCATGGCTCACGCAAGCCGTGGAGTCACCCGCTGCCGAACGCGATGCGCTACTTAAGGGGTGGCGCAATGCGCCGTTTGCCGCTTACGCGCACCCGCGCGAGGAGCATCTGATTCCATTGCTGGTTGCTGCGGGCGCCGGAGGGGATGCGCCGGGCAAGCGCGTGTTTGGCGACGAACCGATGGGAGCGGCAATCAGCGCATACCGGTTCGATGGTTGAAGCCTGGCGCCTCACTGCGCGGATTCGAGCTGAAGCGCGCGAAATCGGCCAAGGACTATAATCGGACCCATGACGCTGGACCTCAAGCCGCAAATCTCCGACCCGCAAATCGCAGCGGGCGAAGGCGAATTGCTGGCCGAGACCGCCGCAAAGCTGCATGCGCTTGAAGCGCGGTTGCGCGAGCTGGGCAGCCTGATGGTTGCCTACTCGGGCGGCGTGGATTCGGCGTTTCTGGCCGGGACGGCGCACCGCGTGCTGGGCGACAAAATGCTGGCCGTGCTGGCCGATTCGGCTTCTCTGGCGCGACGCGACATGGAGCAGGCAATTGCGTTTGCGGGCGCCATCGGGATGCCGCTGAAAGTTGTGCAGACCGAGGAGCTCGACCGGCCGGAGTACGCGCGCAACGATTCGAACCGCTGCTTCCATTGCAAAGACGAGCTGTTCAACACCATGGAAACGCTGGTTGGTGAACTGGGGTTCAAGCGTATCGCTTACGGCATGAACGCCGACGACACCCGCGACTACCGCCCTGGGCAACGCGCGGCCCAGCAGCATCAAGTGCTGGCTCCGCTGGCCGAGGCAGGATTAACCAAGCTCGAGGTGCGAACTCTGGCGAAGGCAGCCGGCTATCCGCTGTGGGACCGCCCCGCTGCGCCGTGCCTTTCGTCGCGCGTGGAGTACGGTCGCACCGTAACGCGCGAGGTTCTCGAACAAATCGAGAAGAGCGAAGACAGCCTGCGGGCACTGGGCTTTCGCGAGCTGCGCGTGCGGCACCATGGCGAGCTGGCGCGGGTTGAAATTGCCCGCAGTGAGTTCGAGCGCGCCCTGACCGTAGAGATGATGGACGCTATCACCGCGGCGCTCAAAAAGGCCGGGTATCAGTATGTCACGCTCGACTGCACCGGCTTCCGCTCGGGCTCAATGAACGCCATTTTGCCCGCCGACGTACTCCAGCGCCGCGGGGCGTGACGTTTCCCTTCCCTCTGTCGGCCATTTAGAATCACAACGCGATGCGAGTTGCTTACCTTGAGTGCTTTTCCGGCATCAGCGGCGATATGCTGCTTGGCGCCCTTGTCGATGCGGGAGTTCCCTTTGAGTTGATGGCTGAGACTGCGGTAGCGTTGAATGTTGGCGCGCGGCTTGAGAAGCGAACGGTGATGCGCGGCGGCCTGACGGGGACCAAGGTGGACGTGATCACGGACGAGGGAACGGAAGAACAGGGATCAGGGCGCAGGGATCAGGAAAACCAGCATCCGCACAGCCATGAACATTCCCATCACGATCATGAACATGGTCACATCCATCGCACGCACGAGCATGAACACGGCGAGCATGATCACGAGCACCACGATCACTCCCATGAGTCGCACGATCATCACGACGAGCACAGCCATGAACACCGGTCATTGAGCGCAATTCTTGCCATCATTAAGGCAGCACCGCTGAGTGAAAGCGTGAAGACTCAGGCGAGCCACGCATTCCAGTTGCTGGGCGAGGCTGAGGCCGCAATTCACTCGATCCCAATTGAGAAAGTGCACTTCCACGAGGTGGGCGCGGTAGACACGATTGTGGACATTGTGTGCACGGCCACGGGCTGCGAGTCGCTACGCGTAGACAAGTGGATGGCATCTCCTCTGAATGTCGGCAGCGGTACTGTAAGGTGCGCGCATGGCACGCTGCCGGTGCCTGCGCCTGCAACGCTGGCGCTCATTGGCGATGCGCCCATGTATTCAGCCGGAGCACCGATGGAACGCGTGACTCCAACTGGCGCGGCGCTGCTTCGGATGTTGAATGTTACCTATGGACCGCTGCCGGCAATGCGAGTGGCAGCTCGCGGCTACGGCGCGGGCGGGCGCGACACGCCGGGCGAGCCGAATCTGCTGCGGCTGCTGGTGGGCGAAGAAACTGCAACGGCAGGCGCGGAGCTGGGCACAGAACCAATTGCCGTAATCGAAACAGTGATTGACGATTCGAATCCGCAATTGCTGGCCTACGTGAGCGAAATGTTGCTCGAGGCCGGCGCGTGGGATGTGTATCGCACCGCGGTGCAGATGAAGAAGGGCCGGACAGGAATGCAAATAGCAGTGCTCTCAAGCCCCGAGCGCGTGCCGGCGCTGCGCGACATCCTGTTTCGCGAGACCACCACCATCGGCCTGCGTTGGCGCATCGAAAACAAGATGGCATTGGCGCGCGAGTTCGCTGATGTCGAGACCGAGTGGGGTAAGGTGAGAATGAAAATTGCGCGGCTCGCGTCGGGTGAAATCGCCAACGCGTCGCCGGAGTACGAGCATTGCCGAACGATCGCGCGCCAGCACGGGGTACCGCTCAAGCGCGTGATGCACGCGGCGATGCGAGCCTGGGGCGCGAGCGCGGCGAACGCGAAAAAGGTGGGAGACTGATGGATCCGGCACAGATTGAGGCGCTGCTGAAAGAAGTTCACGAAGGCAAGACCGGCGTTGAAGACGCGCTGACACGCCTGCGCCATTTGCCATTCGAGGACATGGGATTTGCCAAGCTCGATCATCATCGGGCACTGCGGACAGGCAATCCCGAGGTGATTTTTGCTGAGCGCAAGACGTCCGCGCAGGTGGCGGCCATCTTCAAGCGCATGGCTGAAGCGGGCGGCAATGTTCTGGCCACGCGCGCGTCAAAGGCTGTTTATGAAGCCGTGGTCGAAGCCGAGCCGCGCGCCGAATATCACGAGATTGCGCGGGCTGTGACGCTGACACAAACGCAGGCTCCGGCTGGCAAAGGAATGCTCGGCGTGGTGTGCGCGGGCACCAGCGATTTGCCGGTTGCAGAAGAAGCCGTAGTAACCGCGCGGCTGATGGGCAACACCGTGGAGCTGGTTGCCGATGTGGGCGTAGCCGGGATTCATCGCCTGCTGGCGCAGCAGAACACGCTCCAGCAGGCGCGCGTGTTGATCGTGTGCGCGGGCATGGAGGGAGCGCTGCCGACGGTTGTGGGTGGGCTGGTGAATGCGCCAGTCATAGCGGTGCCAACCAGCGTAGGTTATGGCGCATCGCTCGGCGGCATTGCCGCGCTGCTGGGCATGCTCAATACCTGTTCGCCCAATGTAAGCGTGGTGAACATCGATAACGGCTTCGGCGCGGCGTGCATTGCGTCGCTCATCAACCATTTGTAGGGGCGCAGGCTTGCTAATCCGTCGGCCGGTCGTAGAAGCGGAAGAACAGCGACGGCTTCGAGCAGGCCTCGGCTCTGGCAACCAGCTCCGCCGTCTGCTTGTCATTGAGCGGCGTGAATTCACGGGCGAGTTGCACGTTCTCTTCAAGCTGGGCGATTGAGTCGCAACCAATAATGACCGTGCTGACCGGACGCGAGAGCGTATAGTACATGGCTTCGCGCATGGTGAGGGTGCCGGGCTTGTCGGTCTGGATGGCCATGCCTTCCCACGAGTGCTTCTGCGCGTCGATCGAGGGCGGAGTCCATGATGAAAGAATGCGGCCGCGCCCGGGAATCTTCATGCCGATGATGCCCATCTGCCTTTCGACCGCCAGCGGCAGAAGCTCCTCGTTGAAGCTGTAGTGGTGCGGGTCGGCGGCATTCATGGCCATCAAAATGCAGTCGAAGGGGTAGCGCTTGATGCATTCAATCAGCACATCGGGGCGGTAGTGGCCGGTGATGCCGAGATACCGGACGACCTTCTGCTCCTTCATCTCCTGCAGCGCTTCAAAAGCGCCGCCTTTAGCGAATATCTCGTCTACGTTCAGGGGAATGCCGACATCGTGCAGCTGCCATAGGTCGACGTGGTCAGTCTGGAGCAGCTGAAGCGACTTCTCGATCATGCGCATGGAGCCGTCGCGCGTGCGCTCCTTGGTTTTGGTGGCGAGAAATACCTGGTTGCGGCGATGCGCCATCACTTTGCCGACGTATTGCTCGCTCCAGCGATCGGGCCCGCCATAGATTGACGACGTGTCAAGGTAGTTGACGCCGAGGTCAAGCGCGCGCTCGATGATCGGTACGGCAACATCGAAGTTGTTTGACTGCTCAAGCGCGGCCTGACCGCCGAGCGAAAAGATGCCAACCTTGTAGCCGGTTTTGCCCAGGTTTCGCGTGGGCATTGCGGCGAGGGTGACCGGGTTGGTGGGAAGCGCGGGCAGCGATTGTGGCGTGTCGGCCATAACCGAGGGCGCCAGCAGCGCAGCGGTAACGGCGCCCGAGGCCTTCAGAAATTCGCGGCGGCCGGGGTTGCGGGTTTCATTCTGCTTACTCAAAATGGCTTCCTCCAAACACGGCAATCATAAACCCAGCGACGTGAATTCACTGCCGCTCAGTTGGCGATGGCGCAAGGATTGGCGGGAGGGTCGGCGTGGGTCCATGTTTCGGAGCCGCTGAGAAGCGCGATGCCATAGTAGCCGTGGACGACCATGTTGTTGCCATCTGCGGCCAGCTTTGAGTGGTAGGTGCGGCCGGTCTTGGGATCGTAGAGCAACCCGCCCGACGCGGTGGTCGGACTGTTCAGCGTGAATCCGCTGCCGACCTTCATGCCGCAGAGGGGGCGGTCGCGCAGTGACGAGTCGGGATTATGGATGTCCTTGCTCGAGGGAGCCGAGGGGCTGGCATAGAGAATCCAGGCGCAGACCTGCTGGCCGCAGCGGTTGAAGCTAATGATGGATCCGAGCGGGGTCTTCCAGTCACCCATGATGCCGGAGTTCTGAGCGTGGGAGGCAAGCGCAACGGCTGAGAACAGAATTGCAAAGGCGAGAGATCGGCGCATTGAAAGGCACCTCCGTGGATGCCGAAACTCTATCTGCCCGATGGTTGGGAGCGCAAGCCGCCGGCTCCACTAATACAATCAAGCACTTACTGAAATATATGTTGACCGGATAAAAATTCGCAAAACTACTTGACACCATATACTGTATGCAATACAGTATGTTTCATACAGTGTACGGGGTACAGGATGACAGTTGCTGAAAGCCAATTCGAAAACCTCCGGCTGGAGCTGCGGCGCGGCTGCCTGACGCTGGCCGTGCTTGGCCAGCTCAAGCAGGAGCACTACGGCTACACGCTGCGCAAGTCGCTTGCCGGGCAGGGGCTGGAGATTGACGAAAGCACGCTTTACCCGCTGCTGCGCCGGCTTGAGTCCCAGGGTCTGTTGACCAGCGAGTGGCGCGAAGAAGAGAAGCGCAACAAGCGGTTCTACCGGCTGTCGAGCGACGGTGAAGCGATTTTTGCCCGGCTGCTGGACGAGTGGAAGGCCATTAACGCGGCCATTGAGAACATCCTGTGAGCCCGCTTTGGCCGGAGCGAAAGGCCAGCACGCAATTGGGGATCGATGAAGCTTGGAATTTTTTGAGGAACGAGGTATGAATGCGATGGAACTACTGAATCGATATCTTGAAGCGGTAAGAAAGCAGCTGCCGTGGGAACGGCAGGACGACATTGTTGCCGAGCTGAGGGCGAATCTTGAGGCGCAGCTTGATGACAAGCAGGAAGAACTGGGCCACACGCTCACTGCTGAAGAGGCCAAGGCGTGGGTGGGGCAACTGCCACCCCCTGCCATGATGGCTGGACGCTACCGGCCGCAGCAGTACCTGATCGGGCCGGGGCTGTTTCCGATTTACTTGCTGATTCTACGGATGGTGACGTTCTGGGTATTCATCTGCACCGCGATTGTGAACGGCATCCGGTTGTTTACGCAGCCGTGGAGCGCGGGAGCGGTGCCCGGAGCGATCGTGGATGTGGCCTTTGTTGTGCTGCTGAACGCCGCCATTATCACGGTAATTTTTGCGGCCATAGAATATGCGGCATTGCATCACCCAGAGTGGATGCCGCAGGTTGCCGAGCTCAGGTGCAAGTGGGATCTGAAGGACCTGCCGCAGATTGAACCGGTGACACGGGGCAAGAAGAGAACCAGGGCGCATACGATGATCGATGCAGTCGCCCACACGCTTATGCTGTGCTGGCTTTTGCTGTTGCCCAAGTATCCGGTGCTGATTCTGGGCCCCGGCGCGTTTATCGTCTACGCACTGCCCTATACGATAGCGCCGATCATCATGACCTTTTACTGGGCTGTAGTTGTGCTGAACGTGGTGCAGCTGGCGTGGAAGCTGGTGGACCTTTATACCGGCGCATGGAGGGGCGAACGAAAGCTCGAGCATTTCGCAATCAAGCTGATGGGGATCATTCCAATCGTAATCGCGTTGCGTGCGCCGGGGCATTTATGGGTCGTGTTGAAAGATCCGGCGGCCGAATTTGCGAAGTATGGAACGCAGCTTGCGCAGATTAACCAGGCCATTTACATAGGATTGCGGATCGTGCTGATCATTACGGTGATTACATTTGCGCTTGAAGTGGGTAATTGGTTTCTGCAGAGCTACAGGCGGAGCTTGAAGAGCGCGGCGTAAAGGCGCGGCGGCGCGCTGATCTAGACTCGATGCATCACGATTGGAGGCGGTACGGTGGCTGCGGGTTCGAAGGCCGAGAAGGTAAGACCGAAGCTGAACGAGCGGGAGCTCTACGAGTACGCGGTGAAGGCGCTGGGGCGACATATGCGTACCGAGATGGAGTTGCGGCGGCTGATGCAGCGGCGCGCCGAGTTTGGCGAACCAGGCGAAGCGGCGATCGCTTCAGTTGTAAAGCGGCTGAAAGAGTATGGATTTTTGAACGATGCGGTGTATGCCGAGACCTACGCGCGGCTGCGGCAGCAG
>JBEKCW010000220.1:0-8682 GCA_050014675.1 Occallatibacter sp. | reverse complement strand
CGCCGGTGCCAGTCGGCGGTACTTGCACCCCAACCAGCCTGGGGCCGTAAGGCCCCGTTGGTTCGCCACGTTTTCAGTTCGTGTTTGTGTGCTTATGCAGAATGCGAGGTTTGCCGTTTACCCCGCGTCGCATGTGCTATCGCGCGCGCGATTACAATTTCTCTCACACGACCTCAAATGGCCGCATCATGTCGTGATCCTCGTGTTCCAGCAAGTGAGAGTGAAAAGCATAGCGGCCAGTGTAGCCTTCAAATCGAACGATGATCGTAAGCACCTCTCGCGGGTTGACCACCGCCGTATCCTTCCACCCAGCCTCGTTTGCCGCTGGCAGGCGCGGCATCCCCACCAATTCCACGACGCCGCTGCGAAGAGCTACGGGGTCAAATCCCTGGCGGCGCAGAATCTGAAACTGCACCAGATGCAAATGCATTGGATGGGTATATTCGGTATTGTTTATGAATCTCCACCTCTCAATGGAATTCAACTTCACAACTTCCGTAACTGGGTCGTCGTGTCCGTTGCCATTGATCTGCATTCCCAGGGCTCTTCCCTGACCATTCATCCCCTCGGCCAGTACGAAATCCCTTGTGGCAATGGATCCAGCCTCATCAAGCCTTGGGAGCGGACGAAGTAGTGGCATGCTCAAGGAATTCCCATCGCTCGAGAGCGGAAGTGTTACCCGAAACTGCATCAACTCATACAATGCCGAATGGATTGGCTTGAGCAAGTCCCATCCCGGAAATGGAGCGGGAGCGTTGTTAGACAAGGTCACGGTCTTACCTTCGAGTCCGGAAAAATTGACAATCAGGTCGGCTCGTTCAGCCGGCGCCAGCAATAGCCTGTTCAATGCAACCGGGTTTGGCAAGAAACCGCCGTCGGTGCCGATCTGGTGAAATGTTACTAGCGACGGTATGTCCGAAGGGTGCTTTGCAAGATTAAAGAAAAGATTAAAGAACCTTGAGTTCGCGCCGTTTAAAAGGCGCAAGCGATAGCGGCGCGGTTCGACTTGCAGAAAAGGGTAGATAGCGCCGTTCACCACTGGAAGGTCGCCAAAAAACTCCGGAGCCCACCAGTGCGGCGGCGGGCTCTGACCATCATCGAACGTCGGAGAATAGAGGAGCTGACCGTTGTCATCCAGGGAGCGATCCTGCAGCAAGAGTGGGATTTCGTGATCGCCGGAGGGCAGGTTCAAGCTGCCCTCCTCTTTGTCGCGCAGGAGATAGAATCCGGATAAACCTGCATAGACGTTCAAGCGTGTAATCGCTACCGCATGATCGTGATACCAGAGCGTGGCAGCCTGCTGATCATTGGGATAAGCATAGAGAGCAGAATCTCCGGAGGTGAACCACTTCTCCGGTAACCCGTCGCTCTCCGATCGCGTGCGGGCGCCATGAAGATGGGGTACCGTTCTGACTTCTGGTGTCGGCGGCATCGCGCCGTGGATGCGTGGATCAATTTCGAACATATGCAGCGAAGGAAGATGGTTCTCCCACTGGACTACGATTGGTCTGCCCCGCAGAGCCTCGATGGTTGGACCTGGATACTGGCCTTCATATCCCCATAGCTTCGTGGGTGGAAGTTGAGAATGCATTTGTTGCGTGAATTCCAACATGCGAACGCGAAATTTAATCCCGTCCTCGCTAGCGCTTTGCGATTCCAGTCGCTTCGGAACAGGCAGTGGATCTATATATCGATCGAGTGAACCCGGCGTCCTATAACCCGGTTGAGTACCTGCACGGACCTCTTTCCCGCTACCCGCCATGCCATTGGCAAGAACCAAAGCTGGTACGGATTGCATGCATAGCTTGAGAAAAGCGCGCCTGTCTGTTGAATCCATGCCGCCTCAAACGGTGCTAAATCAACTGTTCAATCTCCAGCCTTCACAGCGGTGATCGCCCCGATCGAATTATGGGAACCACTCCTGTCAAGTCTGCGGAGAGCGTGGTAACAAGTCCCGAAAGAACATGATGCGTCTCTTTCGGGAGAAATCTCGTTGTAATCACTAAATCTAGCGGCAACGAAAGCGCGCTGCTGGTCAATTCTGCTCACTTTCCCTTCCATCGCGTGCCGCGGCAGCGGTGGCGCTGGTGGGCCACTCCAATCCTGAAATCTCCCTTAAGTAGCCTCATCGTCACGGTCCACTCATCAGGAAAGCGGCCCGCAATTCGCGCAAAATCCAGCCCTTGCCCGATTCTGATGCCGTCCAACACCCCCGTCATGCTACATTGAGATTCCACGGAGGCGACTTCGAAATGGAGCTAGAAGCCCAGCTTGCGGGCAATGGCGAAACCATCGATCTGCAGCAGCAGGTATTCCGGCTGCAGGCCCTGCTTGAAGTCTCGCGCCAGGTCCACTCCACCATTCACGAGCACGAGGTGCTCGAACAGGTGCTGCGTATCGTGGTGCGCGAGCTTGAAATGGCCGGAGCCGCTTTCCCCGATGTTGGCCTCACGTTTGGCGAAGATCCCACCCGCGCCGCCGAGGGCTCGGCCATCTTCTCCTATCCCCTTAACGACCGCGACGGCAAGCGCATGACCGAATTAGTGGTCGCCACGCCCGAAGGCCGCGCGCTCACCCTCTACGAGGCCGACTTTCTTGAGGGCCTGGTGCTACAGGCCGCCGTCGCGCTTGAGAATGCCCGCAACCACAAGCGCAACCTTGAATTCGCCCGCCTCCAGCAGGATCTCGACGCCGCCCGCGATATTCAGCGCTCGCTGCTGCCGCAACGCCTGCCTGAAGTCGCCGGCTACTCAATGGCGTTCAAGTCAGTCACCTGCTACGAAGTGGGTGGCGATTACCTCGACATTGTTGAGGAGCCCGGAGGCACCCTGTTGCTGGTAGTGGCAGACGTGGCCGGCAAGGGCTTGGCCTCGGCCATTATGGCCACCAGCTTTCGCGCCGCCCTGCGCGGCATTGCCGCCACCGGCCTGCCCCTCGACGAGCTGGCCACCCGCATGAACCAGCACCACTGGACCGAGGGCGAACAGGCCCGCCGCCGCTACGTCACCGCCATCTTCATGCGCCTCGATCCCCAAACCGGCGACCTTGAAGTGGTCAACGCCGGCCACAATCCAGGATTCCTCGTCGCTCCCGGCGCGGAGCCCATCCAATTCAAGGCTACCGGTACGCCCCTGGGACTCGTGCCCGGCATGGTTTACTCTACCGAAAGAGCCACCTTCCCCCCCCATTCCCGGCTGCTTTTCTACACCGATGGACTCACTGAAGTGTTCAGGGGAGATGAAGAATTTGGACCGGAACGCCTTTTGGATGAATTTTCTACGTGCCCGTCGCCAAATGCCGATGGTATTCTCGATGCATTGTGGAGCGCCCTCACTAATTTTGCCGAGGGTGGCGAGCAGGGAGACGACATGACGGCACTCGCTTTAAGTCGCGGGGTACATCCAACGGAGATGGAAGCATGAACCCACCCAAGGCCATCTCTGTTGAAGTTCGCCTGCCCTCGCGCATGGGCTTTGAGAAAGTAGCCATGAGCACCGCTTCGGCCGTCGCCAAGCTCATGGGCTTTCGCGAAGACCGTGTTGAAGACCTCAAGACCGCCGTTGCCGAGGCCTGTATCAACGCCATCGAGCACGGAAACCGCCTTAATGAGAAACTGTCAGTTGGCGTAGTGCTCTCCGCCGGCGAAGACGAACTTGAAGTAAAAGTAATCGACGACGGCAAGGGCATGAAATCCCAACCCACCAAACCTGACATCGACCGCAAAATGCACGGCGAAGAAGATCCCCGCGGCATGGGCATGTTTCTTATCCAGGCGCTGGTCGACGAAGCAGAGTGGGTGGCCGGCACCAATGGCAAAAGCAGTTACGTGCGGCTTGTGATTAGACTAGACAAAGAAGCCGATTAGACCCCAGGCAGAATAAACTTAGAGCAGCCAAGTAAATCCGGAGGTAAGACCCGAGTGCAGACCGAAACCAAATCGCGCGTTGATCAACTCACAACCCCGGCCGGCCACAACGTGACCTTGTTGCGTTTCGAGGGCGATATCGCCAGCACGTCGAAGGATGCCGTCCTTGGCGCCTACCAGGCTCTGCCTAAAGCCACGGCCAAGCTTATCCTGCTCGACTTCACCAAGGTCGACTACATCAACTCGAGCGGCATTGCGCTGGTCATCCAGATGCTAATCGAGGCCTCCAACTCCGGCCAAAAGGTGTTTGCCTTCGGTCTATCCCCGCACTTCGTCAAGGTCTTCACCATGGTCGGCATCACCAAGTACGCCCAGCTATTCCCAAGCGAAGCCGAGGCCATCGCCGCCCTGTAACGCGCCAGCCTCGAAGTCTGCCAATCCACCTCAAAGGCCCCGTGCCCCATCCATCGAGCGTCTTTTTGCTGGATGGGTGGGAGACCACAAAGGCCAGCCATCGGCAAACTCCGTCTTGTTTCTTAACGGCGGTTGATTCTCCCATGTGCTCAGCCCAAGCAAGCTAACTCCGCTAACCCCGCTGACCCGCTGACTCGCTAAACAGCGAATCCCCCTCGCCCACCAGCGTATCTCCCGCGTATGATGGCCCTTATGAATCTCGACGCTATCCAGTCGGCTATCCGCGATGCCGGTTTTGACGGCTGGCTCTTCTACGACCATCACCACCGCGACCCCATCGCCGGCCGCATCCTCGGCCTCGACCCCGCCGCGCACATCACCCGCCGCTGGTACTACCTGGTTCCGGCCCAGGGCGAGCCGCGCAAGCTGGTGCACCGCATCGAGCAGGGCCGGCTCGATTCGCTTCCCGGGCAAAAGGGTCTTTACTCCAGCTGGCAGGAGCTGCAAACCGGCCTCGATGCCATGCTCAACGGCTATCGGCGCCTCGCCATGCAGTTCTCGCCCAACAACGACATCATGTACGTCTCCATGGTCGACGCCGGCACCGTCGATTTCCTGCGCAGCCTGGGCAAGCAGATTGCCAGCTCGGCAGACATGGTAAGCCAGTTTGAGGCTGTCCTGAGCGAAGAAGCCATCGCCAGCCACGTCAAGGCGCAGATCGCCATCGACAACATTCTGGCCGAGGGCTGGCAGGAGATCGGCAGGCGCGTTCGCAGCGGCAACCCCGTCACCGAGTTCGACATCGTGCAGTGGCTGGCCGAGGGCATGCGTCGCGATAACCTCGTCTGGGAGAACGGCCCCAACGTAAGCGTCAACGCCAACAGCTCCGACTCGCATTACGAGCCCACTGCCGAGCGCAGCTCGCCCATCAACGAAGGCGATTTTGTGCTCATCGATATATGGGGCAAGAAGAACGAGCCGGGCGCCATCTTTTACGACATCACCTGGACCGGCATTCTGAGCCGCGAGCCCAGCGACCGCGAGCAGCTGGTGTTTGAGACGGTGCGCAATGCCCGCGACGCCGCAATCGCGGCGGTTGAAAGCGCCTTCGCCGAAGGCCGCCCCATTCGCGGATTCGAGGCCGACGATGCTGCCCGCGCGGTCATTGAGTCTGCTGGCTTCGGCCCGTACTTCACCCACCGCACCGGCCATAATATCGCAACCGAGATTCACGGCTCCGGCGCGCACCTCGACAATCTCGAGACGCACGACGAGCGCCTGATTCTGCCCAACACCTGCTTCTCGGTTGAGCCGGGAATCTACCTGCCCGAGTTTGGCGTGCGCAGCGAGGTAAACATGTTAACGGCCCCCGGCAAAGCATGGGTCACAGGAAAAATTCAACGCGAGCTGGTGAGAATTTAGTCGCTTAACCCCAGAAATGGGTGCCCCAGGTCCCTCGCATTTGGGGACCTGGGAGGGATGCGGAAACGCCAGTCCAGGCGCAGGCGATCGAGGCTTTGTAACAGGGCACGGGTTTTAGCCCCTGCGTGAAAACTCTCTTTGTCACAGGGGCCCCAGGTAAACCGGAGGGAGCAGCAGCCTTTAGGCTGCTGAATTCAGCGCAAATTATCGAAGCGGCTTTAGCCGCGGGCCTTTTGGCTGCAAACTTTCCAAAAGGGACTGAGTTCCGACGCACGCGCTTTAGCCCCCGCGGGATGTTTATTAGAGATCTGGCTGGGCTTGATGAGAACTTACGCAGCTCCCCAGACCGGCTGTACTAACCGGCGCAACAAGCAGTCTTCACCGGCTGCGCGTCTTGTTTGGCAAGGAGGGGTGCGGATGCGAAAGCTCCTGCCCATCGTTCTGTTGGTCTGTGCGGGTGCCTTCGCGCAGCAAGTCCCACTTTCCACCGATCTGCCCAGCCATCCCTTCTTCATCAAAAACACCTGGTACATCGGCGGCACCGGTACGTGGGACTACCTCACCTTCGACTCCGAAGCCGACCGCCTCTTCATCGCGCACGGCATATTGATGCAGGTCGTTGACGTTGATTCCGGCTCGGTCGTGGGAGAAATCAAGGACCTCTACGAAGCCCGCCAAGTAGCCCTCGACGACACCGGCCAGTTTGGCTATCTGACCGACGGCGGCCAGGGCAAAGTGGTGGTATTCGACCGCCAAACCCTCAAGCGGGTGACAGAAATCGACTCCGGCGCAAACCCCCGCTGGATTGCCTTCGACCCCCTCACCCACCTGGTTTTCGTGATCCGCGCAAATCCGCCGTCTGAAGCTCCTCCCGCTCCGCCTGCTTCGCCCACCCGCCGCCCGCGAAACAACGGCCTTGGAGAAACACCGGGCCCCGCCAGCCCATCCGCCAACCAACCCGCCAATCAGTCCGCTGCCTCAGCCAAACCGACCCCGCAGCAGGACGATTCGAACGTCCGCTCCTTTGTCACAGTCATCGATGCGCAGACGCAGACCGCGCTTGGCGAAATCAAACTTTCAGGCCAGCTGGGCTACGCCGTGGTCGATGAAAACGGCCAGCTCTATATCGCTCAGCCAGACCGCAACCAGATTGTGCGCCTCGACGCCCAGACCATCGCCGGCATCATGCGTCCGCAGCCGGCAGAGAACGCGCCCACCGCCTCCGCCGAAGCGCCCACCGCGGAATCAGCCGGTCCCGCCGCGGCAGAACCTGCTCCCACCGCAGCCGCGCCCGGTCCCGCCCCCGCCGAACCCAATGAAGACGCAAAACCCAAGCAACCACCCTTCATCAATCTTGACTGGACCGGCAAAGAGCAGCGCAGCGCTGCCATTGCCGACGGACGGCTGCGCGTCTATTCCGTTGGCCCCGAGTGCGCCGAGCCGCGCGCCCTCGCCATCGACAAACAGCACCTGCGCATCTTTGCCGCCTGCACCAATCGCACCCTCGAAGTCATGAACTCTGAGACCGGCGAAAAAGTAACCACACTGCCCATCGGGCCCGGTGCCGATGCAGTCGGCTACGACGCAAACCATTCGCTCATCTTCACCTCAAATGGCGCGGCCGAGGGCAGCCTCACCATCATTCGCCAGGACGTCACCGACACCTACAACGTGGTCCAGACGCTGCCAACGCGGCAGCGAGCAGACACCCTGGCCGTGAATCCAGCCAGCGGCGTGGTGTATCTGGTGACCGACTATCAGGGCTTCGACCTGACCAAACCAGGCGGAATCGGAACGCTGAAAGAGAAGCCAGTCGACGGCAGCTTCCAGGTATTGCAGTTGGAGAACTGAAAGAACAATTGGAAATTAGGTATCATGTCCCACTACTGTCCGGTTCGTTTTCTGATGGGTGGGGTAACGTACAGTATTGAGTGGGGTTTCCGAGGATTCGGGGGTGTCCACGATTTGAAACAGACGACATGGTTTTGTGCTGCTTTCGGGTTTCAGCGACCCGGAGGATGGCATGAACATAGGCAAGACGCTGTTTGCGCAGGTGATGGAGTTTGTGCCGTGGAAGAGCTTCGGACGTAGTATCGCGAAGCATCAGGGCGATGGCGGAGTGCGAACGCTGAGCTGTGCGGACCTGTTTCGAGCCCTGGCGTTCTCCCAACTCACGGGGCGCGAGTCGCTGCGTGACATCGAGGCTTGCCTGGCAGCCAATCGGTCCAAGCTATTCCACATGGGCCTGGCTCAGTCGCCCGCTCGATCCACGCTGGCCGATGCGTTGAACGCACGCGACTGGCGTATCTATCAGGCTCTGGCCCTGCGGTTGATCGCACGCGCCCGGACGCTGTATGCCCACGATTGCTCCGTACCGGGTATCGACGCCACCATCTATGCCCTGGATGCAACGACCGTCGACCTTTGCCTGAGTTTATTCGACTGGGCACCATTTTGCTCCACCCGCGCGGCCATCAAGTTGCACACGCTGCTGGACCTTCGCGGCGCGATTCCTGCCTTCGTTTACATCAGCGATGGCAAGCTGAACGAGGTCAACGTGCTGGATTTCCTGCCGGTGGAGCCCGGCAGCTTCTATGTGATGGATCGCGGCTATCTGGACTTCAGACGTTTCTTCGCAATGCATCAGGCGGGGCTTTCTTCGTGACACGAGCCAGGTCCGCGATGGATGCGAGGCGGGTGTACTCCAGCCCCACGGACCGCAACAGCGGAGTGATCTGCGATCAACGCGTCCTGCTGAATGGCCGCTCCTCAAGTGGAAAATATCCCGAGCAACTGCGCCGCATTCGCTTCAAGGATCCCGACTCGGGCAAGACACTGCTCTTCCTCACCAACAACACCGCTTTGCCAGCATTGACCATCGCCGCACTCTACAAGAGTCGCTGGCAGATCGAATTGTTCTTCAAGTGGATCAAACAACACTTGCGGATCAAACGCTTCCTCGCCACCACAGAAAACGCCGT
>JBEKCW010000219.1:0-8717 GCA_050014675.1 Occallatibacter sp. | reverse complement strand
CACGGGCGAAGCCTAAACCAGGCACTCCCCAAATCCAGGAAGTAAAAGTACCCACGGCGCCGCTGCCGCAGCCAATAAGCTGGGGATGGCTTTATCTCACGGCGATCATCGCCGCGCTCAGCCATCTGCTGCTCGACTGGACCAACAACTACGGCGTGCGCCCGTTCTTCCCTTTCAATCCAAAGTGGTACATGGGCAGCATCGTTTTTATTGCCGAGCCGTTGATCTGGGCGTTGCTGCTGCTGGCGCTCATCATGCCGTGGCTCTTCGGGCTGGCCGATCAGGAGATTGGCGCCAGGCGCAGCCGGTTCCGCGGGCGGGGCTGGGCCATCTTCGCACTGGGCGGAATGGTTGCGCTTTGGGGCTGGCGCTGGTTCGAGCACGAGCAAGGTCTGATCATGCTGTCGAAAACCCAGGTGGCGCGCGAACCGGTCATTCGCACCGCTCTTGAGCCTTACCCGGTGAATCCCTATCGCTGGCATGCCATTCTCGAGACGCGCGATTTTTATCAAACGGCCGAGATCGACACATTCCATCCTGATTCCCCTGTGGCTATCAGCAGCGACCCTGAAAGCGACTTGGTATACAAGCCCGCCGACACGCCCGCGGTAGAGGCAGCCAAGCAGACGCTGCTCGGCCGCGTTTATCTCGACTGGGGACGCTGGGCGGTTGTCCGCGACGTTGGCCCCGAGCCTGTGCCGGGCGTCGCGCCGCCGAACCTGCCCTTCAACCGCAAATGGACGATGGTGGAGTTCAGCGATTTGCGGTTCTCGAATTCGACTCTGGGCGCAGGCCCCGGCCAGAAGGTCCCGCTCAGCGGGTGGGTTTATATCGTGGACGGGCGCGACGAAGCTGCGGAAGGAATGGGGTCGATTGAGCAGAAGGCGGGCGGGATAGAATAGGCGCAGGTCAAAGATTTTTTCACTCTCATGGAAATTGTTTTGGCGATGTGGAATATTAGAGGTTGACCCGGGCGGTTCCGGTCAGCAGAATGAAGTGGAGTGGAACCATTTCTGCCTGAATCGGCTTCGAGTTCCAAGAGACGCAATAAACATTGCAGATTCAAAAGGATGTCTGATCTATGATCGCTTATTTGCTGGTGTTGCTGGCGGTGTTTAGCCGTTACCTGGTTGCGGGGCATTTGCCCCTGTTGAACTTTACCGCGGTTACGAGCGGCCTGATTTATTTCGGCGCCAAGCGCTCTTGGCGCGAGATGGCGGGTCCGGTCGTCATCCTGATGGTCAGCGACTACTGCCTTACGACTTACACGTATCACTATGCGTTTCACTGGCAGGGCTATATTCCCACCTGGATCTGGTACGGTGCAGCGATAGCGCTGGGCCAGATTCTGCTGCGCGCAAAGACCACCGTCGCCCGCGTGGCGACAGGCGCGATTCTGGGACCGACGTCGTTCTGGATTATGTCGAACTTTGCTTTCTGGGCCCTATACGCTGGTACGCCCGGCAGCTTTTATCCACGTACGATGAGCGGCCTGATGACGTGCTACGCGGCCGCGATCCCGTTCTACCGCAATGACCTGACGGCGACCACCCTGGTGCTGGCTGCGGCGTTCGGCATCCCGGTCCTGGTTCAGAAGTTGAATCCGGTTGAGCGGGCGTTGGCTCGTGTCAAGGAATAAGGCGCGTTTCGGGATTGTGTGTGAATCCGCACGGTTTCTGTGAGGATCTGTACGGTTTCTGTGAGAAAACCTGTGAAGCGACTGGCGCCAAGCTGTTGATTCTGTTGGAAAACTGTGCTTCTGCGTGGTTTTCGGAGAAATCCGGAACGGGGCGTAAAAAATTGCCAAGTGGTTCGCCGACCAGTTGGGCGATGCGGGTGACTGAGGTGCTGATGTTGTTCATGTCCCTGAGCCGTTCCTTTCCTATTTAGATTGTGCGCCGGAGTGGGGAAATTACCTGCAGGCGCTCAATGCCTAAAATTCAATGAGTCAGACTGCGGTGCAGTTGACTGCTTCGGCCGCTGGTGAGAAATGCGGACTAGCGGAGCTGGCACAAGTGCGCAACGAGAAGGGGAGTGTCGTCTGCTCTCCTTCTGACCATCCGGTTCGCATTGTGGTATTGCGTAATTTGATCTCCGACTAAATGAGTCGTATATTTAATGCAGACCAATTTGGTCGCATATCAAGGACCCCTCGCAACAACCAGGCCACCCTCAGTTCGGAGCGAGTTTTGACTCCGGAGTGATTTGAATCACAGACGAAAATCGGACTAATTTTGTCCTATATTGACAGGCTCACCATTCGCCCGCTTCCTGCCCCCAGGAACCGGACCGGAGGATGAACCCGGAGGTCGTAAGTTGAACGTTCCAGTTTTTGGCACTCTCTTGCTTCTTTGCTCCGCTCTGCCGCACATTTTGGCGCAGGCGCCCGCTGCATTCACTATCGGCGGCACGGTTCACGATCGAACGGGCTCGGTGATTGCCGGCGCGGAAGTCACTATCGGTCCTGTAACCGCAACTCCAGCAGCCGCAACTCCAGCAGCCGCAACTCCAGCAACCGCGACTCCAGCGCCAGCCAGCCCGGCCTCCGCATCCACCATCGCAGGCCAGCCGATTGCCACCGATGCGCAGGGCAACTTCCAGGCCACGGTTCCAGCCGCCGGCGCTTACACCGTCAAGGTGAGCGCTCCAGGCTTTGCCGACTATAAGGCCCAGGCCACGGTCGCTGCCGATTCGCCCTCCCCTACTCTGAACATCGAGCTCCAGATCAGCGCTACCGCAGAAACCGTTGAGGTGACGGCGAACCAGCTTACCGCCGAGACTACCAGCACCCAGCTTGGTGAAACCATTGAGACCAAAAAGATTGAGAGCGTTCCGCTGAACGGCCGCAACTTTACCGATCTGATGGCTGTTCAGCCGGGCATTGTTCCGGCCAACACGGCCCAGCCCGGCGCGGTGATTATGACCGGCGTTGCTACCACGCCGCCCTCAGGCGATGCCAACCCCGGCAACCTCTCCATCAGCGGACAGCGCGAGGCTTCAAACGGATTCCGCGTGAACGGCGCCGATGTTGAGGAAGACGTGAACATGGGCACCTCCATTGACCCCAACCTCGACTCCATCGACAGCTTCCGCGTGCTGACTTCAAACTTCGACGCCGAGTACGGCAACTCCGCAGGCGGGCAGGTGCTGGTGACCACCAAGACGGGCGGCGACAAAATTCACGGCAGCGTATTTGAGTTTCTGCGCAATACCGATCTTGACGCCCGCAATTATTTCTCGGCAGACCGCGCTGCCTATCGCCAGAACCAGTACGGCGCTACGATCGGTGGTCCTTCGCGCTGGAAGAGCCTGCACTGGTTCGCCGACTACCAGGGAACGCGGTTGACAGAGGGCATAGACACCGGCGACATTGCTGTTCCATCGCTGGCCGAGCGCGGCGGGGATTTTACCCAGGTTCCGCTTACCGGCAGCGTAAATGGCGACAACTGGGCCGCGCAGTTGAGCTCGAAGCTTGGCTACACAGTGACGGCCGGCGAGCCTTATTCGCAGGTTTTTCCAACCGGCAAAATTCCCCAATCCATATGGTCGGCGCCGGCACAGAATCTGCTGGCCTACATTCCCAAGCCCAACGCATCGACCGGCGTGTTTGAAACTGCCGATGCCGCCGAAACCCTGGCAGACAACAAGGGCGCAATGCGCGCCGACTGGACGCTGGGCAAGGGCACGCTCTCGGCTTATTACTTTCTCGATCAGTACTCGCTCGACAACCCTTACCCCACGGGCACGGGCGGAGCCAGCGTTCCGGGCTTCGATGCTACGTCAAACGGCCGGGCGCAGCTCTTCAGTCTCGATCACACCGTCACCATCGGCAGCACTTCGCTCAACGACGCGCATGTAAGCTACATGCGCAACGCCAATGCTGTTGGGCAGCCACACGGAGGCGTGGGGACGTCGCTCACCGATCAGGGGTTTACCAACATCGTTGCGCTGCAGCCCTCAAACGAAGGCGTTGCCAATGTGGCCTTCAACGATTTCACCATGGGCGTTGATACCACCGCTTTGGTGCAGGCCGAAAACATTTACGAAGCCAGCGACGCTTACTCGCGCATTGTGGGCAAGCACGGGCTCAAGTTTGGCGGCGAGATTCACGCGAGCCAGATCGATACGCATCCGGACGTGGTGTTCAACGGCAGCTTCGGATTTAACGGCTCAGAGACCGGTGTGGACTTTGCGGACTTTTTGCTCGGCGTTACATCGAGCTACACGCAGGGCCAGGCCGGCAGCTTTTACAACCGCAACCTTTATATGGCGGCCTTTGCGCAGGATAGCTGGAAGGTTACGCCCAAACTCACGCTCAACTACGGCGCGCGCTGGGATCGCATTCGGCCCTGGCTTGAGAAGTACAACCAGTTGCAGACCCTGGTTAAAGGCGAGCAGTCGCAGGTTTTTCCCGGTGCGCCGCTGGGACTGGTCTTCCCCGGCGATCCCGGTGTGCCGCGCTCTCTTGCGCCGCCGCGCAATAACATTTCGCCACGCGTGGGCATTGCGTATAGCCCAGCTTGCGCTGCGGGCGGCAACTTTTTGGAGAAGCTCATTGGTACAGCAGGCACCACCAGCGTCCGCGCCGGGTACGGAATGTACTACACGGCGTACGAGGGGCTCTCGGCCGGCATCATGAGCGCGAATCCGCCTTACGGCTATACGTACACCAGTGCTGCGCCGCCGCTGTTTGCGTCGCCCTTTACGGTGGCCGCAAGCGGGGCCGACGCTGGCCAGCGCTTCCCGCTGCAGCACGTAGCTTTCGGCGCCCGCCCATCGCATCCCAATGCAATGGTGAACTGGAGTCAGTTTGAGCCGCTGGTTGGTATCCCAGCCGTCGACCCAAGCGATGTGACTCCTTACGCGCAACACTGGATGGCCAGCGTGGAACGCAACTTCGGCTCGGGAACTCTCGCCACCGTCAGTTATGTTGGAACCTCATCGCATCATCTGCTGGTGCTCGAAGAAGCGAACCCCGCCAATCCTGCGCTGTGCCTGAGCCTGGGCTCGGCTTGCGGACCATTCAACGAGCAGGCTGCGCGCACGGCGTTTGGTCCGCAGTTCGGCAGCGTGGAATTGCAGCGCACCATCGCCAATGCCAACTACAACGCACTCGAAGCCACGCTCAACCATCGCATCCACGGGTTTGAGGTGCTGGCCAGCTATACGTATTCAAAGTCAATCGATCAGTCGGCGGGATTGCCTGAACCGGTGAATCCTGTTGACCCATCGCTGAGCCGCGGCCTATCGTCGTTTGACCTGCGCCACAACTTTGTGGCCAGCTTCGATTACACGGTGCCGGGCTCGAAGACACGCGGCTGGCAGGGCGCGGCATTCGCCAACTGGAACTTAGCGGGCATTGCGCGCTTCACCACGGGGCTGCCCATCACGCTGCTGAACAACAACGACACGTCGCTGCTGGGGACAATTCCGAACGGCATCAACAACAACGGCGTCGACACCCCTGAGTGGAATGGCGGGCCGCTGCACCTGAACACCAATCCTCGCCAGGGCGCGGCGGTCTTCAATGCGTCGGCGTTCGCGCTTCCGCAACTTGGCACCATGGGGAATGCGCGGCGCCGGTTCTTCTCCGGGCCCGGGCTTGAGAACCTTGATGGAACGGTCTCGCGCGAGTTTCACATGGGCGACAATCGCGCACTCGAATTGCGCGCTGAAGGCTTCAATGTCTTCAACCACGCGCAGTTCTTCGGGGCGGCTACGGTTGAGGGCAATATATCGAGCGGGACGTTTGGCGATGCGGTGAGCGCGATGCCTCCGCGGCTGATGCAGGTGGCGGCGAAGTTTAATTTCTAAGTGCAGCGGCGTTAGCGGAGCTAGCGGAGTCAGGCGTACCAGGGATCACTCCAAAACATAGGGACAGGTGCTTTAATAGCTGACTGTAGCGCAATGTAGATTTAATTCCAGATCGGAGTATGCATGTTTGCTATTGGCGCCAGGATTTTCAGTTCGAGATTGTTGCGCGTGTCGAATTACGGTTTCGTCCTGTTCTTATTCCTGCTCGCGGGCCTGATCGCGCTCGGCGCTCCGCTTTGGGCGCAGGACGCCTCTTATCCGAAAGAGTTTCAACTCCGCGAATCAACTAGCTCGGGCGGCGAGACGCTGAAGCACGTGGTTTATGTGCCGCGCAATCTTGAGCCCGGCAAGAAATACCCGCTGGTGGTTTACCTGCATGGCCGCTGCGATGTGTGCATAACCAACGAACGGATTATGCAAGAAACCGGCCTGCGCTGGTGGCACCAATACGACCTTGACGTTGAAACCGAGCCTACTTTTCTGGTGGCGCCGGTGGGCGGAATCGGCGGCTGGTCGAGTCCGGCGCGCAGCAAGGCTGTGTTCGAGATTGTGGATGGCCTGCTGAGCGAGTTTCCCATTGACCGCCAGCGCATTTATCTTATGGGCTTTTCGATGGGCGGCATGGGGATTTGGAATTATCTTCAGCAGCGGCCTGGTTTTTTCGCGGCCGCGAATCCGCAGGGCGGGCCTGCGTACGGACTCGATCCGGAACTGGTGAAGAATACGCCCATCTGGGCCACGATCGGTATTAACGACGATGCCAAACGTCTCGAGCTGCTTGAGTCGAACGTGGCGAGCGTTCGGTTGGCCAACGGAGATCCAAATGGGGCCGCGACCTGGGACACGGGCGTCAATCCGCGTCTGAGCATTTTTGCCGACACTGACCACGGCGGCGCGCAGGAGAAGACCCAGCAGATTCCCGGGCTGAGGGAGTGGTTCTACGCGCAGTCGACCAACGGCCACACGCCGCCCAACGTGCGCTTTGTGCGGCCGCTGCCACTCGATCAGGAATACACAGCGCCGGTGACAGCGCTGGTAAGTGCCGCCGCGCCCAATGGCACGATTGATCGCGTTGAGTTCTTGCTTGGAGATAAGGTGGCTTTTATCGCCCACCAGGAGCCGTTCGAGTACACCTTTACGGGCCTGGCCCCGGGCACCTACACCCTCGGCGCCCGCGCCGTCGAATCCGGGGGGAAGTCAAGCAAGGCGGAGGTTACGATCCGCGTGGGGACACCAAGTAAGTGACTTGCTCGCCTTGGGTGCCCAGACTCGAGTTTGGATTTTCCGAGTTTGGGCTAGGTGTAGATTTTCAACTGCTGTTTTCCTGCGCTTTGAAATTCGAAGGGACCAGGGAACGGATTGGACGATTTGCGGGTGCGTCCGAAGTAGTCTTTGTCGATGCGGACCGGTGAACCGCTGGCATTTTGATAGGGCAGGTTGGAAATTTGCGCGCGGCCGAGAAGATCGCTGGTGACGAGCCGGCGTGTTTCGCGTGACCAACTCTCATCCAGGGCGATTCCGAGATACGAACCGTCGCTCTTCTGCGTGAGCATGATCTGCGCATCGAAGTCCGGCCTGAGCATTGGATTTGTTTCCTGCGAGCACGGCGTGGCGTGCTTGAGAAAGACGTTGCCGGCAAGCTGCATGGGCAGGCGGGACTTATCGAAGGGGCTCAGGTCTCCATTGCGCGCGACGAGATTGTTGATGAAGCGAATGTCGCCGCTTGGATTGTCGTGATAGCCAGCTACCTCCGTCGAATGTGGTTTCATGAACGGCGTCAATCGGCTGTCGTATTCATGCACGGTTACGCCGCCGCAGAGCAGATTGTGGACGAACGCTCCGCCTTGCGAATTGACCTGCAGCGAAGTCTCAGACAGAAACAGATTGTTGTCGACCACGAACGGGCCGTGATCGACTTCAACAAACAGGTCTTCGCCCTGGTTATCGTGAAAAAGGTTTGCGGCGACGCGCGTGCCCTGCGCCATCCAATCGAGCCACAGGCCGCGGTTGCAGTGGTAGATATGGTTGTGGCTGATTTCCACGTCAATGGCCGCATGAAATTTGATGCCCGCCATTTCAGCGCCGGTGAATAGCTGTCGCACGTGAATATCGTGGATGGTGTTGCCGGTGACGATGCTGAACACCGGACCGAGGCTGCCAACGATGCCGGCCTGCTCGCAATGAGATACGGTGTTGTTGCGCACGATGTGATGACCGATGCGCTCACTTGACCATCCCGATTCGAGAGCGTGCTCGATGGTCTTGACGTAGCCTTCAGCCGAGTTTTCAGAGGTGTTGTCCGATTGGTCGCCATACTTGCCGAGCGATATGCCGCAGCAGATTGAATGACTGACGATGTTCTGTTCGATGATCCATCCCTTGCTCCAATGAGTGCCGATGAGGGCTTTTTGCTCGGCTGTGGGCGGGGCCCAGGGAGTGGCGGCGCAACGCAATGTAAAGCCGCGAACAGTGATGAAATCGATGCCGGTCTTTTCAGGGTAGAAAACGGTCTGGCGCACGTTGATTTCGGTCTGTTCATGATTCGGATCGGATGGGCCGAACAGCGCCCAAAGCGTTGTGGTGTTGTTATCGACGTGGCCGAACCAGCGCGGCGTGCTGTCCTTTGCGGCGACGACATCGTCGAGGGCCGCCGCTTCTTCGAGCCATTCGCGGTTGAGATAGACGGCTCCTGTGTGATGAACGCGGCCTTTGGGTTCGAACCAGTCGCCGTGAATCACGTCGCTGTAGGGATTGAAATTGCCGAAGAAGCTGTTGGGGATCGACACTTTCCAAACATCGTTCATTACGCGCGACCAGCCCTTGATGATTTCGGCTCCGGTGATTTCCACGGGTTCGCCGGGCGCAGCGCGGTAGACGATTCGATCCTGGTCGGAGGTCCCACC
>JBEKCW010000218.1:0-8740 GCA_050014675.1 Occallatibacter sp. | reverse complement strand
CGGTTGAGGAACTCGGGGTTGAAGGTTTTCTTCACCTCGTTCTTCACCAGCTCTTCGACTTTTTCGCTCACCAGGTCTTCGCGCTCGCTCTGGAAGCCGAGGCCCTGCTTCTTCTGCAGGTGCCGCGCGCCAATGTTCGACGTCATGATGAGGATGGTGTTTTTGAAGTCGACAGTATTGCCCAATCCATCAGTCAACTGGCCGTCTTCAAACACCTGCAGCAGGATGTTGAACACATCCGGATGCGCCTTTTCGATTTCGTCGAGCAGAACTACAGAATAAGGAGACCGCTTGACGCGCTCGGTCAGTTGGCCGCCCTCCTCGTAGCCCACATATCCCGGAGGCGAACCGATCAGCTTCGAAACCGAGTGCTTCTCCATAAACTCCGACATATCGAAGCGGATGAGCGCCTTGTCGCTGCCGAAGAGAAACTGCGCCAGCGTGCGTGCCATTTCAGTTTTGCCCACGCCAGTCGGTCCAAGGAACAGGAACGAGCCGATTGGACGATGCGGAGACTTGAGGCCAGCGCGCGAGCGGCGGATAGCACGGGCCAGGGCGCTGATCGCCTTGTCCTGCGAAATTACGCGCTTGTGCAATTCTTCTTCAACGCGTAACAGCTTCTGCGTCTCTTCTTCCTTGATGCTGGTCACAGGAACGCCGGTCCAGCGGCTCACCACATCTTCAATGTCTTCGCGGCCAACAATGCCGGCAGCCGAGTCGTCGAGGTGGTATTTGTCGCGCAGGGCGCGCAGATTCTCGCGCTCCTTGCGTTCTTCGTCGCTGTAGAAGCGTGCCTTCTCAAACTCATGATTGGCAATCGCCGAATCCATGCGGTGCACAATGAACTTGATGCGCTTCTGCACTTCGGTAATCTCTTCCGGAAGCGAAGTCTGGCGCAACTTCACTCTCGCGCCGGCTTCGTCGATCAGGTCGATAGCCTTGTCGGGCAAAAAGCGATCGGGAATGTAGCGGTTCGAGTGCGACACGGCGAACTCGACCGCATCGTCGGTGTAGCTCACCGCGTGGAACTTCTCATAGCGGTCCTTGATGCCCATGATGATCTTGACCGCATCAGCCTCGGTCGGCGGCGGAACTTTGACCGCCTGGAAGCGGCGCTCGAGCGAACGGTCCTTCTCAATCGACTTGCGGTACTCGGCCGGTGTAGTGGCGCCGATGCACTGGATTTCGCCACGCGACAGAGCCGGCTTTAGAATGTTGGCCGCGTCGAGCGAGCCCTCAGCCGAACCCGCGCCCACCAATGTGTGCAGCTCATCGATAAAGACGATGGAGTTTTGATTTTCCATCAGCTCTTTCATGATGGTCTTGAGCCGCTCTTCAAACTGGCCGCGGTACTTGGTTCCGGCCACAATCAACGAGAGATCGAGGCCGAGAACACGCTTGTCGGCGAGGAAGCTTGGCACTTCGCCGTCGGCAATGCGCTGGGCCAGGCCTTCAACAATTGCGGTTTTGCCCACGCCGGGCTCGCCGATCAGCACCGGATTGTTCTTGGTGCGGCGGCAAAGGATTTGAATTACGCGCTCAAGCTCGCCGTCGCGTCCCACCAGCGGATCGAGTTGCCCATCGAGTGCGGCTTGCGTCAGGTCGCGGCTGAACTCCGCCAGCAGGCTCGACTCGCGCTGGCGCTGCTGCGGCGGAGCCTTCTCCTGCGTAACGCGGGCCAGCTCATCGCGAATCTGGGCAAGCTTCAGGCCGCGCTCCTGCAAAATCTCTGAAGCGAAGCACTTTTCTTCACGTAGCAATCCGAGGAGCAAGTGTTCCGTTCCGATGTGCTTGTGGCCCAAACGCTCAGCCTCTTCGGCGGCGTAGGCCAGCACCCGTTTGCACTCGTTCGAGAGCGGCAGATCGACGCTCGTCGATACTTTCTCGCGGATAGTGGTGTGAGCTTCGATCTGCTTGCGGATCGACTCCACCGATGCGTGCGAGCGCAGGAAGCGATTGGTCAGCGCCTTGTCTTCTCTAAGCAGACCCAGCAAAAGATGCTCGGTTTCGATGTAAGGCGAACCGAACTGGCTGGCCTCGTACCGCGCAAAGAAGATTACGCGCCTCGCCTTCTCTGTGTAGCGTTCGAACATTGAAATCCCCCACTCGTCAGGCTATCGGCAACTGTGGCCGTCCGTTTAACTTGAACCCCGCCATCCGGATACCGACCAGATTCTGTCGTTCCAGAGCGTGTGTTTACGGCTTCAGTCCAGACTGCGCGTGCCCTTCCGCTTGAATCGCCGCCGAGAGCCTCGTGCGAGAAAGATCTCGTTCCCGCTCTCGAACAGCTCTTTTGGATGGTTTCGGGACCTGTTTTGCTCCCACGTCGCCGGCTCACGTGATGCCGGAAGACTCCCATCCTGTTGCCGCAACCTGTGTGAACGGCTTCCATCCGGCACAAGCTGATAGTTATTTGACTCAAAAAACGCCTTAAAGGGTGCTTTATCCGGAACAACCCTGTGCCCGTCAAGCTGAATCAACCAGCGGCAGGCATCTCGCTAAGCCGTCCGTTTTCAAGGCGCAGCACGCGCGTACAGCGCTGAGCCAGTTCATGGTTATGGGTGACAATCACTGACGTTAACCCGTGGCTCGCGTGCAGACGCTCAATCAATTCAAACACCCGGCCCGAGGTCACTGAATCCAAATCGCCGGTGGGCTCGTCGGCCAGCAACAGCCGTGGATTGTTTACCAGGGCTCGTGCCAGCGCCACCCGCTGCTGCTCACCGCCCGAAAGTTCGCCGGGACGATGGCTTCCACGATCCTCAAGACCCACCTCTTTGAGCCAGTTTGCCGCAAGCGTCATCGCTTCCTGTTTCCTTTGGCCGCGAGCCAGCAGCGGCAATGCTACGTTTTCAAGCGCCGTAAACTCAGGCAGCAGATAGTGGAACTGCCAAACATACCCGATCTCGCGATTGCGAAAACCTGCAGCCTGCTGGGTTGAGAGATTGGCCACATTGGTTGAGGCGCAGTATACAGTTCCCGCGGAGGGTGCATCAAGAGCGCCCAAAATGTGCAAAAGTGTGCTTTTTCCTGTGCCCGAAGCACCCACAATTGCCACAATTTCGCCGCGACGAACTTCAAAGTCGAGGTCGCTGAAGAGCGTGAGCGCACCGTGCGCCGTCTGATAGGTCTTGGTCAGCTTCTCAACGTGAATGATGAGTGGGTCGGCTTCAGCCATCCGTGACTCCGGGTCCCGCTGGGAGCGGGATGCCTGGCTGGCAGCCGCTGGAGTCGATTGATTCATCCGGTTATAACAATTTTACATGGCCGGACTGAAGTTCTCTCGCAAGGTTGGGCTATGCGCGCCGGACTTTTGTGGGAGGGGGCTACGGGTCTGTCTCCAAAGTCGCGCCACAACCCGGTGTCATCCTGAAGCGGAGCGAAGGATCTGCGGTTGTTCTTCAGCGGGCTTCGAGATTATTGCACCGGCTTTTCCAACTCTGCGCGAACCTGTCCCAAATTCCAACGAGTCCTAAGATCACCCGAGATCGGTCTTGGAGTGATTCGCCGTCATCTCGTGCGCCCATTGCGGATTTCCGACTGCGACAGCAAACCGCTCCAAATTGGCAAGGACGGAGTTTTCGGTCGGTACAGCGACCATCCTGAAAAACCAAAATGCTTCTTCCAATGACTCCTCCTGATGCCAGGTAGTCATGAGAAATGGGTCAGCCTCTCGGACCTCTAACTCGTGCTCAATAAAACAATCGTCGATGGCATCGTGGACTTCCTCGCATCGCTCTCCCCAAGCGCAGAAGTACGCAAGGCCGCTGCTCACAAGTGGAGCGAACAACTCAGCAAGGAAGTTTCCATCGATTTCCGGAGCGTCCCATGCGATCAGCAGCGTAAAGTATTTCTTCTTTCGTGGGAGACGGTCAGCCAGCTCATCGATTGATTCGATCGATAGAATCTGAATCTCCGGTAGCGCCGCGTCTTCAATCACGCCCCTACACCCCAACCGGGAACGGCTTGGGGCTGGATTCGTCGGTGTCCACGCCCGAGCGCCACTTTTCAAACCGTCCCTGCAGCAGGCTCATCAGGCCCGTGTACCAGTACCCCATCACAAACAGAATCAGGAACGGCGCGGTGAAGTAGTTCTTGTTGGCGAAGGTGTACCAGATGGCTCCGGCAAAATAGCAGCCCATCAGCAACTCAATCCACGGCGCCAGCTTCAGCCGCTTGCGATACTTGGCCGCCTGTGACTTCTCGCCCTTCTTGGCCACCGCGAATTTGGGAGTGCGCACGAATGGGCTCTTGATGCCCAGCAGCGCCTCCATCACAGCCTTGGTATTGGTAATGGTCAGCCCGATGCCCAGCGCCATCAGGAATGGCAAATAATAGAACGTCTTCTTCCATGTCTTGGGGAAAAGCTCGCGCTCGCTCATCACGTAGAACACCGCAATTGAAAATGTCGACGCCGTAAACAGCGGCACGTCGATCAGCAGCATCTGGAACCAGCCCTGGTAGAACCGGCAAATCATGGCCGGAATCAGCAGTGCCGACATCACCACCATCAGCGGATAGCTCAGGTTCGCCGTCAGGTGATACACGCTCTCAATCTTGTTTTTGCGCGACGTATTGGAGCGGAAGACCTGCGGCAGAATCTTGATGCTGGTCTGGATCAAGCCCTTGGCCCAGCGCGCCTGCTGTGTCTTGAACGCCGTCATCTCGATGGGCAGCTCCGACGGGCACTCCACATCGGGCAGGTACTTGAACTTCCACCCCGCCATTTGCGAGCGGTAGCTCAGGTCGGTGTCTTCGGTAAGCGTGTCGTGCTGCCAGCCGCCGCCGTCGTCAATTGCCTTGCGCCGCCACATGCCGGCCGTGCCGTTAAAGTTGAAGAACTCGCCGGTGCGGGCCCGCGCCCCGTGCTCCATCACAAAGTGCCCGTCCAGCAGGATGGCCTCAATCTGCGTCAGCATGCTGTAGTTGCGGTTCAGGTGGCCCCAGCGCGTCTGTACCATGCCGATGCCGGGTTCCGAGAAGTGGTGGATCACCTTCATCAGCCAATCCTGCGGAGGCACAAAGTCCGCATCGAAGATGGCCACAAATTCGCCTTTAGCCACTTTCAGCCCCGCGTCGAGGGCGCCGGCCTTGAACCCATAGCGGTTGGTGCGGTGGATGTACTCAATCGGATGGCCCAGCGCCTTGTAGCGCTCAACAATTCCTGCGGCAACCTCCTGCGTTTCGTCGGTCGAGTCGTCGAGAACCTGGATCTCGAGCCGGTCGCGCGGGTACTCCATGGCGCAAATGGCTTCAATCAGCCGGTCGATCACAAACTGCTCGTTGAAGATGGGCAGCTGCACGGTGACTATCGGCAGCTCGTCAAACTGGCCCGCCGGATTGGGATTGTAGTTTTTCTTGTATTTGAAGTACTGGTAGCACAGCGTGTAACGGTGAACGCCATAGAGCGCCAGCAAAATCATGACCGCAAAATAGGGAATCAGCATCAGCGCATCGAAGGCGTTCCAGTGGTAGAGGCCTTTGAAGGTCTGGTCGGCGTATTGCGATTTAAAGTAGTGGCGCCAGCCATTCTGAGGCGCGAAAAACTCGGCCCAAGCGCCCGCGAGACGGAGCAAGCCAACCTGCAAAGAAGCAGAATCAAGAGCAGTTATAAATGCTGCAAACAGGGCAAGCCTCCACGGTCCGGCTAATTAGGATTCTACGCGATAGGCTGGTTGGGCTCGGGCGATGGTGGTCACTTGGAGCTAACGCCAAGTTTGGCGAGGATTGCGGACTTTTCCGGTTCAATCACCCGAATCTTGTCTACGTCGTCCAGGCCCGCGTACTTTTTCTTCGTCGAATAGTCAACTACATTTTCATACTTGCCGTTTTTGGGGCTGTAGACGAATACGTCAATCGCGTACCTGTGTGCGGCCAAATGCGTCTCACCCTGATCGCTCGGGTCCTTTGGATTTCCGAATTTCCAAATAAAGTCAGCTGTAACCAGAACCGGCAACGTCGAGACCTCCGGCAGGGTCCAGAATTCGTACTCGCTCTGGTTGGTTAGCCGTACCGTCGGAAGCAGGTTCACAAATTCGCCGGCCCGAACCGTCAATAGCGAATAGTCAGTAAGTGTTCCGCTCCCGCAGCCATAAAACATTGCAGAAAAGAGAATACGCGGCCGGTCATCAAGCTTCCCAACCGTTATCGCTTTAGGTTCCATGCCGAATGTGTAACTCTTCGTGCTTTCGGGCGCGTAGCAGCGTGCGGTCCCGGAGCCGAGGCAAATACGCGCAGGCGTCTTCGGGTCGCAACCCTCCGCCTGATCGAACCTGCCCGGTATAAGGCGATACTGTGCCATGCACAAGTTCGCGAATCCGACTGCTAAACCCAACGCAAGCCACGACCGGAGGAACCCTCTTGTTCGATATCTCATGATCGCATGTACTTTACCACCCTCTGCACCGGCAGGCTCAGCTGACTCGCTGACTTGCTAACCCGCTGACTGGCCGCCTTGCCCCCGCCCCGCCCCCCGCCGTACCCTTAAGGCGCAGCCGGAGAAAGCCTTCCATGCCAGCTTCATCTGTTTCCCCCATCGTCGCCGCCCCGGGCGGCAGTTTTCTGCTCGAAGACCGCACCCCCGCTGAAATCTTTACTCCTGAAGACCTGAGCGAAGAGCAGCGCCAGATTGCCTCGACCGCGGCCCGCTTTGCCCGCGAAGAAATCGTTCCCGCCATCGCCGTGCTTGAATCCAAAGAGCCGGGCGCAATGGCCGCGCTGCTGCGCAAAGCTGCCGAACTCGGCTTTACCGCCGTCGACATTCCCGAGGAATTTGGCGGTATGGACATGGACAAGATCAGCTCCCTGCTCATTACCGACCACATTTCGGTGCTGGCCAGTTTTTCAACCGCCTTCGGCGCCCACGTGGGCATCGCCACGCTGCCGCTGGTTTGGTACGGAACCCCAGAGTTGCAGGCGCGCTACCTGCCCAAACTCGCGAGCTGCGAGCTCATCGGCGCCTATGCGCTTTCTGAAGCTTCCTCGGGCTCCGACGCCATGAACATCCGCACCCGCGCCACGCTTTCGCCCGACGGCGAGCACTACATTTTGAACGGCGAAAAGCATTGGATCACCAACTGCGGCATCGCCGGCGTCTACACCGTATTCGCAAAAATCGATGGCGAAAAGTTCTCTGCATTCGTGGTTGACCGCGGCACCCCTGGCCTCACCGTCGGCGCAGAAGAGCACAAGCTCGGCATCCACGGCTCATCCACCTGCCCGCTTCTGCTCGTTGACTGCAAAGTCCCCAAAGGAAACCTGCTGGGCGAGGCCGGCAAGGGCCATCACATCGCTTTCAACGTGCTCAACGTGGGCCGCCTCAAACTCGGCGTTGCCTGCATCGGCGGCGCGCGCAACGCGCTGGGTGAAATGATCCGCTACGCCAAACAGCGTAACGCCTTCGGCAAGTCCATCGCCGAGTTTGGCCTCATCCAGCGGAAAATATCATCGAGCGCAGCGCAGCTTTACGCCGCTGAATCCATGGCCTACCGCACGGTGGCAATGGTTGACGCGCGCCTGGCCGCGGCCGGCGAAAACCCCGCAGGCGAATCGCAAAAATCCCGCGAGGCACAAAAATCATTTGAAGAGTACGCCGTCGAATGCTCCATCCTGAAGGTCTACGGCAGCGAAATGATTTCGCACGTGACCGATGAGCTGGTGGCCACCATGGGCGGCTACGGCTTTGTCGAGGACTATCCCGCGGCCCGGCTCTATCGCGATGCGCGCATCAACCGCATCTTTGAAGGCACCAACGAGATCAACAGGATGATTGTGACCGGCTGGCTGATGAAGCGGGCGTTGAAGGGTGCGCTCCCACTGCTCCCCGCCATCAAGCGCGTGATGGACGAAGTAATGGCGCCGCCCTCATTCGACGGCGCGGGCGAACCCAGCCAGGTGTTGGCGCGCGAAGCGGCAGTGTTGGCGTCAGTAAAAAAGATTGCACTCTTTGCCGCCGGCGTGGCCAGCCAGCGTTACATTACCGGGCTTGAAGATCAGCAGGAAATCATGGCCGACCTCGCCGACACGATCGCGCAGATCTACGCGCTCGAGTCGGCGTTGCTGCGTGCTCAAAAGCTGGCAGCGGCCGGACGTAGCTTGGCAACGGTAGCAGCAGCCATGACCGGCCTGCTGGCAGATGAGTCAATGAATCTCGCCGAAAGTGCCGCGCGCCGCATTCTGGCCGCGTGTGGCGAGGGCGATGCATTGCGCACCCAGCTTGCCATTCTGCGCCGCCTGGCGCGCTTCACTCCGGCCGACGCCACGGCCTTAAGCCGCAGCGTGGCCCGGAGCTGCATCGATGTGGAAAAGTACCCGCTGTAGCGTGCAGCGCCGGTCACTCAGTATCGCCGGGCTCCAGCCCGGGGTCCCCGGCGAATGATTTGTATTCGCTGGGGTGGTAGCCCGGTTGTCGCGGAGGGTCTTCTGACCTTCCGCATAGCTAACCGATACAAATCCCCCGGGAGCGCTACGCCGCACGAGTCTGGTGAGCGTTCCCACTAACAAGTTCGATAATCGCCCTCGTGAAAGCCGGAATGTCTTCGGGCTTGCGGCTGGTTATAAACTGCCCATCCCGCGCAACCTCCTGGTCAACCCAGTTCGCGCCCGCATTCTTCAAGTCAGTCTTGAGCGAAGGCCATGAAGTAACCGTCTTGCCGCGCAGCGCTCCGGTCTCCATCAGCGTCCACGAGCCGTGGCAGATAGCCGCCACCGGCTTGCCCGATTTCACAAACTGCCCAACAAA
>JBEKCW010000217.1:0-8750 GCA_050014675.1 Occallatibacter sp. | reverse complement strand
ACAGCTGGATGCGCCTCAGCAAGCCACTTCCTCATCGAAGCGAGGATGATCGGTTCATGTCCTTCCACGTCGATCTTGATCATCGTCACTTTGGCGCACCCGAGCGAGGCAATAAATTCTCCTGCGGGTTCGGTCCGAACTCGGATGGTGCGAAGCGGCGCAGCTGGTTCTTCGGTGGGCGCTGCCAATGTTGTCATGCCGTAATTCCCTGGATCAAGAATCGTCATGGTCGCAAAGCCACTGCTATCGGAGAGCGCACATTCGTGAAGATGCGCACTCGAGTATCGGTTCACCAGCAGAGAGGTGCGCAGGCACGACGCGGCGAGGGGTTGAGGTTCGAAGAAGTGCACGGTTCCCGTAGACCCGACACGATGGGCGGCGAAGAGCCCAACGACTCCAAGGTTGGCGCCAATATCGAGGGCCGTGTCTCCCTCTCGCAGCACTGCATCCACTACAGCCGTAATTCGCGGATCGGAATCGCCCCACAGGTACAGGCACCGGCCGTTGTAGTCGTTCGCCAATACGATCGCCTGGCTGCCTCCGCGAAGCCTGGCCACTACCGCGCCTTCTCCACAGATCCATGCAGCAATTCGCGAATCGGCCACTCTGTGACCAACCTTGACGGTCTTGAGAAGATGCACCAGGCTTGCGAGGGTGGCGCGCGCAATATCTCGCAGTAACATCGGTTCAGTGTGCCTTTCACTTGGCCAGGCGCGTCGAGAGACGCGGCGGGGAGATTCACAGTCTGTGGTATCCGTGTCCATCGATTGCTTACCTTTGCGCGCGGTTCAGCGACGCCAGTCTGTATATGATCTTTTTAGAAACTGAGTGATAAACGAATCAAAACTTCCTTGCGGTCGTCGCGGGTGAGAAAGACGGTTCCGGCCGTAAACAGGGCCGCCGAGCAGGTGACGAGCAGTGAAATCGCAGCGCTCAACCATGACGGAAATATGTTTAAACTCACAAGCCACACAGGCAAAGCCGCAGAGAATGCGATGAGGATGGCGAAAGGAATCAGCAGCCGTCCTACGACAAACCGAGTTGTCAAGCGCGCCTCTTTGCATGCGTTTCGTACTACCAGGGGCGCCATGATTGCGATCAGTGGAACGATAGCGCCGATTGGTATTGCAGAGGGACCAAAGCGGGCGACGAACGCCGCGGCGAGGATAAGAGAAACTACCGCGGTGACGAACTGTCCAACCGAAACCCACTGAAACCTGTTTGTTGCCCACCCGGCAAGGGCCAGAATCTGAAGGAAGCCCTCAAGCATGAAGGCAATGAGAAGAAGGTGAAGCAGCATGGGGTCTGGTTGAATGCGGCCGCGCGACCAGAACCGAATCAGCCAAACTCCGCCCGACCAAAGTACGGCCGTCAGGCTAATGGCGACGAACGAGTCCAGGCCCACCGCGATTCGAAAGAGCCTGGGAAGCGCATCTTTGCCAGGCTGCGCCGATGCTGCGCTGAATTCAGGGCGGAGCGGAGCACGCAGCAGAGTGAGCGTTCCACGAACCACGTTCGAAACCGTGCGGGTGGTTGTGAAGAGCGCAACCGCAGGCCCGCCAAGCATACGGCTCAATACCACAATGGGGCCCTGCACGGTAAGCGCACTGGCGAGCATCGAAACCCCAAACTGGCCGGTGGGTGCTGCCAGGGTTCGAGCGATGTGCCAGTCGGCGTCGCGCAGGCGCGGGTAGAGATGCGCCTCGTTCCGGTGAAGCAGCCACAACGAGAAACAGATGGTGGCAAGCGTGGTTCCAGCGATCACTGCGGCCAGGGTTGCCGGGCCGGCTCCCATGCTCAACGTCAGAGCCGTGGCAGCGAAGGTGATCAAGGCATAGGTGTTATAGAGCCACTGATACTTTGTAAATTGTCCGGTAGCGGTATAGACCGCAATCAATTGGCGCCCGGGAATGCCGGCCAGGAGTGAGATGGCCAGTCCGCAGAACACGAGGCGGGTTTCGGCATGTCCCATTACCTTCAAACCAAGCCATCGGTCCGCATGGAAGTAAAACATTGACAGCAGAGCCACCGCAGCGGCGCCGAACCCCGCCATGGCGAGGGAAGCTGCCCATGCGGTTCCCTGGACGCGCTTGAAAGTGGGCCAGTCATTCCCTGCGAATGCCATGGTGGCTGCGTTCACGGCGGCGGCCGTAACCCCAAAATCAAGACTACCGATGTAATTTACCACCGAATAAAGAGCCATCCACTCTCCGTAGACGGCAACCGACCAGAAGCGCAGATAGAGCGGGAGCAGCAGCAGGTTGCTGGCTATTCCCAAGCCATAAGCAACGGCTCCGGCGCCCGTTCCATGCAGCATGCGCGCCATGATTCCCGGGCGCCTCGCTCTTATCGGCGGAGTCGTGGGAGTGGGCGCATTGTCGGCCATGGGCTCAATTTGGGTTACTGAATCAGTCATCAATCCCGGTTCTCGCTGTGAAGCAATTCCAGACCTGCGTGAAAAAGAAAACGGGGGCCATCCAACAGATCCCGTCGCCAGAGTTTCCTCGGCTCCTTTAAGAAGCGGTATACCCATTCAAAACCCAGGCGGCCAACCCACTCCGGGCAGCGCGACACGGTGCCTGCGGCGAAAGCGAAAGCGGCTCCGACGCCCATCACGACCGGAACTTTGAGCTTCTCAAGGCGTTCGTATATCCAAATGTCCTGCTTTGGCATTCCCAGTCCGACCCAGAGCACATCGGGCCGTGCCGCGTTAATGCGCTCGATCACTTCCCTGTCCTCCTGCTCCGTTAACGGGCGGAACGGCGGGGAGAATGCGCCGGCAATCTGATGGCCGGGATACTTGCGTGCCAACACTGCTTGCAGCGCCGACAAAGTATTTTCCGTATCTCCATAGAAGTAACTGCGATATTTCTTTTGATCGGCGCGGCGGAGAAACTCGCACATGATGTCAGCCCCCGGAGCCCGCTCCGCGCCGCGATGACCACGCAGTCGCGCGACCCATATTGGAGCAATACCATCCGGAACCCAGAGCTCGGCGCTGTTCAGCATCTGTTGCAAGCGCGGATTCTTATACGCTTCCCATAGCCCGTGGAAGCCAGTTACAACCACTCTTCGGCACTGGCCATCTGGCTTCTCGATCCAGCTCTCGATCTGATCTACGGTGCCGGCAGACGTCACCAGGTGAACGCGCGATCCGAGAATATGGACGCATTGGGCGGCGGATGAGGTATCGCACTCGCAATGAGTCATCACGCGCCCTATTTCACAGGCTTCTGATAGTGCTGGTAAGGATGGTATCCGTAGTAGGAATACCCATCTTCGGATGTTGTATGGGTTACCTGGTTGAGCACCACGCCGATCAGGTTGGCCCGGACGCGCTGGAGCGTGGAAACCACGGCTGCAACCGACTTGCGCCTGGTTTCGCCGGCCCGGGTGATGATGAGTACACCATCCGCTGCGGTTGCCATTTGCAAGCCTTCAGCAAACCCGAGAAGCGGGGGCGAGTCGAGAATTACGAGATCGTAATTCTTTACCCATTCATCCAGCAGTTCCGAGAGCCTGGGTCCAATCAGATCGGCAGCGCGGTGCGAGCCGGGTCCGGATGGAAGCACGCTCAAATTCGGCCTGCCCTCCACCGGAATTACCGCTTGCTGCCAGGGTAATTCGCCGTTCAGGACATTGGAGAGCCCCTCGCGCGGAGTCATGCCAAACCTGGTGTGAACACTTGGGCGTCTCAGATCGCTGTCGAGAAGCAGCGTCGATTTGCCTCGGGCAGCGTTGGCGATGGCGAGATGGACCGCCAGAGTCGTCTTTCCTTCTCCCGGCTCAGCGCTGGTAAGCGCGATGGAGCGCAGGCGCTGATCGAAGTCGGAGAGAAGAATCGTATTGCGAATCGTACGCACCGCTTCTTCGAATCCTGAAATCGAACGGTAGTAGCCTTTGCGGTTCTTCCCGTTCCCATTTACGACCTGGCTCGCGAGCGCCGCAATCGATGATTTCGAGGCTGGATCCGAAGGTCTTGCAATGAGCGATCCTGCGCGGTCGAGAGGAAGCATCCCGATCACGTCCGCTCCGAGGTAACGGCTCGCTTCTTCAGGGTCGCGCAAGGTCGTATCAAGCGCGTCATGCAGCAATGCAGCCCCAATTGCGAGCAGCGACGAGAACAGGAATGCCAGCGTGATATCGAGCCTGGTATTTGGAAATACCGGTCCGGTCGAAGGCCGCGCCACATCTGCGATCCGAATATCGCTGCTTTGGAAACCGGCATTGATTTGTGCGTCGTGAATCTTGGTGATCAGTTCGTCGTAGAGCGCCTTATCCGCAGTGGCTTCCTGTTTCAATTGCTGGTATTGGAAAGACTTGGCGTTTACCCGATCCCATTCAGCCTTTGCCTGCGTCACCGCCTGAGCAAGCATTTGTTCGCGATTGACACTCTCTCGATATTGCAGGTTGATCTTGTCGCTTACGCTACGCCAAGTGGCGTCGAACTGGCTCTGGACTTCTGCCAGTTCAGAAGCGGCTTTATGGTACTCGGGGTGTTTTTGACCGTACGTCGCCTTTACCTCTGCCAACCGCTGGCGGGCCTGATTCAGCGCATCGTTCAACTTCACCAGCGAATCGCCCTGAGAGGACATCAGCGCAGCATCGACAGAACCCGACTTCATGGCATTCCAGGCAGCTTCTTTGGTGACTCTGTCAGCCTGGGCGGTTGTGTACTCGGTATTCAGTTGCAACAGTCGTGCGGAAAGAATGTCTGAATTCGCATCAGGGTTGATGACATCCATATCCTTTTCAAATTGCGCAAGGGCTTGGCTTGAACGCTCCATCTTCGCCTTGAGCTCATTCAGTTGCTGCTCCATAAACGATGACAGGCTGGCCGATGAACGAATGCGGAGATTATATGTTTCGGCAAGATACGAGTTGGCAACCGCATTGGCAATCTGCGCGGCAACGCGCGGATCGGGAGAACGATAACTGATGAGCAGCAGATAAGTGTTTGTCGGACGGCTTACCCTCAGGCCGCCCAGCGAAACGGGCGCACTTGCCAAGGCCTGGACTCCAGGCGCCTTCGAACCCTCGGGTCCTGTTTCGCCGCCGAGCAAATGAAACTGCTCCGCTACCGGGCGCAGCACATAGTCCGATTGGATGAGTTTGACCTGCGTAGCGAAAAACACGTCCGGGTCAAAGGTATCAACCGGCGTTGTCGAGCCCTGGCCAACCACTGCCGATGGCGCCTGTAAATCAATGTCGATGGTCGCTGTGGACTCATAGACAGGCTTCAGCCGCGCCGAAACGATGAACGTGACCAGCATGCATGCAGCTATAAAGGCAATCATCTTCCATCGTTGCCGACGCAAGATCCAGATATAGTGCGACAGTGGTACGGGCGGGGCCTCTGGCTCGACATCCGACGCCGCTGTAACGGGTGCGTAGAATTGTCGAGATGTCCGATTGTGGGATAGATCGGTTGAATTTTCAGTTGTCATATTTTGCTTCTTTGGACCTAGATTTGTGCCACAAGTTTAGTGATACAGGTAAAGGAGAGTTGTCCCCAGGGCGACACCTATAAGGAGCCCGCGATCCAGCGCCGTCATTGCGCCCTTGCGCGCGCTAGCCTCAGGAACGTACAGAATGTCATTGGCCATGAGAGGGACATCGGGCGACTTGCGTTCCATGATCTTTTTCAACTCGATGGGGATGTCACTTTTCCCGCCGCTGCCACCTTCGGTGCGATAGATGTAGGCGGTACGAGCGGTATAACTATTCAGCCCTTGCGAAAGAGCCAGCATCTTCAGGACTGTTGTCCCGGAATCGTCCTTCAGGGGAAATGCACCGGGATTCTTGACGTTTCCAACTACATAAACCCTCCCGGCTTCCGGAACTCGGATCACTTCGCCTCCCTGTAATCTCGGATTCAAGGAGGGATCCACCGCATCCAACAGGCCACGCACGGGAATTCGCTGCGTCAGAGTTGTCGATTCACCGTTTGCGCCCAACTGCTGACGGCTAACCAGAATCTCTGACCCGGCGTTGTCTGACAGGCCCCCGGCTTGAGAAATAGCATCAAGCACGGTTACGACTCCGGATGCCTGAAATGTCATCGGAGTCTTTACTTCCCCGACTACCGTGATGGGCCGGCTGCGATACTCCACGACGGAAACCGAGACAACCGGGTCCACCAACACCTGTTCGTTGATCAGCGCTGCTCTAATCGAGTTTTCAAGGCCTTCCGGGTAGAGCCCTGCAGCCTTGATGTGCTGTGCAAGCATGGGCAAACGGATCTCACCTTCGGAGTCAACACGGTAAGTGCGGGTCAACTCGGGCGAGTCGTAAACGGTGACGCCGATCAAATCGTTAGGGCCAATGCGCTCGACGGGAAGATTGCCACCGTCGTTGAGCGAGGATGCACCGGCGCCGGTATGTGTCGAACTCGGCTGATCCTGCGCAGATGCCGCGCAGGCAGCTAAGAGTATGAGGAGGGTAGTTAGCAGGTTTTTCATAGACAGACCTTGGAGATAACATTGCAGCGCACGATTTCAGCTGGAAATCAATTGGCTACTTAATGGGCTGTACGTGCGGTAAGTTCAACCTTCTTGTTCGGTTCTGGGAGACGCAATCCGTGCGGCCAGTTCCTCGATCTTCTGATCCAGGTTTCTGATTTGCAAACGGAATTCATCCACATAATTGCTGGGCGGGCTTTCCAGTGCTGAGTCATTAAGAACGCTGCGCATCGCATCGCGCGTAAAGTCAGACACGCTTCGCGCGCCGGTCGCGGAACACAGTTTCCGGAGCGCACTATATTCGTCTTCGGAGAGACGGACACTAATCATTCGAGACCGGGGCTTGAGGACTGTCATAGTGATTTTCGAGTTCAGTGAAGGGGCCCGATGAAGCTCTCTTCTCCTATGGCTTGAGAGTTATGTGTGGAGCTCTCTGGGGTGAAATGTCTTGGGAGGCGATGCGGGGGGGCACGCTGAAAGACGATTCAGGCTTGAATGGAACTTGTTTTATTCATCGAGGAGGGTTTCGGGCGTGCTTCGCCCCTGTGGGTCCCAAGATCACAGGACCAATGATTTTGAGTTGCATCGATGCGCGTCAGAGTGCGAGATTATTGACTCGCAGATTGCCCGTTACAATGCGCTCTTAGCTGGCGGATTGACCAAATGTACCATTCGAACTCGTGCGATGCAAGACAGTTTTGAGACATTTGTATAACAATTTGCAATTCCCTGCAGAAGAAGGTAATCAAACAATCTAACGAAGCCAAAGTTAGTTGACAGGTTACTCGCGATTACTCTCTCACTTATCGCAAATATGGAGGAGCGTACTCAACCCAATGAGCATTTTCGTAAGAGACGCCAGATCAACCCTTTGAACGATGGGCATAACCCTGCAGTAACATCTTGGCGCATTACTTCAGATTGCGCCTCTTTCTGAGGGCAATCGATAAGTAATCTCCACTGCGCACTATGCGCACGGGAAGTTGTCTGATTTTCCTTTTCTCGTTTTCATTTATGCCTCGGTAAGTGCAACGGCGCATCACGCTGCCGACACCGCGAAAAGAGAATTCACTTTGGCGCCCTTACCTTGAAACACTCCAATTCAACGTCAACGCACCGGGCGTGACGACAGATCCGCTCCCATTGCAAACGTCGAAGTTCACATAGCCTGCCGTGGGATACGCCGTAATGCTCAGTCCTTCCCTTGCGCCTGGCCCATAACCCGCAACGGCATGGATGCTCTTGTCGGGGTTGAATGCAATCACGTCCGTGCTGACAACTCCAACAGCTTTTGCACTATTGACTGTGCCGGCCGTAACTGCCTGGCAGGAGCCGGACAATATCGGCGCCGTGGTGAGAGCAAGCGAGCCCTTCGCAACTGTGACGGCAACTGGCCATCCTCCCGCCGTCAGCTTTCCCGCCACGCTCACATCGCCTGTGGTGTTGCGAGTTCCAGGGGAATATGAGATCGTTCCGTTTCCGAAATCAATAATATTCGCGCTTAGATTCGTGCTTCCCGTTGAATTGTGTTCGGTCTTGAGCTGATGTGCAGTGTCTCCGACCAATACTGTCCAGGAGTTGCAGCCATCTTCGATCGGGTAAGCGATTTGAATGTATGTAGAGGTTGCCGCAACTGTAAGCCCTGAGCCACTCCCCCCACTTGTGGTAAATACGTCGTCGAAGCCGCCTCCGGGATATGGCAAGGTGTTGTAGTTTGCTCCCGGAGCGATGAGCGAAACCCCTGTAACTGCTCCGCGGCTGACCGATGTTATTTTTCCGACTCCGCCAGAACCGGTGGTTGAAGAGCGAATCGTAAACGAAGTTCCCACATCCCCTGAAACATATCCTGAACCACTTTTGACGACGGCGATAGTGAGCAGGGCCCCAAGCGTAGCTGGCCCATTCACCGTTGCGCTTGGAGCTGAAGGAAGAGTGGTTCCTCCGTTGGCATCATTGCAAACTAACCCATATAAGGAAGATTTCGTTCCTGCTCCACCATGAGCTGTAAGTAGGGGCGTTGGGTTCGTGAGCTGGTTAAAGGTTGACTTTCCTGTCGCAAATGTTCCGGAATGCGGCTTGCTCAAACCCATATCCCACGTTGAGTGACCATAGAGGCCATAGATCAGGCTTTGAGTTCCACTCCACGCCGGGCCGCTGCCGAATAAATCCACGTTATTGACTGTGCCACCGGTTGCGGGATGATAGGAGTAACGATAATTACCATCGAACATTTGTGTCAGGCCGAATCCTATGTAACTGTCCGACGATCCATTGCCGTTAAGACCTATA
>JBEKCW010000216.1:0-8787 GCA_050014675.1 Occallatibacter sp. | reverse complement strand
GAGAAAACCCCTGTTTCTCAGCCACTTGAGAGCGCCACCGCAGGCGCCCGGTGGAATGTCTACGCCGGCATCCCCGCCCGGACTCCGGAGCTGGTCTTTTCCACCCACATGGATACGGTCCCTCCCTACATCCCTTTCAGTGAAGACGGGGATTTCATGTACGGCCGCGGCGTCTCGGACGCTAAGGGAATCATCGCCGCCCAGGTGGCTGCGGCAACCGCTCTGCGCGCCGCCGGCTTCCGCGTAGGAATGCTCTTCGTGAGCGGAGAAGAGCGCGACTCGGCCGGCGCCAAGGCTGCAAATCTCGCGCCGAAGGGCAGCCGCTTTCTTATCAACGGCGAACCCACTGACAATCGCATTGCGCTGGCCTCAAAGGGCGCTCTGCGCGCAGTCTTCAAGGCCACAGGCAAAATGGCCCACTCCGCCTATCCCGAACTCGGCGACTCCGCCGTCCACAAATTGGTAGATGTTCTCGGCCGCGTACTTGCGCTCCCTCTGCCAACGCTTGAAGACGTCGGCCCCAGCACGCTCAACATCGGACAGATTCACGGCGGTCACGCGCCCAACGTCATCGCCGATAAAGCCGAGGCCCAGGTCCTCGTCCGTCTGGTCGGAGACTCAGCGCCCCTTCGCGCCGCGCTCGTTGAGGCCTGCCGCGACCAGGCCGAGGTCGACTTCACCTTAGAAATTCCCTTCGTCCGCCTGCGCGCGGTCGAAGGCCTGCCCACCATGATCGCCAAATTCACCACCGACATCCCCCAACTCTCCAACTGGGGCGAGCCGCTGCTGCTCGGTCCCGGCTCCATCCACGTAGCCCACACCCCATTCGAAAAACTGGCCAAGAAAGAACTCCTCGAAGCCGTCCGGCTCTACATCGAAGTTGCCAAAAAGCTGCTTTCCTGACAGTCAATCGACCACGAAAACCGGGTGCCCCAGGTCCCTCGCACTTGGGGACCTGGGGAAGCACAAACCTCAACCAACCCTTCACTTATTCACCCCTTAACTCCTTCACTCCTTCACTTATTTAACTGCTCCACCCGCGCCGCTCTGCTATGCTTCCGCTGGGCTTCCCAGTCAATCAACTCCCCGGAGATCACAATGTCAGCAACTTCCTCTGCTCCCGTAACGCCCGAACGCATCTTCCAACTAGCCTGGGGCTATGCTCCGCCGCTCATTCTTGAAGCGGCAATCAAGCACCGTGTCTTCGACACACTCGATGCCGGCCCAATGCCAATCTCCATGGTCAGCGAAATAACCGGCGCATCCCCACGCGGCCTCGCCGCCATCATGGACGCTCTCGTCGGCCTAAACTTCCTCGCCAAAGACGAATCCGGCAAATACTCGCTCACCCCCGAGAGCGCCGCCTTCCTGGTCAGCACCATGCCTGGGTTCCAGGGCGGACTCATTCGCCACACCAGCGAACACCTGCTGCCAAAATGGCTCCATCTCAACCAAATCGTCGCCACCGGCAAGCCCGATGCCGCCGTCAATCAGAAGCAGGTCGGCATTGAATTCTTTGAGAAATTCGTCAACGACATCTTCCCTATGAGCTACCCCGCAGCCTCTGTGCTCGCCGACCATCTCCAGCTTGCCTCGCGCGCCGACCGCTACAACGTTCTCGATCTCGGCGCTGGCTCCGGCGTTTGGGGAATCGCCCAGGCCCAGGCCGGCCCCATGGTCAATGTCACCGCGGTTGACTGGCCCGGGGTTCTATCCATTACCCGCGACAATGCCATACGCTTCGGCCTCGTCGAGCGCTTCACCTTCGTTGAAGGCGATCTTCTTGAAGCCGACTTCGGCGCCGGCCACAATCTGGTCACCATCGGCCACATCCTCCATAGCGAAGGCGTCGAGCGCAGCAAGGCTCTGCTCAATAAATCCTTTGCAGCCCTCGCTTCAGGCGGCACCATCTCCATTGCCGAGTTCCTGGTCAACGCCGATCGCTCCGGCCCCGTCGGCAGCCTTTTCTTCGCCGTCAACATGCTGGTAAATACCGATACCGGCGGCACTTACTCATTCGAGGAGATTGGTGAGTGGCTCGGCGAAGCTGGCTTCGTAAACATCCGCCAGCTCGATTCGCCCGGACCCTCGCCCCTCATCCTTGCATCAAAACCATAACTGAGAAATTCATTACCCTATCGGAGAAATCAATTCATGAGCGCAGACCTCTACGACATCCCGCTTCAGTCCATCACCGGCGAACCTGCTTCCCTTGCCGTCTTCAAAGGTAAGGTCCTGCTGGTCGTCAACGTTGCTTCAAAATGCGGCCTCACCCCGCAGTACGAAGGCCTCGAAAAACTCTACGAACTCTACCGCGGCCAGGGCCTGGTTATCACCGGCTTTCCGGCCAACGACTTCAAGCAGCAGGAGCCGGGCACAAGTGAAGAGATTCAGTCTTTTTGCTCGCTCAACTACGGCGTCCAGTTTCCGCTGTTCAGCAAGATCACCGTCCTCGGACCCGAAAAGCACCCGCTCTACTCGGCTCTCACCACTGCACAACCCAAGGCAATCAGCGTCAACGAAGTTCCATTTCGCGAAAAGCTGAAGGGATACGGCATCGAAGCTCAACCCGAACCCGAGATCCTGTGGAACTTCGAGAAGTTCCTGGTGAGCCGCAACGGGGAAGTGGTAGCCCGCTTCGCGCCCGACACCCAACCCGATGCGCCCCAACTAATTGCCGCCATCGAAGCCGAACTCGCCAAAGAGTAAGCGCCAGCAGGAACCGTGCCCCATCCTCCTGAGCGAAGCGGAGCGTAGTCGAAGGATCTGCTTTTTCATTTCGACCGTGAAATGGGTGGGAAACCCCAAACCCCACCCCGCCCCTCCGCACCAGGCACAGTTTGCGCCTCTCACCTCGCCGATTTAGAATTGCGCTTTCCCTAATCGATCCTGTACTAAAGGAGCGATCCCCCATGGCTGTTTCGCGCCGCAAATTCCTTGGCACTGCGCTTGGCGCAGGCGCCGTCGGATTCATCGCCGCTCCGATTTCGCCGGCTGCTGCCCAACCCAGTCTTCTCATTCTCAGCAATGATTACTGGAGCGCTTCAATCGATCGCGCCACCGGATGCATCGCGTCAATCGAGAGCCGCAGCCAGGCCTGGAAATTCAAAGGCGCAGGAATGCGTCTGCATGTTCCCGCGCCAGACCATCGCTTCCACTACCTCAACGAGAGTCAATCCGCCGCGCCACATATCGAATCCGATGCCAGCCACGCTTCCATCACCTGGAACGGATTTAAGAGCGACCGGATGGGCAATCTCGACATTGAAGTGCGCCAGTCGATCCGCCTTGAAGGCGCGGCCATCCATTTCAGCTATGAGATTTACAACAGCACCCACGCAGTCATCGAGAGTTACACCTATCCACGTCTCGTTGGCCTCAAGCCCGCTGCCGACGACAAGCAACTGCGCCAGGCGGCATGGGGCTACAGTGGCTTGGGCTCAACTGGCCTGTGGCCCATATTCGGCAACGAGGTCGGCTACTACGGCTACGACACGCCTGCCCAACTGCGGCACCTGGGCACAGAAATCCAGTTTTGCTTGATCCTGGGCGATACGCGCGGCCTCTACCTCGGTTATCACGACCCCGGACAAAAGCAAACCGTGCAGATATGCTTTGCTCTTGCGCCGGCCTATGTCGATTCATTCACATCCGATGCAACCGATTCCACGGGAACAGTCTCGGACTCCACCATTTCAATCGATCCCAACCATCTCTGCTTCATCCAGCCCGGCCAGTCGCAACAGTCAGCCCCGCTCGCGTTCGAAGCATTCGCCGGAGACTGGCACGCAGGCGCAGACGTCTACAAGGCCTGGCGGCGCACCTGGTTTACGCCTCCCAAAAGCCCGGCGTGGGTTAAGGATGTTCATTCCTGGCAGCAGATTCAGATCAACTCCGCTGAAGACCGCCTCGAGTTTCCCTACAAGGATCTGACCAGGCATGCCGAGGCGTGCAAGAAATGGGGCGTGAAAGCGATTCAACTCACCGGCTGGCAGAAAGGCGGACAGGACCGCGATTTTCCATTGCACGATATCGAACCTCGCCTCGGCACCGCGCAGGAGTTCAAAGACGCCATCGCGGCCAGCAGGGCAATGGGCGTGGAGATTGTGCTCTTCAACAAGTACGCCTGGGCCGACGTTACTGCGCCCGATTACCCCGAGTTCCGCAAATTCGCCGTCGAAGATCCGTACGGCAATCCCTACCAGTTCAACGGCTACAACTACGACACGCCTACGCAGATCAGCGGCATCAACGCGCGCCACGGCACGGGCATGTGCCAGGCCAGCCCTCTATGGCGCAGGCGCGCGCTTCAGGAGTTCCGCAAGAGCGTCGACCTCGGCGCCAGCGGAATTCTATACGATGAGTGCTTTTGGCACATGAGCCCTTATTGCTTCGCAAAGGACCATGGGCACGGCGTTCCCGGCGCGGTATTCTCCGGCGACGTGCCGCTCATCGAGGGCTTCCGCACCATCGTCGATCCCGAACAGTTTGTCTTTGCCGGCGAATCGCCTTACGATATAGAGCTTCACACTTACAACATGTCCTACTTCCGCATTGGCACATGGTTCGTGCCCTTCGGCCGGTATATCGATCCCTTCGCGCCCATGTCGGTCGCCGTCACCGGATGGAACGACCGCGAGATGATCAATGCCTGCCTGCTCTATCGCTTCAACATGAGCTATGAGCCGCGCGACTTTCACGGCGAACTCGACGAAATGCCTGAAACCCTGAAGTACGGCCGCGCCGTAGACGACCTCAGGCGTCGCTATCGTGAATGGCTGTGGGACGCCGAGTTCCGCGACACCCTGGGCGCAAAGGTTACAGTAGCGGGCAAACCCCATGACGCCTACTCGGTCTTTCGCCGCAGCGATGGGCGCTCGGCCATTGTGGCGGCAAACATGAGCCACACCGCCAAAATAGTTTGCGACTATGCCTTCGATTCTCCACATTCGAGCGAAGTCCAGTTCGTCTCAGTTGAGAATCCCGATCCAAAGCCCGCCGGATCGGCAACGCAATTCGAACTGGCGCCGGGATCGGCAATGGTTGTTCTCGAGACCTAAAACCCTCCGTGCCACATCCTCCTGAGCGAAGCGGAGCGGAGTCGAAGGATCTGCTTTTTCATTTCGTTCGTGAAATGGGTGGGATACCTGGAACCCCAACCAGCCATCCGAAACAAGCCTGAAATCCTGGGTGCCCAAGGTCCCTCGCACTTGGGGACCTGGGATACCTCGAACCTGGCCCCGCGAACTCCGCTGACTCGCCGACTTGCTGACTCGCCGACTCGCTCGTTATCCTCACCCCATGCACTCGGGCGCCCCCACCCCCACCAATCAGCTTGAAAATTCAGCTTCCTCCTACCTGCGCTCGGCGCGTCATCAGCCTGTCGAGTGGCATCCCTGGGGCGAAGCGGCTTTTGCCCGCGCGCAGGCTCTGAACAGACCCATCCTTCTCGACATCGGCGCAGTCTGGTGCCACTGGTGCCACGTCATGGACGGCGAATCCTACGAAGATCCGGAGATCGCCAAGGTCATCAACGAGCACTTTGTCGCCGTAAAAGTCGATCGCGACGAGCGTCCCGACGTCGACTCGCGTTACCAGGCCGCAGTCTCTGCAATCAGCGCCCAGGGGGGCTGGCCGCTCACCGCATTTCTCACTCCCGATGGCCGCCCCTATTACGGAGGCACCTATTTTCCGCGCGACGACCGCTATGGCCGCCCCGGCTTCGGCCGCGTGCTGCTCGCCATGGCACAGGTGTGGAGCGAGCGCCGCGACGAGGCTCTTGAAACCGCATCAAGCGTGATGGCCGCCATCGAGCAAAACGAGAGCTTCAGCGGACGCTCCGCCGATCTCTCGCCCGCGCTCATTGAAAAAATCGCAGGCTCTATCGTCCGCCAGTTTGATCCGCGCAACGGCGGCTTCGGTTCGCAGCCCAAGTTTCCCCATCCCGCTGCGCTCGATCTGCTCCTCCACGTCGCCACCCTCTCCGGCGATCACCAGGTCGGCCAGCCTTTTACAGTCACGCTTGAGAAGATGGCGCGCGGCGGCGTCTACGATCAACTTGCCGGCGGATTCCATCGCTACTCGGTCGACGAGCGCTGGGTCGTTCCGCACTTCGAGAAGATGCTTTACGACAACACCGAGCTGCTGCGCAACTACGTGCACGCATTTCAGAGTCTTGTTCGAGAAGACTTCCTCCGCACCGCGCGCGAGATTGTCGCCTGGCTCGACTCCACCATGACCGACCGCGAACGCGGCGGCTTCTACGCCTCGCAGGATGCAGACGTTGGCCTCGACGACGACGGCGACTACTTTACCTGGACCCTCGACGAAGCCCGCGCCGCACTCAACGGAGAAGAACTCGCTGCCGCCACAAAATACTGGGACATCGGCGAGCTCGGCGACATGCACCACAACCCCGCCAAGAATGTTCTTCACCTCAATCATTCGATTGGCGAACTCGCAAAGCAACTCAACACCAGTGAAGACTCGCTCAAGCAACTCCTCGATTCCGCCCGCAGCAAGCTTCTCGCCGCGCGCTCTCTTCGCGCCACCCCCTTCATCGATCGCACACTGTATACCGGCTGGAACGCGATGGCCATCTCCGCATATTTAGAAGCGGCAAGCGTCGCCGGCCTGCCCACGCGCGAGTTTGCACTGCGCACCCTCGACCGCCTGCTCGCTGAAGCCCTCGAATCTCCAGACTCGCCCCGCGCAGAATCCTTGCGCCACGTCATCGCATATCCCGACGGAATCACGCCATCCGAGCCCGCTCCCGGCACGCTCGACGACTACGCCTTTACCATTCACGCATGCATCGATGCCTGGATCGCAAGCAGCGAAATGCGCTATTACAACGCCGCCGTTACGCTGGCCGATGCTATGGTCGCCCGCTTCTACGATTCAACCGCCGGCGCTTTCTACGACTCACCCGCAGCTACAACCGGCGAAGTCCTCGGCGCGCTCTCCGCTCGCCGCAAGCCTCTGCAGGACTCGCCCACGCCAGCCGGCAATCCCACCGCCGCATCCGCACTGCTTCGTCTTGAGCCGCTCAGTGGCCGCATCAAATATCGTGAAATCGCCGAAGACACGCTGGAGTGCTTCGCCGGCATCGTCGAGCACTTCGGCCTTTACGCCGGCAGCTACGGCTTGGCGCTCGCGCGCCTGCTTCTCGACCCAGTGCAAATTGTCATCGTCGGCTCAGGCCCTCACGCATCCGATCTCGAGCTAACAGCACAAGCCGGCTACGCGCCCAACAAGACCGTGATCCGCCTCGATCCCTCTCGCCTGGTCGCCGGCGGAATTCCCGAGGGCCTTGCAGAGACTCTGCTGTTAGTTCCACCCCCCGCCGGCGCCGATGCATGGGCTCTCGTCTGCAAAGGCCGCACCTGCCTGCCGCCAATCACCGATCCCGAAGCGCTCGCCGCCGCCATCACCTAAAGGCAGAACACAAATCTCAGCCCGCCCATCTCAATCCCGCACAAACATTGGGTGCCCCCGGTCCCTCGCACTTGGAGACCGGGGATAGCACGAACCTCAGCCAGCCCACCTCGTTCATGCACGAATCGTTTTATGATTCACTCCCCCGTAAACGGATTCGTCTCCTGCGGCTTGATCGTCGTCGGATCAGGACCATGCGCAACCGGCTCCTCATGCGCAGCCGCCACCTGTGACGCACCGCTAGCCGCAGGACTAAACACCCGGTTCGGGTCGCCCGGCAGCAGATGGTGTTCTTCAAACGCCAGCCGCACCCGACGCTGGAACTCCCTCATCGGCCCGTATTGCTTGGTAGCCAGCGTCTTGAACACCACCGGAATAATCAACTGCGATCCCTTCACCGAATCCACGCCCAGCACCTGCGGATCGGCGATGAACAAATTCTTGAAGTCCTTGTTCTGCCGTACCTCCATCGCAATCTTGTTTAACAGCGCAATCACCTTATCGGGATTGGCCGAGAAATCCGCACTCACATTGATCGTCGCCACCGAGTAACCCGCGCTCAAGTTGGCTACCGTCGTGATCTGCGAGTTGGGAATCACGTAGAGCGTCCCGTCCCCATCGCGCACCGTGGTCCTCCGCAGCGTCATCGTCTCCACGGTTCCCGAAAGCCCCGCCAGCCTCACCGTGTCGCCCACGTTGAACTGACCCTCCACCAGGATCAGGATTCCATTGAACATGTCTTTCACAATGGTCTGCGCCGCAAGTCCAATCGCCACGCCCGCAATCCCCGCCGAGGCCAGCAGCGGCGCCAGGTTCACCCCCAGCGCGTCCAGAATCTGCATTCCCGCAATGGCTCCAATGATCGCGAGCCCGGTCGCGCGAATCACGCCCGAAAGCGTCTTCACCTCGCCCATCCGTCCGGGACCGGCCGCGTGCATTTCTGCCACATGCACCATGCGCCGCGTCCCGATTTGCAGCAACTTGTTCAGGAAAAACGCGATCGCGGCAATTAAAACCAGGTGCGGCAGCTTGGTATGCAAAAATTCCTGGCTGTCCCCAGCCCACTCGTCAATCACCCGGCCTAAAAAGCGGCCTTCGGCAAACCATCCCGTGCGGGCAGCCCACCAAAAATCTGCGGCAAACATCAAAACTCCCATGTCGTGAACCCCTGGCTCTAGACTAGACTCTACGCAGGCGTCATTAAGAGACCCTGCCATTCCCATTCGTTCCGTGATCCAGGATCCCTTGTAACCCACAACTTTCTCTCGCCAGTCACATCGCCAGTCAGACCGTACGACGACGCTGAGGTTCACATGGCAGCCCAAGTCAATCGCCTCCGATTCATTTCCC
>JBEKCW010000215.1:0-8799 GCA_050014675.1 Occallatibacter sp. | reverse complement strand
TGCGGGATTCGATATTGAGATCTTTAGCAGTGAGGTGGTCGGGATATCCCGAGCCATCGAGTTTCTCGTGGTGCGCGCCGGCAATCGCGGCAAGCTCGGCAAACGGCCCAATGCGCGAAAGAATCTCGCGTGTGAGCCGCGGATGCTCGCGGATGACCTGCCATTCGTTCGCGTCGAGCGCGCCGCGCTTGTCCAGTATGGAGTTGGGTACGCGGAGCTTGCCCAGGTCGTGCAAGAGCGCCGCCCGATGGACGAGCCGGCTGCGCTCGCGATCCAGTCCCAGCCTGCCGGCGATGCGCACCGCGACTTCAGTCACTCCCAGTGAATGACGGAAAGTGAATGATGATTTTACGTCGACTACATCGCTGAATGCCTCGCAGATGAGGTCAATATCGCCGGCCCTCAGGCTTTCGATTCCGTCGGGAGCGAGGTCGAGCACCGCGCTGCGCGTGTCGTTCTCGGGCGTCTCGCGCGTTGCGTGGCGCCACAACGCGCCCTCCTCGTGCAGGCAGAGGGCAAGCCTCGCTATCTCCGGATCGAACCAGTGGCCCGACCTTTCCCTGAGCACTTCGAGGGCTCTGCGAGTGCCCAGTTCCGATGCGAACACATCCAGATGCTGCGACACAGCCAGGATGCGCGACTCCACGGGAATGGTAAATCGGCTCCGCCGCTCCGGGTAACCGCTGCCGTCCCAGTGCTCATCCAGTCCGCGCACCGCCTCGGCTGCAATGTCGCCCAGGCCAAGTTTGCGCAGGATACTGGCGCCACGGTCGCAGCGCAGCGTGATCATTTCCTTATTGTTGCGATGCTGTGTCAGACCGATGCGCAGAATGCCCGCGGTACGGCCTAGCGCTCCGGCCCCGGGCAGCACTGTCTTCCACAGCAGGCGCAGAGTCGAGAGCTTCGGCTGATGCGGCTTGGTCCAATCCTCAAGTTTTACGCCCGACTTTACCTCGCGCTCGTCTCCGCCGCCGATGATCTGGCAAAGCCGCCCTGCGTTGCTGCTGCAGCCTATATCTTTGAGCAGCAGCGCATAGTAGAGGCTGTTCATGCGGGGCGCCGCAAGCCCCAGCCGCTTGCCAAGCCGCATGCCCAGCAAACAACTGCGCAGGGCGTGGCCCTGTACTGCGCCCTCAGTCAGGTCGAGAGCGAACGAGAGCGCAGACAAGATTTCCGCCAGCGAGATGTCGGCGGAGCGGGAAGGCAAAGGGAGCCTCCCGGTTCCGGGAACTGCGGCAAGACCCGCCACGGGGACCTCCTGAATCTTGCCCGAAGAGTGCCGTACATGCGGATGCTAGCAAATCGACAGCCGCGCCAAACTCCCACTAAGGTGGATGTCTCTGACGCGATCCGCAGCCGGCGCTCCTTTCTTTAACGATTACGCGCGGATCATGATTTCGGATTTCAATGGGTCAGGGACCGGAGCGAAACCCGCAATGCGCCATGCCTTCGCGTGCCGGGCACCGCGCCAGGGAAATACCCAGGCCCGATAGCCTAAAATGCAGCGAAGGGGTTTTCTTTGCTATGAATATCAGTTTCCTTAGGTTCTGCCTTCGCCCTGTTGCCCTTTGCTTTGGCTTTCTTGTTGTTGCAGCCGCATCCTCTGCCCAGCCCCCCACCGACTACAAAAAAGCCACGGCCATGCTGCCGCCCGATGCGCAAACTGTCGTCAACCGGCTGGGCAGCTTCCGCGAATTGCCCGACGGCGTGTGGAAGATGCATGCCGGCGACCTGCCGCACGCTGAGGATGCTGACCTCGACGACAGCGGCTGGCAGACGGTCGCCCGCAACTCCAAGGCGCCCAATGAGGCGGTCTGGTTCCGGCAGACCTACCAGATTCCCGAGACGCTCAACGGCTACGACCTCACTGGCGCGCGTGTCTGGTTTCAGTTCAACGCCGACGCCAACGGGCCCATGCCCGAAATCCTCTACTTCAACGGCCGGCGCGTGGCCCTGGGCGACGATCTCGAGCCCATTGTTCTCTTTGACAAGGTCAAGCCCGGAGACAAGGTTGTGGTAGCCGTCAAGCTGCTGCACACGGTCGATCAGAAGTCCATCCACGGCGCCAGCCTGCGCGTCGATTTCCCTGAAGGCCGCCCCAATCCCGAAGACCTGCGCGAGGAGTTTCTCGCCGCGGCCGAGTTGATTCCTTCGCTCGACGCCGCTACCGCAGCCACCAACCAGGCCACGCTCTACGGCGCTATCGCAGATGTCGATATCAAGGCCCTCGATGCGCACAACCAGAAGGACTTTGACGCTAGCCTCACCGCCGCACAATCGAAACTTGAGGCGCTGCGCCCGCTCGAGCAGCAGGCTACCTTCTACGAGGTCGGCAACTCGCACATCGATGCCGCCTGGCTGTGGCCGTGGACTGAAACCGTCGACACCGTCAAGCGCACCTTCGGCACCGCGCTGCAGCTCATGTACGAATACCCCGATTACCACTACACCCAAAGTGCCGCGGTCTACAACGAGTGGCTGGCCCAGAAGTATCCCGACATGAACGACGAAATCAAGCGGCGCATCAAGGAGGGCCGCTGGGAAGTGGTCGGCGGAATGTGGCTCGAGCCCGACCTCAACATGCCCGACGGCGAATCGCTGGTGCGGCAACTTCTGGTGGGCAAGCGCTGGTACAAGCAGAACTACGGCATCGACGTAAAAGTAGGCTGGAACCCCGACAGCTTCGGCTACACCTGGCAGCTTCCGCAGATTTACAAGAAGAGCGGCGTGGATTATTTCGTCACCCAGAAGATGACCTGGAACGACACCAACCAACTGCCCTTCAAACTCTTCTGGTGGGAGTCGCCCGACGGGTCAAAGGTCCTGGCGTATTTCCCGCATGATTACGTGAACGACACGCTTAATCCGGTGCGGTTGTCTGACGATCTTGCATTGGCGCGACAGAAGTCAACCGGCCTGACCGACCTGATGGACCTCTACGGCATCGGCGACCACGGCGGCGGACCCACGCGCGCCATGCTCGATGAAGGAATGCACTGGGCAACGCCGGGACACATCACGCCCAAGTACCAGTTCGGCACGGCCATCAACTACTTTCAAACTGTAGACAAGGAGATCGCGCCCGAGAGCCCGACGTGGAATTACCAGTCGATTGCAAAGGGCTACACTGCGCCGCCCGCTGTCGATGGTAAGGTGTCAATTCCCACGTGGGATTCGGAACTTTATCTCGAGTATCACCGCGGCGTCTTCACCACCCAGGCCAACCACAAGCACAACATGCGCACGGCTGAAGAAGAGGTGCTGAACGCCGAAAAATGGTCGTCGCTGGCATGGCTCGATGGGCTTGCGTATCCGGGGAACGAGCTGACCGAGGACTGGAAGAAGGTGCTCTTCAACCAGTTCCACGATCTGGCTGCGGGTTCGGGAATTGGAATTATCTATAAAGAAGCGCAGAAGGATTATGACGTGGTGCGCTGGTCTACGAATGAGATTTCGGGCGGGGCGCAGGAATCGCTCGTTGCCCGTATCAACACTAAAGGGGCAGTTCGGGGACAAGACGCCCAGACAGATAAGATCCCGAGCGACGTGCTGAAGGTTGCAGGTCAGACGAACGCGAAGGACATCATCCGTCCCCAAATTGCGACGGTAGTGATTTTCAATCCGTTGGGCTGGGAGCGTAGTGGAAGCGTAACGGTCAATGTGCCCGTCGCAGGGCACCCCGGGGATTCCGCTTGGGTAATTCCTGAAAAGGGTGAGTCGGAACAGGCCCGAATCGTTTCGTACAACAAGGCGACGGAGCAGCTTGAACTTCAAGTGCCGGTAAGAAACATTCCGGCGCTTGGCTACGAAACTCTGCATGTGGCAGTTTCCGATAAGGGCGATCTAAGGTCTCCCAGCACAAGCGCTGTTGCAGCGGGAGACATTACGCTCCACAGCGACCCACTCGTGGTCAGCGTCGATGGTACGACTGGCTGCATTACCAGCATTCGCACTGTCGCTAACCTTAAGTCGGGCGTTCTCGATCCCAAAAGCGGAGAAGAGGTTCTCGCGCCGAACTCCTGCGGCAATCAGTTGCAATTCTTCAAAGACATTCCGAAGGATTACGACGCGTGGAACATCGATCCCGGTACTTACGATGTTCCGCCGTCAACTATCGATAAGGCCGATTCAGTCGAATCGGTCACCGGCTCCGACGGCTCGAAGTCTGTTCGCGTCACCTACCACACCGAGAATTCGAAGCTCGTCCAGACCATCTCGCTCAAAGGCGATGAAGTCAACATCGACAACGACTTCGACTGGCACGAATCGCACATCCTGCTCAAAGCCGCGTTCCCGTTGGCCGCAACCAGCAACTTCGCCACCTACGAGATTCCTTACGGCGAAATCGAGCGGCCCACCACGCGCAACAATTCTTGGGAGCAAGGCCAGTTTGAAGTGCCCGCCATGCGCTGGGCCGATCTCTCCGGCGCAGGCCCCGACGGCAAGGTACACGGCTTGTCGCTGATCAACAAAGACAAGTATGGATACGACGCAGTGGGCAGCGTGCTGCGCTTAACGCTGCTGCGCTCGCCCAAGTGGCCTGACCCCGATGCCGACATGGGCGAGCACCATTTCTCATACGCGCTGTATCCGCACGCGGGCACGTGGAAAGAAGCGCTCACCGTGCGCCATGGCTGGGAGTACGATTACCCGCTCCAGGCCGTAGTCACCACGGCCCACGCCGGCACGCTGCCGCCTTCACACTCGTTCGCATCGGTCTCGCCCGACAATGTTGTGCTGACCGCGGTGAAAAAAGCCGAAGACGCCAACGGCTTAATCTTCCGTGTCTACGAGTGGGCAGGGAAGAACGCGACAGCCGAGTTCCACGTGCCGCCGGGCGCAACCTCAGCCACTGTGACCAACCTGATGGAAACCCCCGAAGGCGATCCGCTCCCAGTGACGCGCGACGTGGTCAAGGTGCCAATACATCCGTACGAGATTTTGACTATCAGGGTGGACTACGCGAAAAGCAGTGGTCAGTGATCAGTGGTCAGTGGTCAGAAGTGAATGAGTGAAGAAGTGAATGAGCGAACCAGCGAAAATATGTTGAACGAACTTTGCGGCTCTGTTCACTGGTTCACTTCTTCACCCATTCACTGTTTTTCTGGTCACTGACCACTGACCACTGACCACTAGTTTTTGTTACTCTTAAATCAGCAAGGAGCCCAACCGATGCACATTACTTCCCCGTTTTTCGTCGTTCCGGTGATTATTGCCGTCTTTGCCGCGTGTATTCTGTTCGCCACCAGCAGCAAAGAAGATGGCTATTCAGAAAAAGGGCACTGATCCCTTCTGGAGGGTCCTGCCCTGAAGGCCGCCATTTTTTTGCGAAGTAATTCAGGAGTCTGAAGGCCCCTGCTCCCTCAGCTGGCTGGATTTTCTGTTCAACAAAAAGCCGCTGCCAAATGGCAGCGGCTTTTCTGTGACCTGGAAAGAAACAGGAGGAATTACCCGAGGCTGGCTTTTGTGGTCTCCCACCTATCGAGCAAAAAACGCTCGATGGGTGGGGCAACCAGAGTTTCATACATGGCGGCTCGGGGACTCCGGTGCGGACCGGATACGGTCGCGCTAGTTGTTCTTGTCGTCGGGATTGTCTTTCTTGGGCGCGTCCTTGTCGTCTTTGTCGTTGTTTTCAGGTTTGGCGCCCGGCTTGGGTTTCTCGCCCGGCTTGGCATCCGCAGCCTTGGCTGGCGGGTTGGTCGCGGGCTTCGCGCCCGGTTGGCCCGCGGGCTTTGGAGCAGGCTTGTCAGTTGGGTTGGTGGCAGGCTTAGCTCCCGGCGCGTTCGCGGTGCCCGTCGCCGGCTGATTTGTGGCCGGCTTGGCAGTCAGCTCCGACGGCCGCGCTGAGTTGGGGTGCGGCCCCTGACCACCCGGATTTGGCGCGCCCGGATTCGGGTTACCGGCCCCACTCACGGCCGGTTTTCCCGCAGGAGTCACCTTGGTTGGCGCTTGCTGTGCCGGCTTTTCAGGCGCAGCCGCCGCGGTGCTCGGTGCGGTTATTTTCACTCCCGGCGGCGCAGCCGCAACCTTGTGCCCGGCCAGCGCCTGCACCGGCGGAGCGGGCCTTACCGGCGGCGGGGCTGGCTTAAAGCCCGCCTTGGCCGAAACCGTCATGCCTTTCTCGTTGATGAACGCCGGCCGCTCCGCTGCCACAGCTGGCGCTCCCGCAGGGGCGCGCGAGGCAAAGCTGCGGGGATTGGGCTCAACCGGCGGCTGGTTGATGATGGTGATGTTGTTGATGATGGTCTTGTTGATGACCACGTTGCTCACGCTGACCGGGCGCCCAGCGGCAAAGTCCTGCTGGTTCATGGCCGAGATGCCTACCGAGCGGTTGGCAAACACCACCGCATTGAAGTTGAAGCCGGCATAACTGGCCTGTATACGGATGCCGGGAGCCGGGCGGAGATTGGTGATGTTTACCTGGTCTATGTAGGCCGGGCTGCACGGGTACCACGGGCGATATGGCTCGCCGGGTCCCAGCGGGAACCAGGCCGAGACACCACCGCCGCCTATGTTGATTCCGCCCGCAAAAACCACCAGGGCAGGCGACCAGACCGGATGCGCTGCCTGAGGTCCCGGCACCCATCCCCAGCGGCCGTTGAAGACCACCCACCGGCCGTAATGGAAGGGAGCATATCCCCATGACTCCTTCTCAACCCAGACCCAACCCCACGGCGCGTGACTTACCCAATGTCCGTTGTGATAGGGCGCCCACCCAGCGTCGACGCGGGGAAACCAGATTGCGCCATAGGGCGATTGGGGGGTCCAGTCGCCGTTGGCGTCGAGATCATACGCTCCGCCTATATCCGAGCTGACGTAGCGATACGAGATGGATGCCGTAATCTGTGCATCGCGCTGCTGGCTCCACTCGTCCACGGGCTCGGGGGCGGCCATCTGCAACCATTGAGGTACCACGGGATTCGACCCGATAAGCTCAAGCGAGCTTCCGGCGGGGAGCTGCGAACTGAAGCCACTGGCGCCGGTAATAAACCCGTTGTTCAAGTACTGGGTAAAGAGGGCTGCCTGCTGATCGGGAAACACATCGACGCGCAGCTCGCCGGGAGAATTGATTGAAGTGGTGCCGCTGGGAGTGTTTACATTAAGGGTCTGTCCTGGCCACAAGCCAAAGCAATGCAGGTGGATTCGACCCTGCGCCACGCCGATTGAGACGCCTGCCTGGCTTACGGAAATAATGCTGATATCGGTGCCGGTGCCCATGCGGATGTAGGTGCGGCCAATCTGGATTTCGGCGCGGCTTGAATCATCGGTATAAATGCGGTCGCCGGGGCCGAGCGGCATGTTTATCTCGGCCTGGCCCCAATTATCGAGGCCTGCAGGCTGCACAGAGGCCGCGCCCTCGATGGCGGAGACGCGGCCCGCCTCGGGCGGCGGATCGTTCTGAGCGCTTGAAAGCAAAGGGGAGAGTGCAATCAGGGCCGCGCATCCGGCGGCCATTAGAGTCTTCCGGGCAGAGGAGAGATGGAGAATGTAACTCATTCGTGTCCTTTCAACAGGCAGAGAAATCGTTTCAGATTGATTGGGGGAGATTTCGGCTGCCTTTTCGTTCAATCCTGTATGAGTGGGGTTCCAGCCGATCTGCTTGCTGTCCGATCAGCGGTAAGGAATCTGGCTCACCTCGAGGCGAGCCGCGGCAACCAGGCAAAGGAGAAGCACGAAGCGGATATGGTGCTTTACTAGATGCTACATCGGGTTAGAACCCCCGGGGTGCGAAAAAGTTGTCAATCGGCCAAGGGAACCCTCATGCGGAACCAAGCGTATAAAGCAATATGAGGAAGGTAAATATGGAATTGAACCTGAAGGGTCAGCGGAATCGGCGCATGGGCGCAGCCTTGGCAATGTTGGCGTTGGCCGCATTCACAACTACCGGTTGCCGCGTCCACGTGGAAAAGGGCGCCAACGGTGAGGACAAAAACGTGCAGGTTGACACCCCGTTCGGCGGAGTCCATGTGAATACCGACCAGACAACGGCGGCGGATCTCGGGCTGCCGGTGTATCCCGGCGCGCAGGTAGTTGTCGATAAAGACAAAGACAAGTCGGCCGACATTCGCATGGGCTTCGGCGAGTGGCAGATGAGAATTAAAGTGGTGAACTACTCCACCTCCGACAGTGAGGACAAGGTGACCGCGTTCTACAAAAACGCGCTTACCCGCTATGGCGACGTAATAGCGTGCCAGGGAAATGCCGCGGTCGGCGCGCCCGCAAAGACGTCTGAAGGGCTGACCTGCGACGACAAGCACGGCAGCAATGTGCAGGTGAATGAAAACGGCACAAACTACGGTTATCACTCGGGGTCAAATGGATTTGAGCTGAAGGCTGGATCGGAGCGGCACCAGCACATTGTCGGCTTCCAGAGCTCGGCGCCCGGCCAGACTCGCTTTGCGCTGGTGGCTCTCGATCTGCCCCAGAACTCGGATGGTAGCGGGAAGGCCGACTAATACAGCTTTCAGCCTTCAGCTCTCTGCTTTCAGTTTGCGCCTGACGAGGGAAGCCTCATACGGCGCAAGCTGAGCTTGTACAGGGCGCCCGGCGGCTCAAGGCCTGAATGCCATCCGATCATAAAACTAAGACTTCGTTCGGCTACAGCGGTTTCGGTTCAAATGCCAACATAGTTGATGCTGCCAAGTGGCTCTTTCCTCAAGAAAGAGCCACCCTGCACGATGAAGGCGTGTCAACACATGAACCGAAACCGCTCTAGACGTGGGATGCATCGCCTACAATGCTTCAATCGGCGTCCCACTTCTATCCAATGGAGTCCAAATCATGCACCTCAAGTCTCTT